>NZ_JAHLEM010000059.1 GCF_018883605.1 Streptomyces niphimycinicus | reverse complement strand
TCCCTTCAGGGAGGGAAGCAGTCAACACCGCCAAACAGGCCGTGCTCCGCCGCTTTCGGGCACCTGAGACACGGTCTTTCAACGACTGAGACCCAGCTTTCCCGCCACTGAGGCCCACCCCTGCCCGATATCGGGCAGGAATGTTGCGAAACACTTCGCCGCATCGCAGTATCAACGGATGCTCGACCGCCGAATGTCCCACGATGACCTGATCGACCACCTGGTCCGCAGTACGCCGCTCAGCCGCGGCGAGGCGGGCCGGGTGGTGCTGGACGTACTGGCGTACTTCGACGAGACGACGGAGGAGTTCGTCCGGCGCCGCCACCGCGAGCTTCAGTCCGGCGGGCTGACCAACGCGGACATCTTCGAGCGGATCACGGCCGAGCTGCCGTACCGCGCGGTGGCCCCGCCCGAACTCTCGCTGCGCCAGTTGCGCCGCATCGTCTACGGCTGACGACGCCGGTCCACGGCACCGGCCCACGACGCCGGTCCACGGCACCGGTCCACGATGGCGGCCGCCACCGCCGGACCCGAGCACGAACATGCACAAGCGATCAATGGGAGGGCCTGAACACCATGTGCGGAATCGTCGGATACATCGGCAAGCGCGATGTGGCACCGCTACTGCTGGAGGGGCTTCAGCGCCTGGAGTACCGCGGCTACGACTCCGCGGGCATCGCGATCCAGGGCAAGCCCGCCAAGGGCGCCCAGAGCGCCGGGCTGAAGACGGCCAAGGCCAAGGGCCGGGTCCGCGAGCTGGAGGCCAGGCTTCCCAAGCGGTTCGCGGGCACCACCGGGATCGCCCACACTCGCTGGGCCACTCATGGCGCGCCCAATGACACCAACGCGCATCCGCATCTGGACGCGGACGGCAAGGTCGCCGTCGTCCACAACGGCATCATCGACAACGCCGCCGATCTGCGCGCCAAGCTGGCCGCCGACGGCGTGGAGCTGGCCTCCGACACCGACTCCGAGGCGCTCGCCCATCTCATCGGCCGCTCCCAGGCGCCCACCCTGGAGGAGAAGGTCCGCCAGGCGCTCTCGATGGTCGAGGGCACCTACGGCATCGCCGTACTGCACGCCGACTTCCCGGACCGCATCGTCGTCGCCCGCAACGGCTCGCCGGTGGTGCTGGGCATCGGCGAGAAGGAGATGTTCGTCGCCTCCGACGTCGCCGCGCTGGTCAGCCACACCCGCCAGGTGGTCACCCTGGACGACGGCGAGATGGCCACCCTCAAGGCCGACGACTACCGCACCTACACCACCGAGGGCAGCCGCACCGCCCCCTCCCCCACCACCGTGGAGTGGGAGGCCGAGTCGTACGACATGGGCGGCCACGACACCTATATGCACAAGGAGATCCACGAGCAGGTCGACGCCGTGGACCGGGTGCTGCGCGGCCGGATCGACGACCGCTTCTCCACCGTCCGGCTGGGCGGGCTCAACCTGGACGCCCGCGAGGCGCGCGGGGTGCGCCGGGTCAAGATCCTCGGCTGTGGTTCGGCGTACCACACGGGCCTGATCGGGGCCCAGCTCATCGAGGAGCTGGCCCGGATCCCGGCGGACGCGGAGCCCGCGAGCGAGTTCCGCTACCGCAACCCGGTCGTGGACCCGGACACCCTCTACATCGCGGTCAGCCAGTCCGGCGAGACCTACGACACCCTGGCGGCCGTCCAGGAGCTCAAGCGCAAGGGCGCGCGGGTGCTGGGCGTCGTCAACGTCGTGGGCAGCGCCATCGCCCGGGAGACGGACGGCGGAGTGTACGTCCACGCGGGCCCGGAGGTGTGCGTCGTCTCCACCAAGTGCTTCACCAACACCGCCGTCGCCTTCGCGCTGCTCGCCCTCCACCTGGGCCGGATCCGCGATCTCTCGGTCGCCGACGGCAAGCGGATCATCGCCGGGCTGCGCAAGCTGCCCGAGCAGATCGCCGAGGTGCTGAGCGGCGAGGAAGAGATCAAAAAGCTCGCCGCGGAATATGCGAACGCAAAGAGCATGATCTTCGTCGGGCGGGTCCGCGGCTACCCGGTGGCGCGCGAGGCGTCCCTGAAGCTGAAGGAGGTCTCCTACGTCCACGCCGAGGCGTACCCGGCCTCCGAGCTCAAGCACGGGCCGCTCGCGCTGATCGAGCCCGAGGTGCCGACGGTGGCGGTGCTGCCCGACGACGACCTGCTGGAGAAGAACCGCGCGACGCTGGAGGAGATCAAGGCCCGCAGCGGCCGGATCCTGGCCGTCGCCCACCGCGAGCAGGAGAAGGCGGACCACACGATCGTGGTACCCCGCAACGAGGTGGAACTCGACCCGATCCTCATGGGCATCCCGCTCCAACTGCTCGCCTACCACACGGCGCTGGCGCTCGGCCGGGACATCGACAAGCCCCGCAACCTCGCCAAGTCGGTGACGGTCGAATAGCCCCGAACCCCCGCGCGACCTCGGCGAATCCCACCGCGGACCCCTTGGCGGTCCCCCGCGTGTGCCACCACGCACGCGGGGGCCGCCTCCCCTTCGCCGGCGTCGCCCTATTACGCCGGCGGCTGGCCGGCGCGCGGGAACCGTCACTTCCCGCGCATCGGCACGACCGAACGGTTTGTACCCCTCACAAACGCACAATCCACCTCTACGCACGGGTAGGTTTGTCCGTTGTCAAGATGGACTTGACGCCATCTCGCCTGCGGTCAAGGGGAGTTGGGGGTGTCCGGTTCCAGGCGTCCGGGCCAAGTCATGCCGACGGCAGAGGTTTTGGGCTGAACAATCGCGCTTGACAGGCACGCGCCGGGGCACGGCGGGCGAGGGCACGGGGACTTGGCGGGGCCGGGAAGGCCCGGAGAAGCCGCTCAGGGGCACTTGGGCGCGCTCGGGGCCATGTTGGAGCGCGTGGAGCGCCTGGAGCGCTCTGAGGCGCCAGGAGGCACCTAGAGGCACCCGATGACACTCAGGAGATGCTCAGCGGACACCCAGCGGGCGCCCAGGCAACACCCAGCGGATGCTCAGGGGATGCCCCAGCGGACGTCGAGGGACGCCCGGCCGACGCCAAGGGACGCCCGGCCGACGGCAGGCGATGCCCAGCCGACGCTCAGGGGATGCTCAGGGGATGCTCAGGGGATGACGATGACGGGCCGCTGCGCCCGCCGTGCGAGCCGCCCCGCGACCGAGCCGAAGATCCGCCCCACCAGCCCGTGCGTGGAGCCCACCACAATGGCGTCGGCCGCGTACTCCCGGCCGACCTCCTCCAGCTCATGGCAGATGTCCCCGCCGCGCTCGACGAGGATCCAGGGCACCTCGGAGAGATGATCGGCGCAGGCCAGCTCGAGCCCCAGCACCTCGGTGCGGTGATCGGGGACATCGACGAAGACCGGCGGCTCACAGCCCGCCCACACCGTCGTCGGCAGCCGGTTGGCCACGTGGACGATGATCAGCCCCGAGCCTGAGCGCCGGGCCATGCCGATCGCGTAGGCGAGGGCGCGTTCGCTCGACGTGGAGCCGTCGAATCCCACCACAACACCGTGCTGGAACGCTGGATCGCAGGAATGACGTGTTTCTTCCGCCGCTTCGGGGGTCGCCATGTGATCGGCGACCCGCTTGCGGTCCGCGGGTTCGGGGATTTCGTGACCGGCCATCGGTATCTCGGCGAAGGATGTCCTCGTGCGGAGGGATCGGCGGGGGCTCAGGTTGGGGGTTGTCGGGGGACTTGAGCTCCGCTGGAGCTCGGGGACGATCTCGAGGGGTCGAAATCCGTCCGGGATTCATCTTTCCAAGCCCTTACCCCCAAGGGTACGGCGGCATTCACCACCTGCCCAGAGGTAGCCACGGGAGCGGAGCCGCCCGAAGCGTTCCCCGGAGCATGCCGGAGGGCGGCCTGTAACGCAATGCCCCAAGTGGTCCCCACCAAGCCCGGGCCCAGGCCCGGTGCCCGGCCCGGCCGGACCGCCGCGGCAGGCCGCGCGACCGCCCGGCAGTGACCTGGGGGCGGGCCGGGCGTTGTAGTAGCGGCAGCCGGTGCGGCGGCCCCGGCCCGACCCGCTCACCTGCCCGGATCCCCGGCCCGCCGCCCCTCCCCACCCCCGCGCGGAGCGCCCTGCCGATATCTCGCCGGCCGCTCGAGAGGAGCCTTGCCCGTGTCCGTCGCCCGCGAGTACGACGCCCCCGGCGGCATCCCCGGCGACACGGCCGGGACACCCGGACGGCCCCATATCCCAAGCCCCGCTCGAGCCCCGGTCCAGGCCACCGCTAGCGATGCGGTGAGCGAGGTGATCCGCTGGGCGGCCTTCGGCTGCGCCGTGGTCCCCGTCGTCCTGCTCATGTGCGGATTACCCGTCGGCGCCGCCCTGGGGGCCGGTGCGGGGCTCGCCGCCGTGACGGCCGCCAGCCGCGCCCTGCTGCGCCATTCCGAGCGCACCGCGGCCCGGCTGGACGCGGACGGCGCCAGTCCGCACCGGGGCCGCCACGGCCGTACGGGGATCGGCGCGCACCGGGGCGGCCGCCGCGTCTGAGGACGCGCGAGGGGACCGGGCCGGGGACGCGGTCCGTAGCGCTCCGTACACTCAGCGCTGATGGAGCGCCGCTGGAGCGTCGCTCAAGCCCTCGGGGTGTATGAGCGGGCCGTACGCCGGTCGTATGACGCATCCGTACGCATGCGCCCGCTTGTTTTAAGCCAACTTCGGGCCACACTTCTTCCCTTGGCAAACACCGTGCTCAACACCCGTCCGGCCAGCGTGGAAAGGGGTCCGGGGCACACTTACCCCCTACGGGAAGTGGGTGTCCGCACAAGGCGTACTTCACAGCGAGGGCTACGAGTGCAACGCTTCGTGATCGAATGCTTCGCGCCAAGTTCCCATGTCGACATAGTGGCGGGTGGTGAACTGGTCACGGCGACCACACGCGACACAGTAGATTCGATCTTGGCCATGACCGGCGGGGGAACCGTTCAGGACCGAGGGGAAACGTGCAGGACCGAGAGGACGCGACCACCGAGGGGGGCTTAGTGCCATGAGCCAGGACTCCACGACCGTACCGGAGACCTCGCGCAAGCTCTCCGGACGCCGGCGACGAGAAATCGTCGCGGTGCTGCTGTTCAGCGGCGGCCCCATCTTCGAAAGCTCCATCCCGCTCTCCGTCTTCGGTATCGACCGGCAGGACGCCGGAGTCCCTCGGTACCGATTGCTGGTGTGCGCGGGCGAAGATGTGCCACTGCGAACGACTGGCGGACTGGAACTGACCGCACCATACGGCCTGGAGGCACTCTCCCGGGCCGGCACCGTCGTCGTACCGGCCTGGCGGTCGATAACCCAGCCGCCACCGGCCGCCGCGCTCGACGCGCTGCGCCGCGCGCACGAGGAGGGCGCGCGGATCGTGGGCCTGTGCACCGGGGCCTTCGTACTGGCCGCCGCCGGGCTGCTGGACGGCCGCCCGGCGACCACCCACTGGATGTACGCACCAACGCTCGCCAAGCGCTATCCGTCGGTCCATGTGGACCCCCGCGAGCTCTTCGTCGACGACGGTGACGTACTGACCTCGGCGGGCACCGCCGCCGGGATCGATCTGTGCCTGCACATCGTGCGCACCGACCACGGCGCGGACGCCGCCGGCGCCCTCGCCCGGCGCCTGGTCGTCCCGCCACGCCGCAGCGGAGGGCAGGAGCGCTATCTGGACAGGTCGTTACCAGAGGAGATCGGGGCGGATCCGCTCGCCGAGGTGGTGGCGTGGGCGCTCGAGCATCTGCATGAGCAGTTCGACGTCGAGGCCCTGGCGGCGCGCGCCTATATGAGCCGCAGAACCTTCGACCGCAGGTTCCGCTCGCTCACTGGGAGCGCTCCACTCCAGTGGCTGATCACCCAGCGGGTGCTCCAGGCGCAGCGGCTTCTGGAGACCTCCGACTATTCGGTCGACGAGGTCGCCGGCCGCTGCGGCTTCCGTTCACCGGTCGCGCTGCGCGGGCACTTCCGGCGGCAGCTCGGGTCCTCCCCGGCCGCCTACCGGGCCGCGTACCGCGCCCGCAGGCCCCAGGGCGGGCCGGCGGAACGTACGGACCGGCCCGACCGACCCGACCGCCTGGAGCGGCTGGAGCGGGCCGACCGGCCCGACCGCGCCGAGGTGATCGAGTCCCGCTCGGGCGACCACTCCCTGCCGCTGCGACGGCAGGGCGCGCCCGGCGGTCCCACCGGTCACTCGGGGCATCCTCCGCACCACCATCACACTCCGCATCCGGACCCTGGCAAACCGGAGTCGGACGCCTACGCCCCACGCCTGCCCGAACAGGCAGCGGGCCGCGCTCCGGGCCGTCCGTCCCTGCCCGGCCAGCGGGAACGCCCCGTAGGGTGAGACGTATGAACGATCGCATGGTGTGGATCGACTGCGAGATGACCGGGCTCTCGCTGGCGAACGACGCGCTTATCGAGGTGGCCGCGCTGGTCACGGACTCCGAGCTGAACATCCAGGGCGAGGGGGTGGACATCGTTGTCCGGCCCCCCGCGGAAGCGCTGGTCACCATGCCCGAGGTGGTGCGCGACATGCACACCACCTCCGGCCTGCTCGCCGAGCTCGAGGGCGGGACCACGCTCGAGGATGCCCAGGACCAGGTCCTGGCCTACATCCGCGAGCACGTCCCCGAGGCCGGCAAGGCCCCGCTGTGCGGAAACTCGGTCGGCACCGACCGGGGCTTCCTCCTCCGGGACATGCCGACGCTCGAGAGCTACCTCCACTACCGGATCGTCGACGTCTCCTCGATCAAGGAGCTGGCCCGCCGCTGGTATCCGCGGGCCTACTTCAACAGCCCCAAGAAGAACGGCAACCACCGCGCGCTCGCGGACATCCACGAGTCCATCGCCGAGCTGCGCTACTACCGTGAAGCGATCTTCGTCCCCGCGCCCGGCCCGGACTCGGACACGGCGAAGACCATCGCGGCCAAGCACGTCCTGCCCGCCCGGCAGACCTGACCCGGGCCGGCCCGACCCGGTGCTCACTCCCGACACCCCGAAAGCCGGGAGCGAGCACCCCTTCGGACCCTGTACACTTTTTCTCGGCCGGTGCGGAAAGCGCCGGTCATGGTGGGTATAGCTCAGTTGGTAGAGCACCTGGTTGTGGTCCAGGATGTCGCGGGTTCGAGTCCCGTTACTCACCCTTTTCGAAGAGGCCGCTGACCCGTGAGAACGGGACAGCGGCCTCTTTCTCGTAATCCTCGCAATCTCCCCGATGCCGCGCCCGGAGTCAGTGCAGGGCCTCGATTGCCTCGATGGCCTTGAGGATCAACGCCCGCGCCTCGGCCCCGTACACGGCATGTTGGTGTAACTCTCCGAACGCCTTGAGGTGCTGCACCACCTCGTCAGGCGCTGTGATCTTCACGGAAGCCGACAGCCCATCGTCGGGTAGGCCACGGAAGGTGGCGATGCCGCGGAGGAGCGCGGTGGCGTAGCGGGGGGCTGCAAGAAGCCGGCCCCTGAGGCCCCCGAGAACCCGGCGTCACGCCGACGTTGAGGGGGTCTTCATCACCTGGTCAGGGCCAGGCCGTGCGGTGTGTCGCTGTCCCGCGCCCGATGCTGTGGACGGGTGGTCGGAGATGGGATTCGGATCGCCCATACAGCCCTAGGTATGTGATCTCGGAATGTACAGGGAGATACCGGCACATAGCGTGGACGCGGCCATCGTCAGTCCGGCTCATGTGCACTTCAGGAGGTCTTCGTGTCAGATATCGCGGTACAGGGAACGCCGGAACGGGGCATCACCGGGCGATGTGACGGCGGTGGGCGCTCGCGGGGGAAGGTCGTGCGGGCCTGGGCGGGATTGGCGGTGCTCGTGGGCCTGACGGCCCCACTCGCCGTGGCATCGCCCGCCGCCGCGTATGACGACCCTGCCCACGCCTACGTCACCAACATCGACGACGACACGGTGTCGGTGATCGACACCAAAACCAACGCCGTCACCACCACCATCCCCGTCGGCGACTATCCCATCGGCGTGGCCATCACCCCGAAAGGTGGCCGCGCCTACGTCGCCGACAACCGCGGCGACAGTGTGTCGGTGATCGACACCAAGACCAACACCGTCACCACCCCCATCCCCGTCGGCGACGGGCCTACCGGCGTCGCCGACGCCCCGAAGGGCGACCGCGCCTACGTCACCAACTTCGCCGCCGACAGGGTGTCGGTGATCGACACCAAGACCAACACCGTCACCACCACCATCCCCGTCGGCGACGGGCCTACCGGCGTGGCCGTCGCCCCGAAGGGCGACCGCGCCTACGTCACCAACTTCGCCGCCGACAGTGTGTCGGTGATCGACACCAAGACCAACACCGTCACCACCACCATCCCCGTCGGCGACGGGCCTACCGGCGTGGCCGTCGCCCCGACGGGCGACCGCGCCTACGTCACCCACTTCGCCGCCGACAGTGTGTCGGTGAGCGACACCAAGACCAACGCCGTCACCACCACCATCGCCGTCGGCGACGGGCCTTTCGACGTGGCCGTCACCCCGGAGGGCGACCGCGCCTATGTCACCAACGACCTCGACGACACCTTGTCGGTGATCGACACCAAGACCAACGCCGTCACCACCACCCTCGCCGTCGGCGACGGGCCTACCGCCGTGGCCGTCACCCCGTAGGGCGACCGCGCCTATGTCACCAACGACCTCGACGACACCTTGTCGGTGATCGACACCAAGACCAACACCGTCACCACCACCGTCCCCTCCGGCGGCAGGGGGCCCGGCCACCTGGCCATCACCCCGAACGGTCAGCGCATCTACGTCACCAACTCCAGCACCGACAACGTGTCGGTGATCAGCACCAAGACGAACGCCGTCGTTACCACCATCCCCGCCGGCGACCTTCCCAACGGCGTGGGCATCACGCCGAACGGTCAGCGCGCCTACGTCACCAACCTCAACAGCGGCACCGTGTCGGTGATCGACACCAGGACCAACGCCGTCACCGCCACCATCCCCGTCGGCACCTGGCCCCGGGGAGTGGCCTTCACTCCGAAGGGCGACCGGGCCTATGTCGCGAACCAGTTGGACAACACCGTGTCGGTGATCGACACCAAGACCAACGCCGTCACCACCACCATCCCCGTCGGCACCTGGCCCCGGGGAGTGGCCTTCACTCCGAAGGGCGACCGGGCCTATGTCGCGAACCAGTTGGACAACACCGTGTCGGTGATCGACACCAAGACCAACGCCGTCACCACCACCATCCCCGTCGGCGACGCGCCCAACGGTGTCGCCATCACCCCGCGAACCGTCGCCAAACCGAACTCGCCGAACAGCCCGACTTCATCCTGAACGACCGCAGTTCGGTCGGTCCCGGACGCGGAGGGCGGCGAACGCATAGCACGAAGGAGCCCGGCAACGTGCCGGGCTCCTCTGCTGTCGCGGCACCCCACTGGGCTTCCCCGCCGGGCCGGGAACCCTGGTCAACCATCACCGCTGGTCCGGGTCAGGCTTCGGCTCCGGTTCTTCCGGGAGCGCCGCAACAGCTCCCCCACGGCAAGCGTCACGTAAGCCACGACGCGGGCCCAGCGGGGCCCGCCGCGCTCCGCCCACACCACACACGCGCATCCGCCGATGGCAAGCGCCAAGGCGCCCAGCAGCACCAGAACAGTCATGTTCCCCGCCCTTGCATTCGTTCTTGCGGTCCTCGTGACCATCTCACCAGGGAGAGACGTGGCCGAGTTGGGCCGGGTTGCGGGATGCGGGATGCGGGGAACCATGGAGGTCCCTCTTGGCGTGGCGCATGATGAGGGCGGTCGTCCCGTCAGAAGTGAGGTGTGGCGTCCCGATGAAGCGCAAGACCAGAATTCTCCTGGCGGGCCTGGCCTCCGTGGGCGGTGCCGCCGTCGGCGCGGGCATGTTGCACAACCGGCGGCCCGATCGCAGGGAACGCCTTCACGTCACGGTCTACAGCGAGCCCGGCTACATGGGCCGCAACAAGACGCTGACCTGGACCGGCGGGAAGCGCGAGGTCGTCCCGCTCAGCCGGATCAAGCTGCCGCGCATCGGCTCGATCAGGCTGGTGCGGCTCGTCTACCGCTTCCAGCCGGATGTGCGGCTGCCGAACCCGTACTTCCTGTGGCACGCCCTCACCGAGCGCCCGGACTCCACGGATCCCGAAGGGGGCATAGCCAGTTTCATCGCCATGCACCAGCTCGCCGGGATGTTCTCGGTGGGCTTGTGGGAGCCGGTCCGCGAGTCCGAGGCGCGGTCGGGGGTGCGGCTCTGGACCGGGCGCCCCACGCATGGCTCAGGGGACCCTTCCGGTAAGGCGGCCTCCGGCGGCTCGCGCTGGCACGACGTCCGGGCCAACGCGCCCGACCTCGGCCTCTGGAGCACCCGCGCCCGCTACCTCGAACTCGGCTATCACGGGGGGAGCGGCGCCCGTCGCTGACCGGCCATCTGCCTGCCGTGCCTGGTCCCCCACCGTCGCGGTGGATCAAGCGCTTTGCGGGGCGCACCGGGTCTCGCCGTCGACCATGCCCTCGCCCGCGGCCATGAGGGCCTCCAGGTGGTCGCGGGCCTTGGCCAGGTCGGCGATCTGGGCGTTCATACGGTCGCGTTCGGAGGTCAGGCGGGCGTGCATGGCGGGGGTGGCGACGCCGGTGTGCATGCAGGGGAGGAGTTCGCGGATGGTCTTGCTGGACAGGCCCGCGGCGTAGAAGCACTGGATCGCCAGGACGTGGGCGACCGCGGTGTCCGGGTAGTGGCGCTGGCCGCTGGGGCTGCGCTCCGAGGTGAGCAGGTGCTGCTCCTCGTAGTAGCGCAGCGCTCGCACACTGACGCCGGTCCGGGTGGCGAGTTCGCCGATGCGCACCGTGACTCCTACCTCTGACGTCAAGGGTCGTTTCAGCGTAGTCGAGGGCAGGAGCGTCAGTGCGCTGTCGAGTTCGGGTTCGGGCCCGGGCTCGCGTTCGTGTTCGCGCTCCCGCCGCCGATCGGCCCGTCGGGGTGCCTGCGCCGGGCCTCGTCCTCGACGAGCAGGGAGAGCAGCGAGGCCACGGGGAGGCCGGCCTCGGCCGGGTGGCGCAGGACCTTGCCGGGCTCGATGCGGTACGTGTTCGTGCGCCCCTCACGGGTGTGGGACAGATACCCGTCCTGTTCCAGTTCGGCGATGATCTTTTGGACGGCGCGCTCCGTCAGCCGGCAGCGCGCGGCGATGTCCCGGATCCGCACGTTCGGGTCGTCGGCGATCGTGGCCAGCACACGGGCGTGGTTGGTCAGGAACGTCCATCCGCTGTGCGGTTCAGGCACTCCTCCCATGCGCTCATGATATTGCCGAAGCGATGATGGCGCATCCAGAAACATGAATTATGCTTCGCGTAAAGCAAGTCGTGTGATACCGGTGCGGCGACTTGAGGGGAGAGCAGAGACAGATGCACGCCCGAGACATCTCCACGCCCGAGCCCGGGCATCGTTCGCCGTACCGGCCCATGCACGACGCGACACCCGGGACACCGGTCGGTTCGACGCCGACGCCGTCGCGCCTCGCGTCCGCGACCACATCCACGCCCGCACTCCCGCCCGCCCTCCTCACCGACAGCTACCAGGAGGGCCCCCGGAAGGTTGTCGTGATCCGGGGGGAAGTGGACTACGAGACCGCCCCTGCCGTGGCCGCCACCCTGCGCACGGCCCTCCACGCCGCCGCCGAGGGCGTCGACGTGGATCTGAGAGCGGTGAGGTTCTGGGACTGCTCGGGGCTCAACGCACTGCTGAGGCTTCGCCGCGAGGCGCTCGCACACGGCAAGACGGTCATCGTCCGCTCCCCGAGTCGCGCGGTCGGGCGGGTCCTCGGCCTGACCGGCACAGCTTCGCTGTTCCGGCCGCCGCACCCCCGCCGTTGGGCCGCCGAGGGGCGCTCGATCACCCCTCCATCTCGTCCTTGACGGCCTCGGCGATCCGGGCCAGTGCCTTGGTGAGGGTGTCCACGGCGGTGGCCTTGTCGATGCCGAGGCCGGTCAACAGGCCCGCGCCGTCCTCGTGTTCGAGGAGGGCCAGGAGGATGTGCTCGGTGCCGATGTAGTTGTGGCCCAGCCGCAGCGCCTCGCGGAAGGTGAGCTCCAGGACCTTACGGGCGTCGGCGTCGAAGGGGACCAGTGCGGGCATGGAGTCGGCTGCGGGCGGGAGGGCGGCGGTGGCCGCCTGGCGGACGGTGTCCAGGAGGACGCCCTGGGCGACGATCGCCTTGGCGGCCAGCCCCTCGGGATCGGCCAGGAGGCCGAGGACGAGGTGCTCGGGGCGGATCTCGGCGTTGGAGGCGGCGCGGGCCTCGTTCTGGGAGGCGACCACGACGCTCCGGGCGCGCGGCGTGTAGCGGTCGAAGCCCTGGCTGGGGTCGAGGTCCTGGGCGGCGGAGCCCTTGGGGACGAAGCGCTTCTGGGCCGCCTGCCGCGTCACCCCCATGCTCTTGCCGATGTCGGTCCAGGAGGCGCCGGAGCGGCGGGCCTGGTCCACGAAGTGGCCGATGAGGTGGTCGGCCACCTCATCGAGGTGCTCGGCGGCGATCACCGCGTCGGTGAGCTGCTCGAGAGCGTCGGTGTGGACCTTCTTGATGGCCTCGATCAGATCGTCGAGGCGTACGGGATGACTGAGTCCGACTGGTTTCGTCATGCGTCAACCATAGGTTGACACCCCATGGGGCGTCAACGTCGGGTTGACAGTGAATCCATGTCTTCCGAGCCGCCCGCGGGCCGCTTAGCCGCGGTGCTCGTGGTGCGACCGATGCGGGGGCCAGAACGACGTCCAGGTGAACTTGTCGCCGCCCACCCACCGGACCACATCCGGATCGTCCAGATCGACATCGTCCAGACCCACCTCCCGGGCGATCTCGATGACGTCCAGGACCGAGTGCGCCTTGCCCGCCAGCTCACCGGCGATCTCGACCAGACGGTACGGGGGGCCGTTCTGCTGCACGCCGAGCACCACGATCGGAGGCCGGTGAATGCGCGGCGCCTGGGATTCCGTCATATGTCCCAGGCTGCTCCCCGCGCCCCCACACCGCACCTCGGAGGCGCCGGACCACGCGGCCGGACACTCCGCCGGACCACGCGCCGGATACTCCGCCGGACCACGCGGCCGGACACTCCGCCGGACCACGCGCCGGATACTCCGTCGGACCGCACCGGCTCGCCCGCGTCCGCGGCGCGGCCCACGATGGTCCGGTGGACGGAGAACAGGACCGCACAGCCGGCGGGCTGGTCCGCCGGGGCTTCCTCGGGGCCGCGGCGGCGGCCGGTGCCGGGGCCGCCGGG
>NZ_JAHLEM010000589.1 GCF_018883605.1 Streptomyces niphimycinicus | reverse complement strand
TGTCCGGGGCGTCCAGATTGATTGGGCGGCGGTGTTCCCCGGCGGTCGGCTGGTTGATCTCCCCACCTATGCGTTTCAGCGTGAGCGGTTCTGGCTGGAGCCGTCGGCGGCCCAGCCCGCGACGAGCGCGGTGGATGCGGCGTTCTGGGATGCGGTCGAGCGTGGCGATGCGCAGGCGCTGGGCGTTGACGAGGAGCAGCCGTTGAGTGCCGTGTTGCCTGCCTTGGCGTCGTGGCGGCGGGCGCAGCAGGAACGGTCGGTGGTCGACGGTTGGCGTTACCGGCTCGGTTGGACGCCTGTTACGGGTGTGCCGTCCGGGGAGGTGCTGACGGGGACCTGGCTGGTCGTGGTCGAGCCGGGTGCTGAGGATGTTGACGGTGCCGATGTGGCTGTCGCGCTGCGGTCGGCCGGGGCGGATGTCCACGTCGTGACGGCGGTGGAGCCGAGCCATGCGGCGGTCGCGGGTGTGGTGTCGCTGCTGTCGGTCGAGGCG
>NZ_JAHLEM010000588.1 GCF_018883605.1 Streptomyces niphimycinicus | reverse complement strand
GGCGGTCGCGGGTGTGGTGTCGCTGCTGTCGGTCGAGGCGACGGTGTCCCTGCTCCAGAACCTCCTGGCCGCCGGGGTCGATGCACCGTTGTGGTGCGTCACCCGGGGTGCGGTCGCGGCGGTCGACGGAGACGTGGTGGATCCTGACCAGGCCGGAGTCTGGGGGCTGGGCCGCGTCATTGGCTTGGAGCATCCGGACCGTTGGGGCGGGCTGATCGACCTTCCGGCGGTCATGGACGACCCCACGGAGGAGGCACTGGCCACCGTCCTCGCCGGTGACACCGGTGAGGATCAGATCGCCATCCGTGCCACCGGGACGTGGGCCGCTCGTCTGACGCGGGCGGAAGCGACCACTGCGGTGTCGGCCGCTTGGCGGGGTCGCGGCACCGCTCTGGTCACGGGCGGTACAGGGGCACTGGGCCGCCATGTGGCGCGCTGGCTGGCGGATACCGGTGTGGAGCGGATCGTGCTGACGAGCCGTCAAGGGGCCGAGGC
>NZ_JAHLEM010000587.1 GCF_018883605.1 Streptomyces niphimycinicus | reverse complement strand
TGGCGGGGTCGCGGCACCGCTCTGGTCACGGGCGGTACAGGGGCACTGGGCCGCCATGTGGCGCGCTGGCTGGCGGATACCGGTGTGGAGCGGATCGTGCTGACGAGCCGTCAAGGGGCCGAGGCACCGGGCGTCGCGGAGTTGGTGGCCGAGCTGGGGGACCGGGTGCACGTGGTGGCGTGCGATGTCGCCGATCGCGAGGCGCTCGCGGCGCTCCTGGGGACGATTCCGGATCTGCGTGCAGTGGCGCATGCGGCGGGTGTCCTCGACGACGGTGTGCTCGAATCGCTGACCCCGGAGCGGATCCGCACCGTGATGCGGGCCAAGGCCGACGGCGCACGCCATCTGCACGAGTTGACCCGTGACGCCGACCTCGACGCCTTTGTGTTGTTCTCCTCGGCCGCGGGGACCGTGGGCAATGCGGGCCAGGGCAGCTATGCGGCGGCCAACGCCGTTCTGGACGGACTGGCCCAGCGGCGCCGGGCCGAGGGACTGGTGGCCACATCGGTGGCCTGGGGAGCCTGGGCCGATTCCGGTATGGCCGCGGGAGTGGCGCGGTCGCAGGGCATGGATCCCAAGTCGGCGCTCTCCGCCTTGGGGCTGGTGCTGGCCGCTGACGAAACCACGGTGATGGTGGCCGATATCGACTGGGCGACTTTCGGGGCGCGGCTCACCGCCTCACGGCCGAGCCCGCTGCTGAGGGAGTTGCTCAGGGACGTATCCCTGCCGACCGAGCCGACCGGCAGCGGGGCGGCCGACGCGTTTGCCGCCCGCCTGGAGGCCATGGCCGAGCGGGAACGGACGGCCACCGTGCTGGACCTCGTCCGCACACATGTGGCCGCCGTGCTGGGCCACGCGGCATCCGAGGCGATCGACCCGGCCCGGCCCTTCCAGGAAATCGGCTTCGATTCGCTCACCGCGGTGGAGCTGCGGAACCGGCTCACCGCGGCCACCGGGGCACGCTTCCCGGCTTCCGTGATCTACGACTACCCGACTCCGGCGGCGCTCGCCGAGCATGTGTGCCGGGAGGCGCTGGGTCTGGCCGACCGGACACCGGTCCCGGTGGCGCCACGCCCGGTGGACGACGAACCGATCGCCATCATCGGGATGAGCTGTCGCTTCCCCGGCGGGGTGAGCTCGCCGGAGGACCTGTGGGGGCTGCTGGCCGACGGCCGCGACGCCGTATCGGAGTTCCCGGCGGACCGTGGCTGGAACCTGGCCGAGCTGTACGACCCGGATCCCGACCACCCCGGCTCCTCCTACGTCCGGGCGGGCGGCTTCCTCGATGACGCTGCCGCGTTCGACCCCGGGTTCTTCGGGATCTCGCCGCGTGAGGCGGTCGCCATGGATCCGCAGCAGCGGCTGCTGCTGGAGGTCGCCTGGGAGGCGTTCGAGCGCGCCCATATCTCCCCCGTCACGCTCCAGGGCAGCCGGACCGGAGTGTTCATCGGGACCAACGGCCAGGACTACGCCGCTCTGGCCAGCGGTGCCCCGCAGAGCGCGGAGGGCTATCTGGGCACGGGCAGCGCCGCCAGTGTCGCCTCGGGCCGGCTGGCGTACACCTTCGGTCTCGAGGGCCCGGCGGTCACCGTGGACACCGCCTGCTCGTCGTCGCTGGTCGCGTTGCATCTCGCCGCGCAGGCCCTGCGCTCCGGCGAATGCTCCTTGGCCTTGGCCGGTGGCGCGACCGTCATGGCCACCCCGGCGGCCTTCCTGGAATTCTCCCGCCAGCGCGCACTGGCGGCCGATGGACGCTGCAAGGCGTTCGCGGCGGCGGCGGACGGCACCGGTTGGGGCGAAGGCGCCGGCATGCTCCTGGTGGAGCGGCTGTCCGACGCCGAGCGGAACGGCCACCGGGTGCTGGCGGTGGTGCGTGGTTCCGCCGTCAACCAGGACGGTGCCTCCAACGGCCTGACGGCGCCGAACGGCCCGTCCCAGCAGCGGGTGATCCGCCAGGCGCTGGCGAACGCCCGCCTGTCCGCCACCGACATCGACGTAGTGGAGGCACACGGCACCGGCACCAGCCTCGGCGACCCGATCGAGGCACACGCGCTGCTCGCCACGTACGGTCAGGAACGGCCCGAGGACAAGCCACTGTGGCTCGGCTCGGTGAAGTCGAACATCGGGCACACCCAGGCTGCCGCCGGTGTGGCCGGTGTGATCAAGATGGTCATGGCCATGTGGCACGGCGTACTGCCGCGAACCCTGCATGTGGACGAGCCCTCGCCCCATGTGGACTGGACGGCGGGCCAGGTCGCGTTGCTCGTCGAAGCGAGGGAGTGGCCACGGGACGGCGCTCCGCGCCGGGCGGGCGTGTCCTCGTTCGGGGTCAGCGGCACCAACGCCCATGTGATCGTCGAGCAGGGGACGGTGGCGGCCCGGCCCGATGCGGTGGACGGGCTGGAGCCGGTGCCCGGGCCGGTGCCGACGTCGGAGCTGTTGCCGGAGCCGGAGCCGGTGCCCGGGCCGTTGCCGGAGTCGGCGTCCGAGCCGTTGCCCGACCAGCGCCGGAGGGCGCTGCCCCTGCCGTGGGTGCTGTCAGGTGCCGGTGAGGCCGGGCTGAGGGGCCAGGTCGAACGCCTCACGTCCTTCATCGATGCCCATCCGGGGCTGAATCCCGCCGATGTCGGATGGACACTCGTGGCCGGCCGTTCGCTTCACTCGCACCGCGCCGTGGTGGTGGGCGCGGACCTCGCGGAGCTACGACGTGGACTGGACGCCGTCGAGACCGGCGGCGCCGCCGCCCGGCCCGGCCGCGAGGTGGTGTTCGTCTTCCCGGGTCAGGGATCGCAGTGGGTCGGGATGGCGCTGGAGTTGATGGATTCCTCGCCGGTGTTCGCACGGCGCATGCGTGAATGTGCCGATGCGCTGGCCCCGTTCGCCGAGTGGTCGCTGTTCGATGTACTGGCGGATGAACGAGCGCTGAGCCGGGTGGATGTGGTGCAGCCGGTGTTGTGGGCGGTGATGGTGTCCCTGGCCGAGTTGTGGCGTTCGTACGGTGTGGTGCCATCGGCGGTGGTGGGGCACTCACAAGGCGAGATCGCGGCGGCGTGTGTGGCGGGCGGCCTGTCGCTGGCGGACGGAGCGCGGGTGGTGGCCTTGCGCAGCAAGGCGCTGCTGGCCTTGTCGGGCCAGGGCGGGATGGTGTCCGTCCCCGTGCCCGCCGACCGGCTCCGCGACCGCCCGGGGCTGTCGGTGGCGGCGGTGAACGGCCCGGCGTCCACCGTGGTGTCCGGCGCGGCCGAGGAACTGGACGCGGTGCTGGCGGAGTTCCCGGAGGCCAAGCGGATCCCGGTGGACTACGCCTCGCACTCCCCACAGGTGGAGGAGATCCGGGAGGAGCTGGCGGACGCGCTGGCGCCGGTCCGGCCGGGTGCCGGACAGGTCGCGTTCCACTCGACGGTGACCGGACGGCTCACCGACCCCCGTGCACTCGGCGCCGACTACTGGTACCGCAACCTTCGCCACACGGTGGAATTCCAGGCCACCCTTGAAACCCTGATGGGCCAGGGCCACACCGTGTTCGTCGAGGTGAGCCCGCACCCCGTGCTGACCGTCGGCATCCAGGACACCGCCGACGCCGTCGACACCGACATCGTCGTGACCGGATCGCTGCGCCGCGACGACGGCGGTCCCGCCCGTTTCCTCACCGCACTCGCCGACCTCCACACCCACGGCGTCGACGTGGACTGGCGTCCGCTCTTCACCGGCGCCCGGACGGTCGACCTCCCCACCTACGCCTTCCAGCGGGAACGCTTCTGGCTCGAACCCGTGCGGGCGGTGACCCAGGCGTCCGGTCTGGGGCTCGGCGATATCGAGCACCCCCTGCTGGGCGCGGTCCTGCCGCTGCCCGGGACCGAGGGCGGTGTGCTGACCGGCCTGCTCTCCCTGGCCGGACAGCCCTGGCTGGCGGACCACAGGGTGCGGGGCACGGTGGTCTTCCCCGGCACGGGCTTCGTCGAGCTAGCCCTCCAGGCCGGTCAGCACTTCGGCCACCCGGTGGTGGAGGAACTGACCCTCCAGGCCCCGCTGGTGGTGCCGGATCAGGGCGGCGTCCAGGTGCAGGTGGCCGTCTCCGCGGCGGATGAGTCGGGCCGCAGGCCGGTCACGGTGCACTCGTGCCGCGCCGGGGAGTGGCTGCTGCACGCCTCGGGCACCCTCGGCATCACACGCGCCCCAGACATCACAGGCGCCCCAGGCGTCACAGACACCCTGGGCGCCACCGAGCATCCCACCGCGCCGACCCGGTCCCTGGAGGTGTGGCCGCCCGAGGGCGCGCAGCCCATCGACGTCTCGGGAATGTACGAGGCGATGGCGGAGCGCGGCCACGGATACGGCCCCACGTTCCAAGGGCTGCGGGCCGCGTGGACACGCGACGACGAGATATACGCCGAGGTGACGCTGGACCCGACGGCACAGGAGGTGGCCGTGCGGTGCGGCGCGCATCCCGCCCTGCTCGACGCCGCCCTGCACGGAGTGGGGCTCGGTCGTTTCCTCACCGAACCCGGCCAGGCGTATCTGCCGTTCTCCTGGGGCAAAGTGGCCTTGCACGCGGTCGGCGCCTCCGCCATCCGCGTGGTGCTGTCCCCGGCCGGTCCGGACGCGGTGTCGCTGGAGGTGGCCGATCCGTCGGGCGCGCCGGTGCTGTCCGTGGCGTCGCTGGCGCTGCGTCCGCTGTCCGGCCGTCGGATCGCGGACACCCGGGGCATGGACCAGGACGCGCTGTACCGCATGGACTGGACCGAGACGCCGCTGCCGACCACCACGACCGCCGAGGCGCCGGTGGAGTTCGACGCCCTCGGATACGCCCTCGGAGGCGCTCTGGGAGACGACCTCGGAGACGCCCTGGAAGACAACCTGGGCCCGGACACCCCCGTACCCGACGTCGTCGTGCTGCCCTGCGAGTCCGCCGGTGACCCGGTGTCCACCGTCGTCGGCCGGGTGCTGACGGCGATACGGCGGTGGCTCGCCGACGAGCGCTGCGCCCGGTCGCGGCTGGCCGTGCTGACACGTGGCGCGGTGTCGACCGCCCCCGGCGAGAACGTCGAGGACCTCGGCGCGGCGGCGGTCTGGGGCCTGCTCCGCAGCGCGCAGGCCGAGCATCCGGACCGCTTCGTCCTCGTCGACCACGACGGCCACCAGGATTCCGGTACGGTGCTGGCCGCCGCGGTGGCAGCCGGCCATCCGCATCTCGCGCTGCGCCGTGGCCGTGCCCTGACGCCCCGGCTGGCTCCGCTCACCCCCGCCACGCTCACCCCCGCCACCACCCCGGCCCCCGGGGACGGGACGCCGTGGCGGATGGACGTCACCAGCCAGGGCACGCTGGAGAATCTCGCCGCCGTCCCCTGCCCGGAAGCCGCCGGTGCGCTCGGCGACGGGCAGGTGCGGGTGGCGATGCACGCGGCCGGGGTGAACTTCCGGGACGTCGTGGTCGCCCTCGGCATGATCCCCGGCCAGGACGTCATCGGCAGCGAGGGCGCCGGAGTGGTGCTCGACATCGGTCCCGGTGTGTCCGGCCTGGCGCCCGGTGACCGGGTGATGGGCCTGTTCTCCGGCGCGTTCGGCCCCGTGGCGCTGACCGATCACCGGTTGCTGGCGCGGCTGCCGGAGAGCTGGTCGTTCACCGACGCGGCGGGCACGCCCGTGGTGTTCCTGACCGCCCTGTACGGGCTGCTGGACCTGGCCGGTCTCCGGTCCGGCGAATCGGTGCTGGTGCACTCGGCCGCGGGCGGGGTGGGCATGGCCGCGACGCAGGTGGCCCGCTGGCTCGGCGCGGAGGTGTACGCCACCGCGAGCCCGGGGAAGTGGGACACGCTGCGCGCCGGCGGAGTGGCCGACGACCGAATCGCCTCCTCCCGCACTCTGGAGTTCGCCGAGCGCTTCGACCGGGTGGACGTGGTGCTGAACTCGCTCGCGGGCGAGTACGTGGACGCGTCGCTCGGTCTGCTCGCAGACGGCGGCCGTTTCCTGGAGATGGGCAAGACCGACATCCGCGACGGTGAGCGCGTCGCCGCCGAGCACGGGCGGGTGCGCTACCAGGCGTTCGATCTCATGGACGCGGGCCCCGACCGGATCGGGGAACTGCTCCAGTTGCTGGTGTCACTCTTCGAGCAGGGAGTCTTCACCCCGCTGCCGACCCGGTCCTGGGACGTCCGGCGGGCGGGCGACGCGCTGCGTTTCCTCTCGCAGGCACGCCACATCGGCAAGCTGGTGCTGTCCGTTCCGCAGCCGCTGCGGGAGCGGGACACCGTGCTCATCACGGGCGGCACCGGCACCCTGGGCGGACTGGTCGCCCGTCACCTGGTCGAACGGCACGGGGTACGGGACGTCGTCCTGGCCGGACGGCGGGGGCCGGACGCCCCGGGCGCCGCCGAGCTCACCGCCGCCCTGCGGGAATCGGGCGCCCAGGTGCGGGTGGTCGCCTGTGATGTGGCCGACCGTGACGAGCTGGCCCGGCTGCTGGACACCGTGCCGGACTTGCGGATGGTGGTGCACACCGCGGGAGTGCTCGACGACGGGGTGGTGGAGTCGCTCACCGCGGAGCGGGTGCGCGAGGTGCTGCGGCCGAAGGTGGATGCCGCATGGCATCTGCACGAGCTGACCGCCGGTCGTGAGCTGGCGGAATTCGTGGTGTTCTCCTCGGCCGCGGGTGTCCTGGGCAGCCCGGGACAGGGCGCCTACGCGGCGGCGAACGCCTGGCTGGACGCGCTGATGGCGCATCGCCGGGCCGCCGGGCTGCCCGGTGTCTCCGTGGCATGGGGACTGTGGGCCGAGCGCAGCGGGATGACCGGCCATCTGTCGGACCGGGATCTCGCCCGGATGGCCAGGGCCGGTGCCACGCCCCTCGCCACCGATCAGGGGCTCCGTCTCCTGGACAGCGCCAGGGCGGCCACCGAAGCGGTCGTGCTGGCGACACCGCTGGACGCCACCGCGCTGCGAGCGCAGGCCGAGGCCGGTGCGCTGCCCGCGCTCTTCCACGGTCTGGTCCGCGCGCCGATCCGCCGCGCGACCGGCGCGGCCTCGGGCGACGACGCCTCGTCACTGCGCGACCGGATGACCGCGATGCCGGTCGCCGAGCGCGAACAGCATGTGCTCGACCTGGTCCGTACGCATGTGGCGACCGTGCTGGGACACGGCACCCTGGCCGATGTCGACACGGCGCGTACCTTCGCGGAGACCGGATTCGACTCGCTGACGGCCGTCGAGTTGCGCAACCGGCTGCGCACCGCCACCGGGGTCAGGCTGCCGGCCACCGCGATCTTCGACTACCCGACACCGGCGGTCCTGGCCGCCCATCTCCTCCGGGAACTGGACGGCACCGTAGACGAGGCAGTGCCGCCGCCCGCCGCCCCGGCGGCCACCGACCACGACCCGGTCGTGATCGTCGGGATGGCCTGCCGCTATCCGGGCGGGGTGACCTCGCCCGAAGAGCTGTGGGAACTGCTCGACACCGGGCGGGACGCGGTCGCGGATCTGCCGGACGACCGTGGCTGGGACCTGGACGGCCTGTACAGCGCCGATCCGGACAGCACGGGCACCTCGTATGTCCGCGCCGGTGGCTTTGTGTACGACGCGGGGGAGTTCGACGCCGGGTTCTTCGGGATCTCGCCACGTGAGGCGCTGGCGATGGACCCGCAGCAACGGCTGCTGCTGGAGGTGGCCTGGGAGGCGGTGGAACGGGCCGGTATCCCGGCGGCGTCGCTGAAGGGAAGCCAGACCGGGGTGTTCGTCGGCGCCGCGTCACAGGGCTACGGAACGGGCGCCGGCCAGGCGGCGGAGGGGTCCGAGGGCTATTTCCTGACCGGTGGCGCCGGCAGCGTGGTCTCCGGCCGGCTCTCGTACACCTTCGGTCTGGAAGGGCCGGCGGTCACCGTGGACACCGCCTGCTCGTCGTCGCTGGTCGCGTTGCACCTGGCGGCGCAGGCGCTGCGGTCCGGCGAGTGCTCCCTGGCACTGGCCGGCGGGGTGACGGTGATGGCGAACCCGGGCATCTTCGTGGAGTTCTCCCGGCAGCGCGGACTGGCCGCCGACGGCCGCTGCAAGGCGTTCGCCGACGCGGCGGACGGCACCGGCTGGGGCGAAGGCGTCGGCCTGCTGCTGCTGGAACGGCTGTCCGACGCCGAGCGGAACGGCCATCGGGTCCTGGCGGTCGTACGGGGCTCCGCCGTCAACCAGGACGGTGCCTCGAACGGCCTGACCGCGCCGAACGGGCCCTCGCAGCAGCGAGTGATCCGGGCCGCGCTGGCCTCCGCCGGGCTGGCCGCCTCGGACGTGGACGCCGTGGAGGCACACGGCACCGGCACCAGCCTGGGCGACCCGATCGAGGCACAGGCGCTGCTGGCCACCTACGGCCAGGATCGCGAACGCCCGCTGCTGCTGGGCTCGATCAAGTCGAACATCGGGCACACCCAGTCGGCCGCCGGGGTGGCCGGTGTGATCAAGATGGTGCTGGCGATGCGGCACGAGATGCTGCCCCGGACCCTCCACCTGGACCAGCCGTCGACCCATGTGGACTGGTCGGCCGGTGCGGTGGAACTGCTCACCGCGCCCGTGGAGTGGTCGTCGGCCTCCCGACCCCGCCGGGCCGGAGTGTCCTCGTTCGGAGTGAGCGGGACCAACGCCCATGTGATCCTCGAACAGCCCCCCGCGGAGTCGGGGGCCGATCCGGAGCCGACAACCGAGCCCGCCCCGGCGGTGCTGCCGTGGGTGCTGTCCGGCCGGGGCGAGCACGGACTGCGGGCGCAGGCCGCCCGGTTGCGGTCCTTCCTGGCCGCGCACCCCGGACCCGACCCGGTGGACGTGGGCTGGTCGCTGGCCACCACCCGTTCGGCACTCTCGCACCGCGCCGCGGTGGTCGGCGCGAGCCGGGCGGAACTGCTGGACGGACTGGCCGCGCTGGCGGCCGGCGAGCCCACTCCGGGCGTGGTCCTGGGCACCGCCGGCCCCGGCCGGGTGGGCCTGCTCTTCGCGGGCCAGGGTGCGCAACGAGCCGGTATGGGGCGCGAGTTGTACGCGGCGTTCCCGGTGTTCGCGGCGGCGTGGGACGAGGTCTGCGCCGCGCTCGACCCGTATCTGGACCGTCCGCTCGACGAGGTGGTGTCCGACGCCACCGGCGCGCTGGACGCCACCGCGTATGCGCAGGCGGGCCTGTTCGCCCTCGAAGTGGCGCTGTTCCGATTGGTGTCCTCGTGGGGTGTGCGCCCGGACTATCTGCTGGGGCACTCCGTCGGCGAGCTGGCCGCCGCGTATGTGGCCGGCCTCTGGTCGCTGGAGGACGCCGCCAAGGTGGTCGCGGCCCGGGGCCGCCTGATGGGTGCGCTGCCCCCGGGCGGCACGATGGTGGCCCTGGCCGTACCGGAGGACCGGATACGGCCGTTCCTGAGCGACCGGGTCGCCCTCGCGGCCGTGAACGGACCGTCCTCGGTCGTGGTGTCCGGGGACGAGGACGCGGTGAACGGTGTGGCCGAGGCAATGGCCGCACGTGGGGTGAAGACGCGGTGGCTGCGGGTCAGCCACGCCTTCCACTCGCCGCTGATGGACGAGATGCTCACCGCGTTCGCCGAGGTGCTCGGCACCGTGGACTTCCACACCCCGCGGATACCGGTGGTCTCCAACCTCACGGGCTCGGTGGCGGGGGAGGAGCTGTGCACTCCCGCGTACTGGGTGCGGCAGGTGCGTGAGACGGTGCGGTTCTCCGACGGGCTGGAGCGGCTGCGGAAGCTGGGCACCGGCACCTTCCTCGAACTCGGACCGGACGGCACCCTCACCGCCCTGGCGCAGGCCCAGGTCGCCGGGGCCGACGCCGAGTTCATCCCCACTCTGCGCGCCGACCGGCCCGAGCCGGTCACGGTCACCACCGCCCTCGCCCAACTGCACACCCATGGGGTGGAGTTGGACTGGTCCGCCGTCTTCCCCGGCGCCCGGCGGGTCGAGCTGCCGACCTACGCGTTCCAGCGCTCCCGCTTCTGGCTGGAGCCCTCCCGTACCCCCGGCGACGCGGCCGGTCTCGGGCTCGGCGCGCTGGACCATCCGCTGGTCGGTGCGACGGTGCCGCTGCCCGACGCGGACGGTGTCCTCCTCACCGGCCGTATCTCCGCCGACGCGCACTCCTGGCCGACCGGTCGGCGGACTCTGGGCGTGCCCCTGTTCCCGGCGACCGGCTTCCTGGAGCTGGTGCTCCAGGCGGGGCTTCAGTTCGACTGTCGGACGGTGGACGAACTCACCGTCCATGAGCCCCTTGTCCTCCCCGAACGGGGCGGGGTCGAGGTGCAGGTGTCCGTCCGTGACGCGGACGAGTCCGGCCGCCGCCCGGTCACGGTCTACTGCCGCCGGGACCGGCGGTGGGTCCGCCACGCCACCGCCGTCCTCGGCGTGGGCCGGCCGCCCGCGCCCGCGCCGCACACCGAGAGCTGGCCCCCCACCGGCGCCCACCCGCTGGAGTCCACCGGGACACCGATGTGGCGTCGCGGCGACGAGGTCTTCCTCGACATCGAGCTGCCCGAGACGGCCGGGGCCGAGGCCGGGCGATGGACCCTGCACCCCGCCCTGCTCGACGGGGCCCTGTGCGCGGAGGCGCTGGCCGGGCTGGTCACCGAGCCCGAGCGGACCCATCTGCCGTTCTCCTGGACGGGGATCACCCTGCACACGGAAGGTGCCACGAGACTGCGGGTCACCCTCGCGCCCACCGGCCCGGACACGGTCTCCCTCCAGGTGGCCGACGCCGCCGGTGCGCCCGTGCTGTCGGTGGACTCGCTGGTGCTGCGCTCGGTGTCCGGGCAGCGGCTGCGGCAGGCCAACGCGTCACTGTTCAGGACGGCGTGGACGGTGTCTCCTGCGTCGGCCGAACCGGACCTCGGCCTCGTCCGGTGGGGGCTCGTCGGCGACCCGGACGGCTGGAAACCGGACACGCTCGGCGGGCCGGTCGCGGTGTATCCGGACCTGTCGGCCATCGAGGACGTGCCGGACGTCGTGCTCCTCCCATGCGTGGCCGAGGGCGCCACGGCGTCCGAAGTGGCACTGCGCGCCGCTGATGCCGTACGGACGTGGCTGGACGAGGAGCGGTTCGCACCCTCGCGTCTGGTGCTGGTGACCCGGCGCGCGCTCGCCGTGGCGTCCGGTGAGGAGGTCGAGGACCTGGCGGCGGCCGCGGTGTGGTCGCTGGTCGAGGGCATCCAGGCGGCCCACGCGGGACGGCTGACCCTCATCGACACCGATGCCTCCGATCTGCGTCTGCTGCCCGCCGCGGTGGCCGTGGGGAAGGGCCGGATCGCGGTCCGGGCGTCGGCGGTGCTGGTACCCGAGCCGGCCGCGGCGGCGGTCGCCGAGCAGAACCCGCCCGCCTGGGAGCCGGGCACGGTGCTGGTGACCGGTGGGTCGGCCACGGAGGTGGCCCGGCACCTGATTGTTGAGCGAGGTGTGAACGACCTGGTCCTGGCCGGGGTCGGCGACACGGCCGGGAATGGCGCCACAGTCGGGAATGGCGACATGGCCGGGAACGGCGACGCGGCCGAGCTGGAAGCCCTCGGCGCGACCGTCCGGCTCGCCCCGTGCGATCCGGCGGACCGTCAGGCGCTGGCAGCGCTGCTGGAGGAGATTCCGCGACTGCGGAGCGTGGTGCACACCGCGGCCGAGGACCCGGAGCGGACACCGGCCCACGCACTCACCCCACAAGCGCTGCGGGCACGGCTGCGGTCGGGGCTGGAGACGGCGTGGAATCTGCACATGGCCACACGGGACCTGGAGCTGGACCGCTTTGTGCTGCTCACCTCCGCCGACGGAACACTGACCCCCGCGTACGCCGACGCGCTGGCCGCACACCGGCGGGTCCTCGGACTGCCCGCGGTCTCCGTCTCCACCGACCTGGGCCTCGCCCTGTTCGACGCGGCATGCGCCGCGCCCGTGGAGGCGGTCCGGGTCACCACCGCGACAGCGGTCCCGGCACGCACCGAACCGGCCCGGCAGCCGGTGGAGCAACCCGCGGCGGCCGAGGTGTCCGCGACCACACTGCTGGAGCGGCTGGCCGGGCGGTCGGAGGACGAACAGGAGGAGATCCTGCTGGAGCTGGTCCGCGACCAGGTCGCCACGGTCCTCGGCCATCCGGACGCCGCCATGGTCGACCCCGACCGCGGTTTCGTCGATATGGGCTTCGACTCGGTGGCGGCCGTGAAACTGCGGAACCAGTTGGCCCGGGCCACCCGGCTCGAACTGCCCGCCAGCCTCACCTTCGACCACCCCACGGCCGTCGAACTCGCCCGCCATCTGCGCACCGAAATGCTGCCGGACGACGCGGCGGCCGCCATTCTCGTGCTCGAAGAGCTGAACAAGCTCGACGAGTCGATCCTCGATCTCGACCCGGCAAGCGCGGCACGGGTGCGGATCTCGACTCTGCTCCAGGATCTGTCCGCGAAATGGATCGAGCGGACGGATCATCCATGACCACACCTCTACGACCACCCACATGACCACATACGAGCGGACACACCGCATCGTCCCTGACGCACCATCCGCCCCTGAGGCATACACGAGGGAGTCAACAGTGAGCGAGACCTTGCCCCTTCCCGGGACCGTGAAGGCCGAACGGCGTTGTCCGTACGACCCCCCGGAGGACCACCGCCGGCTGCGGGACGCGGGTGAACTGGGCAAACTGGAGCTGCCCGGCGGCCTGGTGATGTGGTTTCTGACCAAGCACGACGACATCAGGGCCATGCTGGCGGACTCCCGGTTCAGCGGCTCCAGGGTGCCGTTTCCGGCGATGAGCATGGAGATACCGGCGGGCTTCTTCTTCTCCATGGACCCACCGGACCACACCCGCTACCGCCGCACGCTCACCGCTGAGTTCTCGGTGCGTGGCGCGCGTGAACTGACCGGCCGGATAGAGCGGTTGGCCGACCAGCACCTCGACGCGATGGAGGCGATGGGCACGAGCGCCGATCTCGTGGCCGCCTATGCCAACCCGGTGCCCGCGATGGTGATCTCCGAAATTCTCGGCGTGCCGTACACCTACCACCAGAAGTTCGACCACGAGGTACGCACGCTCAGGGAGAACGGCGGTGACGACCAGGCCGTCGGCGCGATGGCGACCGCGTGGTGGGACGAGATGCGCGGATTCGTGCGCGCCAAGCGGGCCGAGCCCGCGGACGACATGATCAGCAGGCTGCTGCACAGCGAGGTCGAGGGCGGGGCGCTGACCGACGAGGAGGTGGTCGGCATCGCCATGACCATCATTTTCGCCGGTCATGAACCCGTGGAGAACCTGATCGGCCTCGGCATGCTGGCGCTGTTCGAGGACCCTGAGCAATTGACCCGGTTGCGGGAGAACCCCGACCTGCTCGACGACGCCGTGGAGGAGTTCCTCCGCTACTTCCCCGTCAACAATTTCGGCACCGTGCGCACCGCCACCGAGGACGCTGTGATCAACGGTCATCCCATCGCGAAGGGCGAGATGGTGGCCGGTCTGGTGTCCACCGCCAACCGGGACCCCGAGCGCTTCGCCGACCCCGACCGCCTCGCCCTCGACCGGCCGCACGCCTCCCATCTCGCGTTCGGACACGGGGTGCATCAGTGCCTGGGCCAGCAGTTGGCGAGGGTGGAGCTGAAGGTGCTCCTGGAGCGGTTGCTCGCCAGGTTCCCCGGCCTGCGTCTGGCGGTGGCCCCCAAGGAGATCCGGTACCGGGAGAACACCTCGTTCTACGGTGTCCACGAGCTGCCGGTGACCTGGGCGGCCGAGTAGCCCCAGCCGGTGGCCGGAAGGCCAGGGGCGGGCGGCGGTGGCCGGCGCGTGGGGAAAGAGGCCGCGTACGCCGGCGGCGGACCTCAGACGCCGAGCCGGCCACCGGTCAGCCGTGCGAGCGGGCGGCGGCGAC
>NZ_JAHLEM010000586.1 GCF_018883605.1 Streptomyces niphimycinicus | reverse complement strand
ACCGGCGGCCCCGCCGCCCCGGAGGCGGTGGCGGACACCGGGGACGGCACGCTGGCCCAGCGGCTGGCCGGGCAGTCGGAGGCCCAGCAGCAGCTCACCGCGCTGGACCTGGTCCGCCGTCAGGTGGCGGCGGTGCTGGGCTACGCCTCGAAGGACCAGGTGGGCGCCGAGCAGGCGTTCAAGGATCTGGGCTTCGACTCGCTGACGGCCGTGGAACTGCGGAACCGGCTGAACGCGGCCACCGGGCTGCGGCTGACGGCCACGCTGGTCTACGACTACCCGACACCGGTGGCGCTGGCGCGGCATCTGCGTCAGGAAGTGGCGCCGGAGGCCGACGGCCCCGGAGTGTCCGTACTGGAGGAGCTGGAGCGGCTGGAGAACAGCCTGTCCTCGCTGTCGCCGGAGGATCTGGTATCGGTGACGGAGGACGAGGCCGCGCATGCGAACATCGCGGTGCGCCTCCAGACGCTGCTCGCGAAGTGGAACGACGTGCGTCGCACCGCGGACGACGCCGGGGCGGACGCCGAGGCGGACGCGTTCGAAGAGGTCAGTGACGACGACCTCTTCGACTTCATCGACAAGAGGTTCGGTAACGGCTGAAGCGCGGCAGCACACCCATCCGAACCCCCCGACGAACCAGAGCATTGCGAATAGGTGAACGTCCATGGCGACTGCGAACGAAGCCAAGCTCCGCGAATATCTGAAGAAGGTCACCACCGACCTGACCGCCGCCCACCGGCGGCTCCAGGAGGTCGACGACCAGGCCCATGAGCCGATCGCCATCGTGGGCATGAGCTGCCGCTTCCCCGGGGGTGTGCGCACCCCCGAGGAGCTGTGGCAGCTCATGGCCGCCGGCGGCGAGGCGCAGACGGAGTTCCCGGCCGACCGCGGCTGGGACCTGCGGAACCTGTTCGACCCGGACCCGGACACCCCGGACACCACCTACACCCGCGAGGGCGGGTTCTTGGGCGATGCCACCCGGTTCGACGCCGCGTTCTTCGGGATCTCGCCGCGTGAGGCCATGGCGATGGACCCGCAGCAGCGGCTGCTGCTGGAGACGTCCTGGGAGGCGTTCGAGCGGGCCGGGATCGACCCGGCGTCCCTGCGCGGCAGCCGGACCGGTGTCTTCGCGGGCATGAACGCCTCCGACTATCTGTCGGTGGCGCTCGACGCCGAGGACGACTTCGGCGGCCACCTCGGCACGGGCAACGCCAGCAGCGTCGTCTCCGGCCGGCTGTCCTACGTCTTCGGTCTCGAGGGCCCGGCGGTCACGGTGGACACGGCCTGCTCCGCGTCGCTGGTGGCGCTGCACCTGGCCGTCCAGTCGCTGCGGCTCGGCGAGTGCTCGCTCGCGCTCGCGGGTGGCGTCCATGTGATGTCCACGCCCGGTCTGTTCATCGAGTTCAGCCGTCAGCGCGGGCTGTCGCAGGACGGCCGCTGCAAGGCGTTCTCGGCGGACGCCGACGGCTTCGGCCCGGCCGAGGGCGTGGGCGTGCTGCTGCTGGAGCGGCTCTCGGAGGCCCGTCGCCGGGGCCACAAGGTGCTGGCCGTGGTGCGCGGCTCCGCCGTCAACCAGGACGGCGCGTCCAACGGCCTGACCGCGCCCAACGGCCCCTCCCAGCGGCGCGTCATCCAGCAGGCGCTGGCCAACGCCCGGCTGTCCGGCGGCGATGTGGACGTCGTCGAGGCGCATGGCACGGGCACCTCGCTGGGCGACCCGATCGAGGCGCAGGCGCTGCTGGCCACCTACGGCCAGGACCGGCCCGAGGAACTGCCCCTGCTGCTCGGATCGGTGAAGTCCAACATCGGCCACACCCAGGGCGCCGCGGGCATCGCCGGGGTGATGAAGATGGTGCTGGCGATGGAGCACGGGGTGGTGCCCGAATCGCTGCACATCGCCGAGCCGTCCCCGCACATCGACTGGGCCGCGGGCAAGGTCGCGCTGGTCAGGTCGGCCACCCCGTGGCCAGAGACCGGCCGCCCGCGCCGGGCGGGCATCTCCTCCTTCGGCTTCAGCGGCACCAACGCGCACACCATCATCGAGCAGGCCCCCGCCGAGGAGCCGGGCCCGGTGGAGCTGGTGTCCAAGCAGCCGGGTGTGCTGCCGTGGGTGCTCTCCGGCAAGAGCGAGGCGGCGCTGCGCGCCCAGGCGCGGCGGCTGCTGGACCGGCTCCACGACGAACCGGCGCTGCGCCCGGTGGACATCGGCCTGTCGCTGGCCACCACCCGCTCCGCGCTGGACCACCGCGGTGTGGTCCAGGGCCGGGACCGCGAGGAGCTGATGGCCGGGCTGAACGCGCTCGCCGACGGCGGCATGGCGGCCGGTGTGGAGCGGGGCACGGTGGTCGCCGGGCAGACGGCGTTCGTCTTCCCCGGGCAGGGGTCCCAGTGGGTGCGGATGGGCGTGGGGCTGATGGACGCCTCGCCCGTCTTCGCGGCCCATATCGAGGAATGCGCCGCGGCGCTCGCGGAGTTCACCGACTGGTCGTTGGTGGATGTGCTGCGGGGCGCCGAGGGTGCGCCGTCGCTGGACCGGGTGGATGTGGTCCAGCCGGTGCTGTTCGCGGTGATGGTGTCCCTGGCCGAGCTGTGGCGTTCGCTGGGGGTCGTCCCGTCCGCGGTGATCGGCCACTCGCAGGGCGAGATCGCCGCCGCGTATGTGGCGGGGATCCTGTCGCTGAAGGACGCGGCGCGGGTGGTGTCGCTGCGCAGCCAGGCGATCGGCCGGGTGCTGGCGGGCAAGGGCGGCATGGTGTCGGTGGCGCTGCCGGTGGCGGACGTACGCGAGCGCATCGAGCCGTGGGGCGAGGAGCGCATCTCGGTCGCGGCGGTCAACGGGCCGTCGTCGGTGGTCGTCTCCGGTGAGCCGACCGCGCTGGACGAGCTGCTGGCGTCGTGTGAGGCCGATGAGGTGCGGGCGCGCCGGGTGCCGGTGGATTACGCCTCGCATTCGGCCCAGGTCGAGCTGCTCCGCGAGGAGCTGCTGGAGCTGCTCGCGCCCGTACAGCCCAAGAGCGCCCAGGTGCCGTTCCTGTCGACCGTGACGGGGGAGTGGGCCGAGGGTTCCGAGCTGGACGCGGAGTACTGGTTCACCAATCTGCGTCGCACCGTCGAGCTGGAGGGCGCGGTCCGGCGGTTGCTGGACGAGGGCTTCGGTGTGTTCATCGAGTCCAGCGCCCACCCCGTGCTGACCATGGGTGTGCAGGAGACGGCCGAGGACGCCGGTGTGGACGCGGCCGCGATCGGTTCGCTGCGCCGTGACGAGGGCGGGCAGGACCGCTTCTGGGCCTCGGTCGGCGAGGCGTGGTCGCGCGGGGTGAGCGTCGACTGGGAGGCCGTGTTCGACGGCACCGGCGCCCGCCGTATCGAGCTGCCCACCTACGCCTTCCAGCAGCAGCGCTACTGGCCCGAGGCCGCGCCCGAGCGGGCCGCCGGGAAGAGGGGGCACGACCCCGTGGAGGCGAGGTTCTGGGCCGCCGTGGAGGCCGAGGACTGGCAGACCCTGGCCACCGAGCTGACGGTCGACGGCGATCAGCCCATGAGCGCCGTCCTGCCCGCCCTGGCGTCTTGGCGCAAGCAGGCCCGTGAGCAGTCCACGGTGGACGGCTGGCGCTACCGCGTCGCCTGGAAGCCGCTCGCCGAGGAGCGGTCCGCCCGGCTGTCCGGCGCGTGGCTCCTCGTCGCCCCGGCCGCCGAGGACGTCTGGACCGACGCGGTGGCCGGTGTGCTCGCCGAACGCGGCGCCGACGTACGGCGGATCGCCGTGGACACCGGCATCGACGGCCGGGAGGAGCTGGCCGGGCGGCTGCGCACCGCGCTCGCCGAAGCCGACGGCGGCTCGTTCGCCGGAGTGGTGTCGCTGCTGGCCCCGGCCGAGGGCGCACACCCCGGGCACGCCTCGCTGCCCGCCGGAACCGCCGCCCAGCTCGCGCTGATCCAGGCCCTGGGCGACGCCGGAATCGGCGCCCCGCTGTGGTGTCTGACGCACGGCGCCGTGTCCGTCGGTGGCACGGACCGGCCGGCCGCCCCCGAGCAGGCGCTCGTCTGGGGTCTTGGCCGGGTGGCCGCGCTGGAGCACCTGGAGCGCTGGGGCGGTCTGATCGACCTGCCCGCCACGCCCGACGAACGCGACCTGACCCGGCTGGTGGGCCTCCTCGCCGCCGACGGCGACGACGACCAGGCCGCGATCCGCGCCACCGGCGTCTTCGGGCCCCGCCTGGTGCGCGCCCCGCTGGCCGACACCGCCGCGGTACGGTCCTGGAAGCCGACCGGCACCACGCTGGTCACCGGCGGTACGGGACGGCTCGGCGGGCAGGTCGCCCGGTGGCTGGCCCGTAACGGCGCCGACCACCTGGTGCTGGCGAGCCTCAGGGGCCCGGACGCGCCCGGGGCCGTCGAGCTGGCGGCCGAGCTGACCGGACTCGGCGCCAAGGTCACCCTCGCCGCCTGCGATGTGACCGACCGCGCCGCGCTCGCCGAAACCCTCGCGGCCATCCCGGCCGACCAGCCGCTGACCGCCGTCGTGCACACCGCCGCGGTCATCGAGGACGGCGTGATCGAGGGGCTGACCCCCGATCAGGTCGAGCGGGTGCTGCGGCTCAAGGTGGACGCCACGCGCCATCTGCACGAGCTCACCCGGGACCTGGACCTGACCGCGTTCGTGCTGTGCTCGCACTTCTCCGCCACCTTCGGCGCACCCGGCCAGGGCAACCAGGCGCCCGGCAACGCCTTCCTGCACGCCTTCGCCGAGCAGCGCCGCGCGGACGGACTGCCCGCCACCACGCTCACCTTCGGCCCGTGGGGCGACGGCGGCACGGTGGACGGCGCCGTCGGCGACCGGATGCGCCGCCACGGCATCAACGAGATGGCGCCGGAACCGGCCGCGACCACCCTCCAGCACGCGCTGGACCGGGACGAGACCGCGCTGACCGTCATCGACATGGACTGGCGGCGCTTCACCCTCGCCTTCACCGCCGACCGGTCGCGTCCGCTGCTGCACGACCTGCCCGAGGCCCGCGAGGTCGTCGAGGAGATGGCGGCGGCGGAGACCGACGACGACGCCGGGGCGGCTCTGGCCGGACAGCTCGCGGCGCTGCCGGAGACCGAGCGGGAGCGGGTGCTGCTGGATCTGGTGCGCAACGCGGTGGCCGCCGTGCTCGGCCACTCCGGCGCCCAGGCGATCGAGGCGGGCCGGGCCTTCAAGGAGCTGGGCTTCGACTCGCTCACCGCCGTCGAACTGCGCAACCGGCTCGGCGCCGCGAGCGGGCTGAAGCTGCCCCCGAGCCTGATCTTCGACCACCCGACCCCGGCCGCCGTGGCCGCCTATCTGCGGGCCGGGATCGCGCCCGACGAGGCGGCCGACGGCACCGCGGTGCTCGAGGAACTCGACAAGCTGGAGACCGCGCTCACCGGCACCGCGCCCGACAACATCACCCGGGCCCGGATCACCATGCGCCTCCAGTCCCTGATGGCGAAGTGGAACGAGTCGGACGGCACGGCGGTCACCGCCGAACCCGCCACCACCGCGGCGCCGGAGCGCCCGGCGAAGGAAACGGTCGACGCCGAGCAGCTCCAGTCGGCCAGCGACGAAGAGCTCTTCGCATTCATCAACAAGGGTCTCGGAAGGGCATGACGGGAATTCTGCTATTGACGTCGTTCTCGATGTCGGCCAGGATTTTCCATACCCTTCAATAGAGTTGCCGAATACCGGTTGCCCCCTATCGCTCCTTGGGTCTCCAGGGGGTCATAGGGGGCATCTAGGGGTTGTTGTGAGGGTTAGTTCGCATATAGCCTCTCAGCGAGAAGTCGACTGATTTGGTTGTTGGTTACCGGCTCCCCTGTTGAGGATCTGTGGAGCATTTCCGATGCCGTCTGCCGTAATTGGATTGCGTAAATGGCGAATGAAGAGACGCTGCGGGACTACCTCAAGCTGGTAACGGCGGATCTGCACCAGACTCGCCTCCGCCTGCAAGAGGCCGAGGCGAAGAACCACGACCCCATCGCGATCGTGGGGATCGGCTGCCGTTATCCCGGGGGCGTCTCGTCGCCCGAGGACCTGTGGCGCATCGTCAGCGAGGGCGTCGACGCGGTCAGCGAGTTCCCGCTGGACCGTGGGTGGAATGTCGACACGATGTACCACCCGGACCCGGACCACCCCGGCACCAGCTATGTGCACGAGGGTGGATTCGTCGACGGCATAGCCGATTTCGACCCGTCGCTCTTCGGCATCAGCCCGCGAGAAGCGCTCGGCATGGACCCGCAGCAGCGGATGCTGCTGGAGACGTCCTGGGAGGCGTTCGAGCGGGCCGGAATCGACCCGGTCGCGGTGCGCGGCCGGCAGATCGGCGTCTTCGTCGGCACCAGCAATCACGATTACCTGGGCGCGATCCTCAGTTCCAACGAGAACTTCGAG
>NZ_JAHLEM010000585.1 GCF_018883605.1 Streptomyces niphimycinicus | reverse complement strand
GCTGCTGGAGACGTCCTGGGAGGCGTTCGAGCGGGCCGGAATCGACCCGGTCGCGGTGCGCGGCCGGCAGATCGGCGTCTTCGTCGGCACCAGCAATCACGATTACCTGGGCGCGATCCTCAGTTCCAACGAGAACTTCGAGGGCTATTTCGGCACCGGTAACGCCGCGAGCGTCGCTTCCGGCCGCCTTTCCTACACCTTCGGTTTCGAGGGCCCGGCCGTCACCGTCGACACCGCCTGCTCCTCCTCGCTGGTGGCCCTCCACCTCGCCGTCCAGGCGCTGCGCAACGGCGAATGCTCGCTCGCGCTCGCCGGTGGCGCGACCCTCATGTGCGCGCCCGGCGTCTTCGTCGACTACAGCAAGATGCGCGGACTGGCCCTCGACGGCCGCTCCAAGCCCTTCGCCCCGGAGGCCGACGGCTTCTGCCTGGGCGAGGGCGTCGGCATGCTGCTCGTCGAGCGGCTGTCGGAC
>NZ_JAHLEM010000584.1 GCF_018883605.1 Streptomyces niphimycinicus | reverse complement strand
TCATGTGCGCGCCCGGCGTCTTCGTCGACTACAGCAAGATGCGCGGACTGGCCCTCGACGGCCGCTCCAAGCCCTTCGCCCCGGAGGCCGACGGCTTCTGCCTGGGCGAGGGCGTCGGCATGCTGCTCGTCGAGCGGCTGTCGGACGCCCAGCGCAAGGGCCACCCGGTCCTCGCCGTGGTCCGCGGCTCCGCCGTCAACCAGGACGGCGCGTCCAACGGCCTCACCTCGCCCAACGGCCCCTCGCAGCAGCGCGTCATCCTCCAGGCGCTGGCCAACGCCCGCCTCAGCCCCGACCAGGTCGACGCCGTCGAGGCCCACGGCACCGGCACCGCCCTCGGCGACCCGATCGAGGCCCAGGCGCTGCTCGCCACCTACGGTCAGGGCAGGCCCGAGGGCAAACCGCTGCTCATCGGCTCCATCAAGTCCAACATCGGCCACGCCCAGGCGGGCGCCGGTGTCGGCGGCGTCATCAAGATGGTCATGGCGATGCGGCACGGTGTGCTGCCCAGGACCCTCCACCTCACCGAGCCCACCCCGCACGTCGACTGGACGGCCGGGGACGTCGAACTGCTCACCGCCACCACCGAGTGGCCCCAGGACCCCGAGGGCGCGACCCCGCGCCGCGCGGGCGTCTCGTCGTTCGGCATGAGCGGCACCAATGTGCACACCATCCTCGAGGAGCCCCCGGCCCCAGCCGCCCCCGTCGAGAGCGCCGAGCCGGAGCCGGAGCGGATCGAACCGCCCCTGGTCCCGGTGGTGCTCTCCGGCAAGGACGAGCAGGCGCTGCGCGCCCAGGCCCTGCGGCTGCGGACCCATCTGACCGCCCGCCCCGGCCACCGCCTCGCCGACCTCGGCTACTCCCAGGCCGTCACCCGCGCCGCCCTCGACCGCCGCGCCGTGGTCCTCGCGGCCGATCACGACGAACTCCTCGCGGGCCTCGACGCGCTCGCCGAAGGCCGCCACCACCCGGAGCTGGCCGAGGGGCTGGCCGCCGAGGGCAAGGTCGCGTTCCTCTTCACCGGCCAGGGCAGCCAGCGGCTCGGCATGGGCCGTGAGCTGTACGAGACCTACCCGGTCTTCGCCGAGGCGCTGGACGCGGTCTGCGCCCAGCTCGACCGGTTCCTCGACCGGCCGCTGAAGGACGTGCTGTTCGGCGACGACGCCGCCACGCTCGACCGGACCGGCTTCACCCAGCCCGCGCTGTTCGCCGTCGAGGTGGCCCTCTTCCGCCTCGTCGAATCCTGGGGACTGCGCCCCGACTTCCTCGCCGGCCACTCCATCGGCGAGCTCACCGCCGCCCATGTCGCCGGAGTGCTGTCGCTCACCCACGCCTGTGCCCTGGTGGCCGCGCGCAGCCAGCTCATGCAGCAACTCCCCGCCGGTGGCGCGATGATCGCGGTGCAGGCGTCGGAGGACGAGGTGACGCCGCTGCTCACCGAGCGGGTGTCGATCGCCGCGCTCAACGGGCCCACCTCGGTCGTCATCGCGGGTGACGAGGACGCGGCCGTCGCGATCGCCGCGTCGTTCGAGGAGCGGGGCCGTAAGACCAAGCGGCTCACCGTCAGCCACGCCTTCCACTCCCCACACATGGACGGGATGCTGGAGAACTTCCGTCAGGTCGCCGAGCGGCTGACCTACGAGGCTCCGAAGATCCCGATCGTCTCCAACCTCACCGGCACTCTGGTGAGCGCCGACGAGATCACCACGCCCGACTTCTGGGTCCGCCACGTCCGCGAGGCCGTCCGCTTCCTCGACGGCGTCCGCCGCCTCGAGGACCACGGCGTGACCACTTATCTCGAACTGGGCCCCGACGGCGTCCTCTCCGCCATGGCCCAGGATTGCGTGACCGGCGGCAGGAACCGCACGTTCGCCTTCCTGCCCGCCCTGCGCTCCGGCCGCCCCGAGGCCCGCACCCTCGGCCACGCGCTCGCCCAGGCCCAGGTCCGCGGCGTGCCCGTGGACTGGGCCACGTACTACGCGGGCACCGGCGCCCGCCGCGTCGAGCTGCCCACCTACGCCTTCCAGCGGCAGCGCTACTGGCCCGCCAACCCCTTCTCGTACGGCCCCGACCCCGCCGAAGCCGAAGCCGCCGCCCCGGCCGTGGCCGACGCCCGGTTCTGGGAGGTCGTGCACAGCGAGGACCTGGCCGCCCTGGTCGACACCCTCGGCCTCGACGGCGACCAGCCCCTCAGCGAGGTGCTGCCCGTCCTGTCCGCGTGGCGCAGGCGCAGCCACGTCGACACCACCGTCGACGGCTGGCGCTACCGCATCACCTGGACACCGCTGCCGCAGACCCAGGACAAGCCGCTCACCGGCACCTGGCTCGTGGTCACCCCCGAGGGGCGTACGGAGGATCCGTGGGCGGCCGCGTCGCTGCGGCTGCTGGCCGAACGCGGCGTCACCGTCCACGAGATCGCGGTCGACGGCACCACCGCCGACCGCACCGCCCTCGCCGAGCGGATCCGCACCGCCCTGACGCAGGCGGCGCGGGAGACCGGCGGGACCCCGCACACCGACGGTGTGCTCTCCCTGCTCGGCCTGGACGAGCGCCCGCACGACCGGCACCCCTCCCTCACCGCCGGGCTCGCGGGGACCCTCACCCTCGTCCAGGCCCTCGGTGACGCCGAGGTCGACGCCCCGCTGTGGGCCGCCACCCGCGGCGCGGTCTCCGTCGGCCGCTCCGACCGGCTCACCAGCCCCGACCAGGCCCAGATCTGGGGCCTGGGCCGCACCGCGGCCCTCGAACACCCCGAGCGCTGGGGCGGTCTGATCGACCTGCCCGAGACCGCCGACGAGCGCGCCCTCGGGCGCTTCGCCGACATCCTCGCCGGACCCGCGGGCATCAGCGGCGAGGACCACCTGGCGATCCGCCCGCAGGGCATCCACGTCCGCAGGCTCGCCCGCGCACCGCACCACGAGACCACCGGCGACGGCTGGAGCACCCACGGCACCGCGCTGATCACCGGCGGCACCGGCGCCCTCGGCGGTCACGTCGGCCGCTGGCTCGTGGCCCACGGCGCCCAGCACATCCTGCTCGCCGGCCGCCGTGGCCCCGCCGCCCCCGGCGCCGCCGAGCTGCGCGACGAACTCACCGCCCTCGGCGCCCAGGTGACCATCGCCGCCTGCGACGTCGCCGACCGCGACGCCCTCGCCGGGCTGCTGGCGACCGTCCCCGCGGACCTTCCGCTGACCACGGTCGTGCACGCCGCCGGAGTGCTGGACGACGGTGTCCTCGACGCCCAGACCCCGCGGCGGATGGCCGATGTGCTGCGCGCCAAGGCCGACGCCGCCCGCCATCTGCACGAGCTCACCCGCGGCCTCGACCTGTCCGCCTTCGTGCTCTTCTCCTCCATGGCCGCCACCTTCGGCGCCGCCGGACAGGCCAACTACGTGGCCGCCAACGCCTACCTGGACGCGCTCGCCGAACAGCGCCGCGCCGAGGGGCTGCCCGCCACCTCGATGGCCTGGGGTGCCTGGGCCGACGGCGGCATGGCCACCGACGAGCTGGTGGCCGAGCGGCTCCGGCAGTCCGGGCTGCCCGCCATCGCCCCCGAACCGGCCACCGCCGCCCTGGGGGCCGCGCTCGACCTGGACGAGACGTTCTCCCTCGTCGTCGACATCGAATGGGACCGCTTCGCGCCCGGCCTCTCCGGCCACCGCCCGAACCCGCTGCTCGCCGAGCTCTCCGAGGCGCGCCGCGCGATCGAGGCGGCCCGCACCGCCACCGGCGGCCCCGCCATCCCCGGCCGGCCCAACTCGCCGGCCCAGCGGCTGACCGACGCCGGGACCGACGAGGAACGCGACCAGATCGCCCTGGACTTCGTCCGCACCCAGGTCGCCGTCGTCCTCGGCCACCCCGGACCGGACTCGGTGGAGCCCAGCCGCGCCTTCCGCGACCTCGGCTTCGACTCGCTGACCGCCGTCGAGATCCGCAACCTGCTCTCCACCCTCACCGGGCTCAAGCTGCCCGCCACCATCATCTTCGACTACCCCACCCCGATCGCCCTCGCCGACCATCTCCAGGCCGAACTCATCGGCTCGCGCCCGGCGGTGACCGGTGCGTCGTCGGTCGGTGTGGCGCTGGACGACGACCCGATCGTGATCGTCGGCATGAGCTGCCGCTTCCCCGGTGGGGTGCGCTCGCCCGAGGAGCTGTGGCGGCTGCTGGCGTCCGGACAGGACGCCGTGGTCGACTTCCCGGCCGACCGTGGCTGGGACCTGGAGACGCTGTACGACCCGGAGGGCACGGGCGAGCACACCAGCTACGTCCGCGAGGGCGGATTCCTCGCCGACGCCGCCGAGTTCGACCCCGTCTTCTTCGGCATCTCGCCGCGTGAGGCCCTCGCCATGGACCCGCAGCAGCGGCTGCTGCTGGAGACCTCGTGGGAGGCGTTCGAGCGGGCCGGGATCGACCCGACGACGCTGCGCGGTCAGCAGGTCGGCGTGTTCGCCGGTACCAACGGCCAGGACTATCTGCCCGTCATCCTGTCCGCCCCCGATGGCTCCGAAGGCTTCATGGGGACGGGTAACGCGGCCAGTGTGATGTCGGGTCGGGTGTCGTATGCGCTGGGTCTCGAGGGCCCGGCGGTGACGGTGGACACCGCGTGTTCGTCGTCGTTGGTGGCGTTGCACTGGGCGATTCAGGCGTTGCGGGCGGGTGAGTGCTCGTTGGCGCTGGCCGGTGGTGTGACGGTGATGTCGACGCCGGGTTCGTT
>NZ_JAHLEM010000583.1 GCF_018883605.1 Streptomyces niphimycinicus | reverse complement strand
GTGGACTTCAGTCGTCAGCGTGGGCTGGCGGAGGACGGTCGGATCAAGGCGTTCGCGGCGGGTGCGGATGGCACCGGCTGGGGCGAGGGCGTCGGAATGCTGCTCGTCGAGCGGCTGTCCGACGCCCGGAAGAACGGCCACCCGGTGCTGGCGGTCGTGCGCGGCAGCGCGATCAACCAGGACGGTGCGTCCAATGGTCTGACGGCGCCGAACGGTCCCTCGCAGCAGCGGGTGATCCGGCAGGCGCTGGCCGGTGCGGGTCTGTCCGCGTCCGAGGTGGACGCGGTCGAGGCGCACGGCACCGGCACCAAGCTGGGCGACCCCATCGAGGCCCAGGCCCTGCTGGCCACCTACGGCCAGGAGCGCGACGCCGACCAGCCGCTGTGGCTCGGCTCCATCAAGTCCAACTTCGGCCACACCCAGGCCGCCGCCGGTGTCGCCGGTGTGATGAAGATGGTGCTGGCCATCCAGCACGGCATGCTGCCGCAGACCCTCAACGTCGATGAGCCCACCCCTCATGTGGACTGGTCGGCGGGTGCGGTGTCGCTGCTGACCGAGGCGCGGGAGTGGCCGGAGACCGGCCGTCCGCGCCGGGCCGCGGTGTCCTCGTTCGGCATCAGTGGCACCAACGCGCACACCATCATCGAGCAGGCCCCCGCGTACGCGGACGAGACCGAGGACCCGGCGCCCGCCGCCGCGCCCCGGTCCGGCGTCCCGGCCGCCTGGCTGCTCTCCGCCAAGTCCCCCGAGGGCCTGCGCGACCAGGCCGTACGGCTGCGCGCCCACCT
>NZ_JAHLEM010000582.1 GCF_018883605.1 Streptomyces niphimycinicus | reverse complement strand
GTACGCGGACGAGACCGAGGACCCGGCGCCCGCCGCCGCGCCCCGGTCCGGCGTCCCGGCCGCCTGGCTGCTCTCCGCCAAGTCCCCCGAGGGCCTGCGCGACCAGGCCGTACGGCTGCGCGCCCACCTGGACGAGCGCCCCGAGCTGGACCTCACCGACGTGGCGTTCACCCTCGCCACGCGCCGTACCGCCTTCGAGGAGCGCGCGGCGCTCGTCGCCGAGGACCGGGACGGACTGCTGTCCGGCCTGGCGGCGCTCGCCGAGGGACGTACGGCGGCCGGGCTCGTTCAGGACGCGGTGGCCGGTGGCAAGGTGGCGTTCCTCTTCACCGGGCAGGGCAGCCAGCGGCTCGGTATGGGCCGTGAGCTGTACGACACCTTCCCGGCGTTCGCGGATGCCCTGGACGAGGTGTGTGCCCACCTGGACACGCATCTGGAACGGCCGCTGCGGGATGTGCTGTTCGGGGACGATGCCGAGGCGCTGGACCGGACCGGGTTCACCCAGCCCGCGCTGTTCGCGGTCGAGGTGGCGCTGTTCCGCCTGGTCGAGGCGTGGGGTCTGAAGGCTGACTACCTCTCCGGCCACTCGATCGGCGAGCTGGCCGCCGCGCATGTGGCAGGTGTGCTCTCGCTCGCCGATGCGGCGAAGCTGGTGGCGGCGCGTGGCCGTCTGATGCAGGAGCTTCCGGCCGGTGGCGCGATGATCGCGGTGCAGGCGTCGGAGGACGAGGTGCTGCCGCTGCTGACCGAGCGGGTCAGCATCGCCGCGCTCAACGGGCCGACCTCCGTGGTCATCGCGGGTGACGAGGACGAGGCCGTCGCGATTGCGGCGGGCTTCGAGGCGCGGGGTCGTAAGACCAAGCGGCTCACGGTCAGCCACGCGTTCCATTCCCCTCGCATGGACGGCATGTTGGACGCGTTCCGCGAGGTCGCGGAGGGCCTGTCGTACGAGGCCCCGCGCATCCCGATCGTCTCCAACCTCACCGG
>NZ_JAHLEM010000581.1 GCF_018883605.1 Streptomyces niphimycinicus | reverse complement strand
CCGACTTCTGGGTGCGCCACGTCCGCGAGGCCGTCCGCTTCCTCGACGGTGTACGGACGTTGGAAGCCCAGGGCGTCACCACCTACCTCGAACTCGGCCCCGACGGTGTCCTCACCGCCATGGCCCAGGAGTGTGTGACCGGAGAGGACGCGGCCTTCGCCGCCGCGCTGCGCAAGGACCGCCCCGAGGCCGAGGCGCTGCTGTCGGCCGTCGCGCGGGCCCATGTCCGTGGTGTGGCAGTCGACTGGGCGGCGTACTACGCCCGAACCGGCGCCGCGCAGGTCGCCCTGACCGCGTTTCCGACGTATCCCTTCCAGCGGCAGCGCTACTGGCCGAAGGTCTCCTCGCTGTTCCTCGGCGACGTGGCCGCGGTCGGGCTGGGCGAGGCCGAGCATCCGCTGCTCGGCGCCAGCGCCGAACTGCCCGACGCGGACGGGATGCTGTTCACCGGACGGCTGGCGCTCTCGACCCATCCGTGGCTCGCGGGCCACACCATCCTGGACACCGTGCTGCTGCCCGGCACCGCGTTCGTGGAGCTGGCGATCCGCGCCGGTGACCAGGTCGGCTGCGACTACCTCGAAGAGCTGACCCTAGAGGCGCCGCTGGTCCTGCCCGCGCAGGGTGGTGTCCAGCTCCGGCTGTCGGTCGGTGCGGCCGACGAGACGGGCCGCCGTCCGCTGTCGCTGCACTCCCGGCTGGAGAGCCTGCCCGCGGAGGAGCCGTGGACCCGGCACGCCGCCGGTGTCCTGGCGTCCGGCGGCCGTCCGGAGGCGTCGTTCGAGCTGACCGCATGGCCCCCGGCGGACGCGGCCGAGGTGGAGCTGGACGGCCGCTACGAGGGCCTGCTGGACATCGGTTTCGCCTACGGCGCCGCGTTCCAGGGGCTGCGCAGGGCGTGGCAGCGCGGTGGCGAGGTGTTCGCCGAGGTGGTGCTGGACGAGGGCACGGCCGAGGAGGCCGCAGCGTTCGGGCTGCACCCGGCGCTGCTGGACGCCGCCCTGCACGCCATCGGCCTGGCCGGTCTGGGCAACACGGGCGGGGAAGGGCGGCTGCCGTTCGCCTGGAGCGGGGTGTCGCTGTACGCGAGCGGCGCCTCGGCGCTGCGGGTACACCTGACCCCCGACGGCGCCGAGGGCGTCCGGCTGGAGATCGCCGACACCACCGGTGCGCCGGTCGCGGCCGTCGAGACGCTCGGGCTGCGCCCGGTCTCGGCCGAGCAGTTGCGGAGCGCGCGCACGTCCTACCACGAGTCGCTGTTCCACCTGGAGTGGACGGCGCCGACCGGGCTCGCCGACGCGGCCGGGGCGGCCGTGCCGGCCGACGGCCGGTGGGCGGTGCTGGGCGCCGATCCGCTCGG
>NZ_JAHLEM010000580.1 GCF_018883605.1 Streptomyces niphimycinicus | reverse complement strand
CTTTCCCTGCCCTGCTCCGCAGGAGCTTCGTTTCCTCCCCCGACTGAAGCCGGGGGTATCCACGAAAGAGAACCCCGATGACGGCTGACCCCGGCACACCCACCGCCACCTATCGCCTCCAGCTCCAGCCCGCCTTCCCGTTCGCGGCGGCGGAGCGAGCGGTGCCGTATCTGGCCTCGCTCGGCGTCTCCCATCTGCATCTGTCCCCCGTGCTGGAGGCGGTGCCCGGCTCCACCCACGGCTATGACGTGGTGGACCACTCCACCGTCCGGGCCGACCTTGGCGGCGCGGAGGGACTGCGCGCACTCGCCCGTACGGCGCGGGCGCACGGCCTCGGGCTGATCGTCGACATCGTCCCGAACCATATGGCCGCCCCCGCCCCCGAGCGGCTCAACGCCCCACTGTGGGAGGTGCTGCGGGACGGGCCGGAGTCGGCGTACGCGCGGTGGTTCGACATCGACTGGCAGGCCCAGGGCGGCAAGGTGCTGCTGCCGGTGCTCGGCGGTCCGCTCGGCGAGGAGTGGGAGCGGCTGCGGATCGAGGACGGGGTGCTGCGCTACTACGACCACGCCTTCCCCCTGCGGCCCGGCACCGAGGGGCTGCCGCTCGCCGAGCTGCTGGACGCCCAGTGGTACCGGCTCGGCTGGTGGCGGCTGGCCCGCACCGAGCTGAACTACCGGCGCTTCTTCACCATCTCCGAGCTGATCGCGGTGCGGGTGGAGGATCCCGAGATCTTCGACGCCACCCATGCCACCCTGCTGGAGCTGATGCGGGACGGGGTCGTGGACGGGCTGCGGATCGACCATCCGGACGGGCTCGCCGATCCGGAGGGCTATCTGCGGCGGCTGGACCGGGCGGTGCGGGCGGCGACGGGCGAGACGAGGGACGGGGCGGGCGGGGGCGGACGGTGGACCGCGTCGGAGGGCGGGGGCGGACGGTGGACGGTGGTCGAGAAGATCCTCGGCCGGGACGAGCGGCTCCCCGCGACCTGGCCGGTGGCCGGGACCACCGGCTATGACGCGCTGCACCACATCGACGGGCTCTTCGTCGACCCGGACGGGCTGGCGAAGCTGACCGCCCTCTATCGCGACTTCACCGCTCCCCCGGCCGACCTCGGCGGCGACTGGCCCGCGACCGTCCGCCGCGCCGCCCGCGAGGTGGTCACCCATGAACTGGCCGCCGAGGTGGCACGGCTGACGCGCATCGCCTCCCGTATCTGCGCGGCCGACCCCCGGCTGCGCGACCACGCGCCCTGGGCGCTGCGCACCGCGATCCGCGAGCTGCTGGTGCGGCTGCCCGTCTACCGTCCGTACGCCTGCGTGGGCGACCCGCCCGCGACGGACGCCGACGCGGTGATGCTGGGCTCGGCGGCGGCGGACGCCCGGGAGGCGTTCACGGTGGAGCAGGAGGCCCGGGTGGTGCGGGTGGTACGGGACGCGGCGCTGGGCAGGCTCGGGGACGGCCCGGACCACCGCGACTTCTGCGCCCGCTTCGCCCAGACGGCGGCCGCGCTGCGCGCCAAGTCGGTGGAGGACACCGCCTTCTACCGCTACACCCCGCTGCTGTCGGCCGCCGAGGTGGGCGGCGATCCGGGGCGGCCGGCCGTGGCCCCCGAGGAGTTCCACGCCTTCGCCGCCCGGCGCTCAAGGGACTGGCCCGCCACCGGCACGGTGCTGTCCACGCATGACACCAAGCGCAGCGTGGACGCCCGGGCCCGGCTCGCGGCGCTCACCGAATGCCCGGGCTGGTGGGGGCGGATGGTGGCGGAGCCGGCCCGCTCGGCCGCCGCCCCCGATCCCCAGCTCGCCTGGACGGCCTGGCAGACCGCGCTCGCGCTGGGCCACGGGGAGGCCGCACGGCTGGTCCCCGCCGTGCTCAAGGGGGTGCGCGAGGCGGGGCTGCGGACGACCTGGACGGAGCAGAACGCGGCGTACGAGGAGGAAGTGACCGCCTTCCTGGAGGCCGGGCCGTGCGCGGCCGACCCCTCGGTGTGGGCCGCGATCGGCGCCGAACTCGACGGACCGGCACGGGCCAACACGCTCGGCGCCGCGCTGCTGCACCTCACCATGCCGGGCGTCCCGGACCTCTATATGGGCACCGAACACCTCTATACGGCCCTGGTCGACCCGGACAACCGCCGCCCGCCCGCGCTGGGCGGCGAGCCGACGGACGGCCCGTCGGCCGAAAAGCTGCTGCTCACCCGGGCAGCACTGAACCTGCGCCGGGAGCATCCGGGGTGGTTCGGCCCCGGGAGTACGTATACGCCGCTGCTCGCCTCCGGTCCGTCCGCCGAGCACTGCGTGGCCTTCTTACGGACGGACGGCACGGACGTCACGGACAGCACGGACGTCACGGACAGCACGGACGTCACGGACGGCACACACGGCGGCGCCGTCACCGTCGTCACCCGGCTGTCGCGGCGGCTGGCGGAGGCGGGCGGCTGGGGCGCCACCCGGCTGCCGCTGCCGCCGGGCCGCTGGCGGGATCTGCTGAGCGGGCGGACGGCCGAGGGGTCCGCGCCGCTGGACGAGCTGCTGTCCGGGCTCCCGGTGGCGCTGCTGGTCCGGAGCTGACGGTCCCCGGTGCTGGTCCGGAGCTGACGGTCCCCTGGGGCGCAGGGGCGCCGGGGCGCAGCGGGCCGCCGCCCCCTCCTGACGGCCCGCCAGAAACCTGCCGCGTCCACGTCCTGAAGCATTTACAGGTGGACGGGGGCGCGCTACGTTCACCAAGCAATTGGGAGCGCTCCCACACCGACGGTTCCTGACCCGTTCACGTCGAAGGGAAAGACGCGCAATGCCTCGACGATTACTGGCTCTCGCCACTTCCGCCGCCCCCTCCTGACGGCCCGCCAGAAACCTGCCGCGTCCACGTCCTGAAGCATTTACAGGTGGACGGGGGCGCGCTACGTTCACCAAGCAATTGGGAGCGCTCCCACACCGACGGTTCCTGACCCGTTCACGTCGAAGGGAAAGACGCGCAATGCCTCGACGATTACTGGCTCTCGCCACTTCCGCACGCCCACCGGGCCCCTCCCGTGCGCGCAGGTCCGTAACTCTGGTCCTGCTCTCGGTCCTGCCCGCCCTGGGCCTCGTCTTCTTCTCCTCGGGCGGCGCTTCCGCGCATGGCGCGCCGATGGCGCCGGGCAGCCGCACCTACCTCTGCTGGAAGTACAGCCTGTCCTCGACCGGTGAGGTCAAGCCGACCAATCCGGCGTGCAAGGCCGCGTACGACAAGGCGGTGCGACGCCCTTCTACAACTGGTTCGCGGTGCTCCGCTCGGACGGCGCGGGCCGCACCAAGGGATTCATCCCGGACGGCAAGCTGTGCGGCGGCGCGGCCACCGTCTATGACTTCTCCGGGTTCGACGTGGGCAGCAAGGACTGGCCGGTGACCCATCTGACGGCCGGCAAGTCGATGCAGTTCTCGTACAACGCCTGGGCCGCGCATCCGGGGTCGTTCCGCAGCTATGTCACCAAGGCCCCGATCGACCCGACCAAGCCGCTCACCTGGAACGACCTGGAGGACCAGCCGTTCAACACGGTGACGGACCCGCCGCTGTCCGGTCAGGTCGGCACGGTCGACGGCAAGTACACCTGGACGGCCAATCCGCCCTCCGGCAAAAGCGGGCGCCACATCATCTACACCGTGTGGACACGCTCGGACAGTCAGGAGACCTTCTACAGTTGCTCCGACGTGGTCTTCGACGGCGGCAACGGCGAGGTGACGGTCCCCGGCGGCAGTGGCGGGGGCAGCGACCCCACCGACCCGCCGGGCAATCCGCCGACGGCCTCCTGCTCCGCGGCCCAGAAGGTGACCGGCACCTGGAACGGCGGCTATCAGGCCGAGGTGACGGTCACCAACTCCGGTGCCACGCCCATCTCCTCATGGATGGTCGACTGGACGGTGCCGTCCGGGCAGCGGATCGACAGCGTCTGGAACGGCAAGCTGTCGGCCACCGGTTCCTCGGCATCGGTCACCAACGCCGACTGGAACGGTTCACTGGCCGCCGGGGCGTCGACGACCTTCGGCTATACGGCCGGTGGCGGCTCTCCGGACACGGCGGCCGCGCCGATCTGCATGGTGCACTAGTCTGCCTCTCACACCAGTCCACGCAGGTGCTCCGACCCGCTCATCGATCTGTCAGGTGCACCTCATCCCATGCCGGTCTGCCGCCCCTTCCCCCTCGTGGGCGGCAGACCGGCCCCCTCCCCAAAAAGGCGTGGACACAGCGACATCGGCGGCCATAGAGTGCGGGCACGCCCTGACACGAGGAAGGAGGCGAGAGCAATGGACATCACCATGTATCCGCGCTCCCGCCCCCTGTCCGCCGGGCGTATTCGCGTCTGATCCCATCGATCAGGCATCCGACCGGGAGCGCATCACTTTCCTGGAAGGAACCCCATGACCGATCTGGTCATCCGTCCTCTCACCGAGGACGACGCTCATCTGTTCCACACCCTGCGCGTCCCCCCGCTCGTCGGCCGGGGCTTCCTCGGCCACACCTACGCCACCGTCGGCCAGGGCGGCGAATACCGCCCCGAGTGGACCTGGGTGGCGCTGCGCGAGGGGCGGGTCGTGGCCCGCGCCGCGTGGTGGGGCGGCCCCGAGGACACCGCGCCCATCGCCCTGGACTGGTTCGACTTCGCCGACGGCGAGGCCGACGCCGCCGCCGAACTGCTGCGCACCGCACCGCTGCACACCGAGTACAGCCTGCTGGCCCCGCCCGGCTGGCGCGAACAGCCCGAGGTGCGGGCCGCCGCCCAGGCCCGTATCGACGCCGCCGTGGCGAGCGGGCTGGCCCCCCTGGTCGAGCGCTACCGCTATGAGTGGACGCCGGAGTGCGGACTGCCCGAGCGCCCGGGGCGGCTGGAGTTCCGGCCGGAGCCCGATGATGCGGCGATCGAGGACGCGCTGCGCCGCATCATGCCGGACACGCTCGACGCGCACGACCGGCACGCCATCGAACGAGGAGGTGTCGATGCCGCGGTGCGGGAGCTCATGGACATCCTCTCCTGGTTTCCCTCGCCGCGGGAGTGGTGGCGGCTGGCCTGGACGCCCGAAGGGGAGCTGGTCGGCATCCAGGTGCCCTCGCGTAATCCGGGTGGCCCCTGCGTGGGCTATATAGGGGTCGTCGCCGAGCAGCGCGGCCACGGCTACGCGTACGACCTGCTCGTGGAGTGCACCCACGATCTGGTGGAGCAGGGCGCCACCAAGATCGCGGCGGCGACGGACCAGCCCAACCTCCCCATGGCCGCGCACTTCGCCAGGGCGGGGTATCCCGTCACCCAGGAGCGCATCGACCTCATCTGACCGGTGCCGCCCTGCTGCGCCGCCGGCGCCGCGTCCCGCAGCATGGTCGGGGACCGTCGGTCGAGGCGAGGAGAGGCCAGTGCTGTTCGAGGTGTGGGCGCCGCACGCCGGGCGGGTCGGGCTCCATGTGGACGGGCATGTCCGCCCCATGGAGCCCGACCCGGGCCGCGCGGGGTGGTGGCGGGCCGAGGCCGAGGCCGGACACGGGTCGCGGTACGGCTTCGCGCTGGACGACGGCCCGCCGCTCCCCGATCCGCGCTCCCGCCGCCAGCCGGACGGCCCCGAGGGGCTGAGCGCGGTGGTCGACCACTCCCGTTTCCGCTGGGAGCGGGAGTGGTTCGGGCGGCCGCTGCCGGGCGCGGTCCTCTACGAGCTGCACATCGGCACCTTCACCCATGAGGGCACCTTCGAGGCGGCGGCCGAACGGCTGCCGCACCTGGCCGAGTTGGGCGTCACGCATGTGGAGCTGATGCCCGTCTGCCCGTTCCCCGGGACCCATGGCTGGGGGTACGACGGCGTGGCGCCCTGGGCGGTGCACGAGCCGTACGGCGGGCCGGAGGGGCTGGCGCGGTTCGTGGACGCCGCGCACGGGCACGGCCTCGGGGTGGTCCTGGACGTGGTCCACAACCATCTGGGCCCCGCCGGCAACCACCTCCCGGCCTTCGGCCCGTACTTCACCGACACCCACCACACCCCCTGGGGCGCGGCGGTCAACCTCGACGCGCCCGGCTCCGACGAGGTGCGCGCGTATTTCACCGGCAGCGCGCTCGCCTGGCTGCGCGACTTCCGCCTGGACGGGCTGCGGCTGGACGCGGTGCACGCGCTGCGCGACAACCGGGCCCGGCACTTCCTGGCCGAGCTGTCGGCCGCCGTGGACGCGCTGGCCGCCCGCACCGGCCGCCCGCTGTTCCTGATCGGCGAGTCGGATCTCAACGATCCGCGCACCACCACCCCGCGCGAGGCGGGCGGCCATGGGCTGCACGCGCAGTGGAACGACGACTTCCATCACGCCCTGCACACCTTTCTCACCGGTGAGCGGCAGGGCTACTACGCCGACTTCGCCGCCGAGGGGCCCGGGGCGCTGGTCAAGACGCTGATGGGCGGCTTCTTCCACGACGGCACCCATTCGACGTTCCGGGGCCGCCGCCACGGCACTCCGCTGACCCCGCACACCACCCCCGCGCACCGGCTGCTCGGCTATGCCCAGACGCATGACCAGGTCGGCAACCGGGCGGTCGGCGACCGGCTCGCCGCCCGGCTCTCCCCCGGGCTGCTGGCCTGCGCGGCGGCCGTGGTGCTGTGCGCGCCCTTCACCCCCATGCTCTTCATGGGCGAGGAGTGGGGCGCCCGCACGCCCTGGCAGTACTTCACCGACCACCAGGATCCGGAGCTGGCCGAGGCGGTGCGGTCCGGCCGCCTCGGTGAGTTCGCCGCCCACGGCTGGGCGGAGGGGGACATCCCCGACCCCCAGGACCCGGCCACCCGGCTGCGGTCCTGCCTCGACTGGCGGGAGCCGGAGCGGGAGCCGCACCGGGCGCTGCTCGACTGGTACCGCCGGCTGATCGCGCTGCGCCGCGCCGAACCGGCCCTGACCGACCCCACCTGGGCGTATACGGGTCTGTCCACCGGTTCGGACGGCTGCTTCAGCTTTCAGCGCGGCCCGCTGCGGGTTCTGCTCAATCCGGGCGACCGGCCGGTCGAGACCTGGCTCGGGCCCCGGACCGACGAGGTCACCGAGGTGGTCGCGGCCTGGCGGCGGATCGAGCTCCCGGGCCCGGGCGGCATGCTGAGACTGCCGCCCGAGACCGCCGCCGTGCTGCGGCTGGGGCCGCGGCCCTGAGGCTCGGGCCTCTTCGGAGACCTTGAGGCTCGGG
>NZ_JAHLEM010000058.1 GCF_018883605.1 Streptomyces niphimycinicus | reverse complement strand
TGGCCCGGCCCGCGGGGCCGGCCGCGCCGGCCACCGCCACCACCGCACCGTCCAGCGGCCGCTCGCCCGGTTCGTTCGGGCTGGGGCTCGACGTCGGTGTGGTCATGCTCGCTGCCTCCTCGTTCTTCCCCGCTCGGCGGCTGTCCGCCGTCGCGGGGCTCATGCCGCCGCCGGTAGGTCGCTGCCGGCCGTGATCCCCTTGGTGGAGGCGACCACGTCACGCAGCTTCTTCGCAAGTGCCTCGTAGAACATGCTCAGCGGAAACTCGTCGGGGAGCACGTCATCGACGAGCTTGCGCGGCGGCTGGGCCAGGTCCAGGGCTTCCGGGCCCTTGGCCCAGACCGAGCCGGGGTGAGGTGCGAGATACGTCGACACCAGCTCGTACGCCTTGAACCAGTGGACCAGTTTGGGGCGGTCGATGCCGTCGCGGTAGAGCTTCTCGATCTCGCCGCAGAGCTGGTTGGTGACCTGCGAGGCGCGGGACCAGTCGATATGCAGGGTGTTGTCCGTCCAGCGTACGACGTCGTGCTGGTGGAGGTAGGCGAAGAGCAACTGGCCGCCGAGCCCGTCGTAGTTGCGGACCCGCGCGCCGGTGACGGGGAACCGGAACATCCGGTCGAAGATCACGGCGTACTGGACGTCACGACCCTGGACGACCCCCTCGGCCTCCAGCTTCACGGCCTCCTTGAAGGCCGTGAGGTCACAGCGCAGCTCCTCCAGCCCGTACATCCAGAACGGCTGCCGCTGCTTGATCATGAAGGGGTCGAACGGCAGGTCGCCATGGCTGTGGGTGCGGTCGTGGACCATGTCCCACAGGGCGAACGCCTCCTGGCAGCGGCGCTGGTCGGCGAGCATGTCCCGGATGTCCTCGGGGAGTTCGAGCCCGAGAGTCCGGACGGCGGCATCGCTGACCCGGCGGAAGCGGGCCGCCTCGCGGTCGCAGAAGATGCCGCCCCAGGTGAACCGCTCGGGGGCCTCGCGGACGGCGATGGTCTCCGGGAAGAGCACCGCGGAGTTGGTGTCGTAGCCGGAGGTGAAGTCCTCGAAGGCCAGGCCGCAGTAGAGCGGGTTGTCATAGCGGGTGCGCTCCAGCTCGGCCAGCCAGTCCGGCCAGACCATGCGCAGCACCACGGCTTCCAGATTGCGGTCCGGGTTGCCGTTCTGCGTGTACATGGGGAAGACCACGAGGTGCGGGAGGCCGTCGGCGCGCGTGCGGGCGGGCTGGAAGGCGAGCAGCGAGTCGAGGAAGTCGGGGACCGCGAAGCCGCCGTCGGCCCAGCGGCGCAGATCCGCGACGAGTGCCCGGTGGTAGTCGGCATCGTGCGGCAGCAGCGGGGCGAGCTTCTCGATGGCCTCGATCACCCGGGCGATGGTCGCCGCGGCGATCTCACGGGTGGGGGCACCCTCGGCGTCGAAGTCGATGGAGCCGTCCTTGGACTGCCACGGGCGAAACGTTTCGACAGCGTCCTTGAGGGTCGGCCAGGCCGGATGTTCGACCACACGCTCTGCTGACAGAACGCCACCTTCAGCTATCGGGGACGAAAGAATTTCCGTCATGACCACTCCTTCACCGGAGAAACTTGCGTACGCCCACCGTATCCATCAGACACTCCTTCGCTCAAGCGACGGTACGGGAAATCATCCTGTGCCACACCCGCAGCACCGCAGTTTTTCCTGCCCCCATCGGCCTGGCTCATGTCACGGCCCCGCTTGAGCAGTCCTGTCATAAGCGGCCGGTATGGTGTGCGCCGGTCCGGCGGCCCGCCCGCCGAGAGCCGACGAATCTGCCTCCCCACTGCCTCCCCCCGACCCGACGAGACGACCCGACGAAGGCCGTCAAGGGCCGTCAGAAGAGCGAGACAGCGTTGACTTTTCTCACCATCGGACACCGCGGAGTGATGGGCGTCGAGCCGGAGAACACCCTCCGATCCTTTGTCCGGGCCGAGCACGAGGGCATGGACGTCATCGAACTGGACCTGCACCTCAGCAAGGACGGCGCGCTCGTGGTGATGCACGACGCGGACGTCGACCGCACCACCGACGGGAAGGGCCCGATCAGCGACTTCACCCTCGCGGAGCTGCGTGAGCTGGACGCCGGGGAGGGTGAGCGGATTCCGGTCTTCGAGGAGGTCGTGGACGCCGTCAAGGCGCCGCTCCAGGCCGAGATCAAGGACACGGCGGCCGCCCGGGCGCTGGCGGAGGTGCTGGCCGGCCGCGATCTGCTGGACCGGGTGGACGTCCTGTCCTTCCACGACGAGGCGCTCGCCGAGATCCGCACCCTGCTCCCCACCGCCCGCACCGCCCTGGTGGCCAGCCGCTACGGCCTCGATGTGATCGACCGGGCGCACGCCGTCGACGCCGGAATGCTGGTGCTCAACATCCGCAGGGTGACCCTGGAGCTGGTGGAGCGGGCGCACGCCGCCGGCCTCCGGGTGATCGGCTGGACCGTGAACACCCCCGACCATCTGAAGCTGGTCCGCGGCCTCCGGCTGGACGGCGCCACCACCGACTTCCCGGAGATCCGGCGGGCGGCGCGCTTCACGGCGTGACGCCCTTACCGGCCACCTTCACCCGTACGGCGTAAGCGGGGCTCAGTCGAGGGGCTTGACCAGCAGCTCGAACTCGAGGTCGGCACGGCGCGGCACGCCGACCCGCTCATCGCCGTACGGGAACGGGGTCAGCTTGCCGGTACGGGCGTAGCCGCGCCGCTCGTACCAGGCGATCAGCTCCTCACGGGCGGTGATCACCGTCATATGCATCTGCGTCGCGCCCCACTCCGCCCGTGCGAACCGCTCGGCCTCGGCGAGGATCGCCTTGCCCAGTCCCCCGCCCTGGAGCGCGGGCCGGACCGCGAACATGCCGAAGTAGGCGTGCTCGCCGCGGTGCTCGAGCCGGCAGCAGGCGATCAGCTCACCGGCCCGCTCGACGATCACCATGCGGCCGTTCTCGTCCCGCACCACGGCCGCGACCCCCTCCGGGTCGGTGCGCCGCCCGTCCAGGAGGTCCGCCTCCGTGGTCCATCCGGCGCGGCTGGCCTCCCCGCGGTAGGCGGACTCGATCAGGGGCACCAGCGCCGCCACATCGGCCTCGGTGGCCGGGCGGAAGGTGAGCGGGGCGGTGGCTCGTACGGTGGCGTCCGCGGTGTCCATGGCGTCGGCAGGGTCCCTTCGGGGGTCGGGGTCCGTTGGCGAGGGTGGGGGCGGTCGGCGGTGGTGGCGGCAAAGTGACCTTAACCTGCCCCAAGCGGGTCGGGGTGCGTAAGGTCGCGGCATGGTTCACGTACTGAGCAGCCGCGTTCTGCTGCGGCCGACGGACCCCGAGCGCTCCCGGGCGTTCTACGGCGAGGCGCTGGGTCTCGCGGTCTTCCGGGAGTTCGGGACGGGCCCCGAGCGGGGCACGGTCTACTTCCTCGGCGGGGGCTTCCTGGAGGTCTCCGGCCGCTCCGAGACCCCGCCCGCCCCGGGCCTCCAGCTCTGGCTCCAGGTCGCGGACGCGGCGGCGGCGCACAAGGAGCTCACCGCGCAGGGGGTCGAGGTGCTGCGCCCGCCGAAGAAGGAGCCGTGGGGGCTGGTGGAGATGTGGATCGCGGATCCGGACGGTGTGCGGATCGCGGTCGTGGAGGTCCCCGAGGAGCATCCGATGCGCTACCGGCCCTGACGCCTTCCGCAAGCCTTTACGCACTCATCGCCCGACGGCGGCCGGGCGCCCTGCCCCCGCTCGGCCGCCCCGGCGCCGAGCCGTCCGCCCGCCCGCTCCGGCTCCCGCTGGCCGGGGGTGGTGGGGCGGACGGCGGGCGGTTCCGGGGGATCAGCCGGGCTGGCTGTTCTCCTTCTGCTCGCCCCAGCCGTGCCAGCGGTCGATCTCGATCCATGCGCTGACCCGGCCGCGGTCCCGCTGCGGGTAGTCCTTGCCGAGGTATTGCCGGGACAGCCGATCGATTCCGGACAGGTCCTCGTCGTCCTTGAGCTCGACGACCCGGCCGATGAGGCTGATGTGGTTGTACCAGTTCGCCTCGTCGATCACGGTGAGCGTGACCCTGGGGTCGTTGCGGATATGGCTCAGCCGCTTGCGGCCCTCGTCCATGTTGACCAGGACCCGGCCGTCGTCCCAGAGGTACCAGGTGGCGGTGGACACCGGCTGGCCGTCGGACCGGATCGTCGCGATCACGGCCGGGTTGGGCTTCTCGAGCATGGCGACCGCGGTCTCGGGAAGCGGTGGATTCGACACGGGCTCTCCTCCTCGTAGAACGGCTGTTCACGACCCATGGTGCGGCGGGGGCCTGCTTGATCCACGGGCCGCAACTCTCACGGTGCCATACCGCGCCGCGCGCCCCTTGCCACACCGCGCGCATCGCGCTCCCCCACTGCGCCCATGCGCTCCCATGTGTGGCGCCACGGCAGGGGATGTCTCCTGGTACTACGTCCCCCTTCGGGAGGTGTGCCGTGCACGGAGCTCCGCTTGTCGGCTGGCTGCTGGTCGCGCTCTGCGCGACCACGGGTGCCTACTGTCTGCTTCAGATGCGCGGTGAGCCGCCCGGGCCGGGGCGGCGGACAGCGGGCGCCGAGGCACTGATGGGGTGGGGGATGGCGGCGATGGCGGTGCCCTCCACCGTGCTGGACACCCGGCCATGGGGTCCGCCCGCGTTCGCGGCGGTCTTCGCCGTGGCCGCCGTAAGGGCTCTGCTGCCGATGGTGCGCGGCGCGGGCTTTCCGGGCCACCGTCTGCATCACGCCATCGGGGCGCTGGCGATGGTCTATATGGCGCTCGCGATGATGACGGGCACCACGGGCGGCCACCATCACACCGGCCAGATGGCACCGGGCCGGATGGCGGGCGGGGTGCCGCTGCTGACCGGGCTGCTGCTCGTGTACTTCGCGGTCTACGTCGTACGGTCCGGGCTGCGGCTCGTACCGATGACGGACGGCGCACTGGACGGCGCGGGGATCAGAGCCGTGGACGATGCGGGGGCGGGCGCCGGGGCCGGCGCGGGGGCGGGCTCGTCCGGTATCGGCTGGTCACGGCGGCCCGAGCTGCGGCATGCCTGCCGGCTGTCGATGGGGATAGGGATGTTCGCGATGCTCCTGGCCCTGTGAGAGGACGGCGGGCCGGGCCGTAGCCGCGCCCGTGGCCGCATCGTGGTATGCGTCACTTCCCCGTCGTGAACGTACCCGGCCCGAGCTTCGCGATCATAGGGTGACCGCCATGTTGGTCCCGTTCGCGCTGATGGGCCTCGGCGCACTGGCGGCGGCGATGGCGCCGCGCCTGCTGTCCCGCTCCGACTGGATCGACCGCGAACCTGTCCTCGCCCTGTGGGTGTGGCAGTGCGTGGTCGTCGGGGTGCTGTTGTGCTGCGCGCTGACCATGGCGCTCACCGCCGCGGCCGCCTGGGAGGCCGTGCGCGGCAATGTCTTCGCCCCCGCGCCCAAGGGCGTGGTGGAGGCGTACGCGCTCTCCGGCTACGGGCCGCTGGCCGCGCCCGTCGCCCTTGTGCTCGCCCTCGGGGCCGTCTGGAGCGCGGTGATGCTCACCCGCGAGATCGGCCGCGCCCGCGCCTGGCGCAGGCAGCACCGCGCCGAACTCCTCGTCCGCTCCCCCGTCTTGCCCGGCGAGGAGCCCAGTGGGGAGCGTCTGGTCGTCCTGGAGGGCGACAAGCCGGACGCCTGGTTGCTGCCGGGCACCACCCCTCAGCTCGTCATCACCACGGCGGCGCTGCGCCGCCTCAAGGGCCGTCGGCTGGACGCCGTCGTCGCCCATGAGCAGGGCCACGCCCGCGCCCGCCACCACTGGCTGCTGCACTGCTCGGGGGCGCTGGCGAGCGGCTTTCCGCGGGTGACCATGTTCGCGGCGTTCCGCGACGAGGTGCACCGGCTGGTCGAGCTGGCCGCCGACGACTCCGCGTCCCGGCGCTTCGGGCGGACGACCACCGCGCTCGCGCTGGTCGAACTCAACGAGGACCGCGGCGTGTTCGGCCCCAGCCCCAGCGCGCTCGCCCAGGTCCCGCAGCGGGTGGACCGGCTGCTGGCCCCGGCCTCCCGCCTCTCGGTGGGACGCCGCTGGCGCCTCACGGCCACCGCGGCGCTCGTCCCGGCCGTCCCACTCCTGGTCACGCTCGTCCCGGCGCTGCGGGTGCTGGGGTAGCCGTTCGCGGCACGCGGCTACTGGCCCCGGCGGCCGTCCGGGCCAGTAGCCGCGTGGCCCCGGAGCTGTCACAGGCGCCTTCTGGCCCCGGAGCCGTCGCAGGCGCCTTCTGGCCCCGAGGCCCGCCCGTCGGCGATCATCGACCCATGCAGTCGGCAACCCTCCACCGCCGAGCCGCCCGCACCGCGGCCGTGTTCACCGCACTCTTCCTGGTGCTGCTCGTCCTGGTGGCCGCCCATTGGGGGCCCCTGGACAGCGTCGACCGGGAGATCGTCGTCGCCCTGCACCGCTCCGCCGTGGAGCACCACGGCTGGACCCGGGCCAACAGAGTGCTCACGGACTGGATCTGGGACCCCTGGACGATGCGTGCGCTGCTGGCCGTGGCCGTGGGGTGGCTGCTGTGGCGCCGGGAGCGGCGGCTCGCCCTGTGGGTCGCCGTCACGGCGGCGGTGGGCACGGCGCTCCAGCAGACGGTGAAGGCCGCCGTCGACCGGGAGCGCCCCCGGTGGCCGGACCCAGTGGATACGGCGCATTACGCGGCCTTCCCCTCCGGCCACGCCCTGACCGTGACCGTCACCTTCGGGCTGCTGCTGTGGCTGATGACACTGCACGGCGCTCCGGCGAAGTGGCTGCGGCTCATGGCCGCCGTCGCAGCCGTGTCCGTGCTGGGTGTCGGCTTCACCCGCCTGTATCTGGGCGTCCATTGGCCCAGCGATGTGCTGGGCGGCTGGCTGCTGGGCGCGGCGCTGGTGTACTGGGCGATCGCCGCGTACGGCTACGCCCAGAGCCATACGAGTGAGCGTGAGTCATCCCCGGATGGGAGAGTGCGGTCATGAGCAATCTCGATGTGAGGCCCGCGGCGACCGTATGCGGCGGCCGCGATGACGTCACCGCCCAGCCGGTTCGCGAACTGCTGGCCGCCAAACAGGTCGCACTGGGCGAATCCACGATGGTGCGCCGACTGCTGCCCAGCTTCGGGCGGCGCATGGTCGGCGCCTGGTGCTTCATCGACCACTACGGCCCGGACGACATCGCCCAGGAGCCGGGCATGCAGGTCCCTCCGCATCCGCATATGGGGCTACAGACGGTGAGCTGGCTGCATGACGGCGAGGTGCTGCACCGCGACAGCGTCGGCAGTCTGCAAACCGTGCGCCCCGGCGAGTTGGGGCTGATGACCTCGGGCCGGGCCATCGCGCACTCCGAGGAGTCCCCGCGCGAGCACGCCCGCCTGCTGCACGGGGCACAGCTATGGGTCGCGCTGCCCGACGGCGACCGCCATATCGCCCCCAGGTGGGAGCACCACGCCGAGCTGCCATGGGTGACCGGCGGCGGAGGGCTGCGGGCGACGGTCATCCTCGGCGAACTGGACGGCGCGGCCTCGCCCGGGACCACGTTCACCCCGCTGATGGGCGCGGACATCGCCCTCGCGGCCGGTACCGACACCCGGCTGCCGGTGCGGCCCGACTTCGAGTACGCGGCGCTCACCATGTCCGGCGAGGCCGAGGTCGACGGAGTCCGCCTCGCCCCCGGCTCCCTCCTCTACCTCGGCTGCGGGCGCGCCGAACTGCCGCTGCGGGCGGATGTGGACAGCGCGTTCATGCTGCTGGGCGGGGAGCCCTTCGAGGAGAAGATCGTGATGTGGTGGAACTTCATCGGGCGCTCCCACGATGAGATCACCCAGGCGCGCGAGGACTGGGCGGCGGGCACCCGCTTCGGCACGGTGCACGGCTACGACGGTGGCCCCCTGCCCGCCCCCGAACTCCCCCCGGTGCCCCTCAAACCCCGCGGCCGCACACGCTGACCCTCGTCCGGTAGGCAAGCAGGCACCATTTCGCGGGTTCCGCACCCCGGTCAGTTCCATGACCGCGGCATGGCATCTGCTGTGGGGCCGGCTCCGCCCCGATCCGCTCCTCCTCGCCCGGGAACGCCTGGAGGCCGAGGAGCGGGCAGCCGCCGGGACGCGTTCCGGACCGGCCCCCGACAAGGGGGCGCCAGGGGCCCGGGAGTCACTGGCCGACACCCGGACTCACCAGCCTGCCGGGCCGGGGGCGGCCAGGGCGTGCTCACCGATCGCCGGGGCGTACGACGACGGCGATGGTCTCGACACGTCCGCTGTGTTCGAACCGGAGGGTGAAGGGCACCAGGTCTCCGGCCCGCCAGCGGGCCGTGGCCGGGACGGTCACATCGCTGGTGAACGGTGACATGTCGAGCGTGCCGCCCGCCGGAACCGGCAAGGAGTCCGCGAGTTGCCGGGAGCCGGCTCCCCGCCCGGTCATCCGGTGACGGCTGAGCGAGATCCCCTCGGCGACCGCGGAGGAGGTCACCTCGATCAACCGGTCCTGCGCACCCCCCGTGTTGGTGATGCGGAAGAACGCGGCGGTCCGGGGCACTCCCGGGGCGGGGAGGAAGAGCTGTGCGTCGGTGACGCCGATACGCGGGGGGCTGCCCGCGTTGCCCGAGGCGGTCCAGGTGGCGAGGCCGCCCAGGGCGAGGACACAGGCGCAGAACGGAGCGGCCGCGGCCCGCAGGGTGTCCGTGAGGCGACGGCGGGTGGGCGTCCAGGAGAGGGTCGTCATCGGGCGGGTCTCCACCTCGGTGTCGGGTCGCAGCTACGGGCGGGCAGCCCAGCGGCGGCGTACAGGGGCGTCACAGTGGCTTCCGCGCGGCAGGTGCGGCGGGCCGGGAGGGGCGGTGGCCGGCCGGCGACGGCTGCCAGGCGCGTAGCCGCAGGCTGTTGCCGACCACCAGCAGCGAGCTGACCGACATCGCGGCCGCCGCGAGCATGGGGTTGAGCAGGCCGACCATGGCCAGCGGTACGGTCACGACGTTGTAGCCGAACGCCCAGAGCAGATTGACGCGGATCGTGCCGAGCGCACTGCGGGCGAGGCGGACCGCGTCCGCCAGGGTCTCGATGTCACCGCGTACCAGCGTCACATCGGCCGCCCCGATCGCCACATCCGTGCCCGTGCCCATGGCGATGCCGAGGTCGGCGCCGGCCAGGGCGGCCGCGTCGTTGACCCCGTCACCGACGACGGCGACCCGGTAGCCCTGCTCCCGCAGCTCCCGGACGAGGGCGGCCTTGTCCTGCGGGGTGCACCGGGCGTGCACCTCCTCGATGCGGAGGTCGGCGGCGACGGCGCGGGCGGGCGCCTCGCGGTCGCCGGTGGCGAGCACCGGTCGCACGCCCAGGCGGCGGAGCCGCTCCACGGCCCGGTAGCTTCCCGGGCGCAGCACATCACCGACCTCGATCAGTGCCTCGGTCTCGCCGTCGACGCGGACCACGACCGGTGTACGGGCGGCGGTCTCGGAGGCCGACAGCGCCTGGGCCAATGCCGGGGGCAACGCGTCGTCCGGGGCCAGGACCTCGACCAGCCGGTCCGCCACCCGCCCGCGCACGCCCTTGCCCGGCAGCGCGACGAAGCCGGCCACCGCCGGGAGGGACTTTCCGGGAACGGTGCGCCGGGCATAAGCGGTGATGGCACGCCCCAGCGGGTGTTCCGATCCCTGTTCGACCGCCCCCGCCAGCCGGACCAGTTCCTCCTCGCCGAGCCCGCCCGGTACGGCGGTGACCCGGGCGACACTCATCTGCCCGGAAGTGAGGGTGCCGGTCTTGTCCAGTACGACGGCGTCCAGGTGCCGCAGCCCCTCCAGCGCCTGCGGTCCGCTGACCAGGACGCCCAGTTGGGCGCCCCGGCCGGTCGCCGCCATGAGCGCGGTGGGGGTCGCCAAGCCCAGCGCGCAGGGGCACGCCACGACCAGGACGGCCACGCTCGCGGTGATCGCGGCCTGTGGCTCGGCACCGGCCCCGAGCCAGAATCCGAGGACGGTGACGGCCAGGGTGAGCACGACCGGGACGAAGACGCCCGCGGCCTTGTCGGCGAGTCGCTGCGCCCGTGCCTTGCCCGCCTGGGCCTCGGTCACCAGCCGGGTGATCCGGGACAGTTGGGTATCGGCGCCCACCGCGGTGGCCCGTACCAGGAGCAGGCCCCCCGCGTTGACGGCACCGCCGGTCACGGGCGTGCCGGGGCCGACTTCCACCGGCTCGCTCTCCCCGGTGACCAGGGACAGATCGAGGGCCGAGCTGCCCTCCACCACCGTGCCGTCGGTGGCCAGGCGCTCGCCGGGCCGGGCGACGAAGACCTGGCCGACCCGCAGTTCCTCGATCGGGACCAGGCGCTCGCCGTCGCCGTCGCGTACCGATACCTCCTTGGCGGCCAGCCGGGCCAGGGCGCGCAGTGCCGCGCCGGTCCCCCGCCGGGCCCGCGTTTCCAGGAAGCGGCCGGCGAGGACGAACAGCGGTACGCCGACGGCGGCTTCCAGATAGACATCGGCCACGCCGTCCGAGGCCCTGGGCACCAGGCTGAAGGGCATCCGCATCCCGGGTTCGCCGGCCCCGCCGAAGAACAGCGCGTAGGAGGACCAGGCGAAGGAGGCCACGACACCCAGTGACACCAGAGTGTCCATGGTCGCCGCCGAGTGGCGCAGGCCGCGCGCCGCCCGCAGGTGGAAGGGCCAGGCTCCCCAGACGACGACGGGGGCGGCGAGCACGAAGCACAGCCACTGCCAGTTGCGGAACTGGAGACCGGGAACCATCGACACGACCAGCACCGGGACCGCGAGCAAGACCGTGACCACCAGCCGGTCGCGCTCCCGCCGGGCGTCCTTGGCCTCGTCCCCGTCCTCGCGCCGTTCCTTCATGGGCGGCTCGGGCAGCGCGGCGGTGTAGCCGGCCTGCTCGACGGTGGCGATGAGCTGGTCCGGGCCGACCTCGGGCGGGTGGTTCACCCGGGCCCGGCCGGTGGCGAGGTTCACGGTGGCCGTGACCCCGTCCAGCCTGGCCAGCTTCTTCTCGACACGTTTCACACAGGCCGCGCATGTCATGCCGCCGATGGAGAGGTCGGTCATGACGGCCAAGGCCGTCGGTTCGTCGGCCATCAGCGTCCGCTCCCCTGGTCCGTGTCCATGCCGCCCATGTCCATGCCGCCACCGCCGTGGCCGTCTCCCGAGCCGCCGTCTGTCGTGCTGGTGCCGTGCATGCCGGGGGCGACGGGCCCGGCGCCCGCGCCGACGGCGTAGGAGGCGGCGAACACCATCGCCAGCAGCAGCAGGAATCCGCACAGCGCCGGCGGGGGCAAGGCCCTGGACAGGAACGCACCCGGTGTCCGGCGGGCAGATGGGCTGGGCTGCGCCATATGAGGAAACTTCCAATCACTCCGTACGGCTTCAGCGGATCCGGCCGTACCGGTAGAGGAGTCGGGACGACCGGTAGCCGAGTTCCGGCGCCGTGCTGTGATGCGCGTCATGGCACCAGGCTCGTCCGGCGAGCGGGTGACCTGCTCAGTCCTGTTCATAGTGGCTCGGTCTGCCGTCACGGTGGACGAGACGGCCGAGCCGCTCCGCGCGGGCGCGGGGCATGAGCGTCCAGGTTCCGTCGGAGCGGTGCAGGGCGGCCGAATGCCAGGGGGTGGTCCAGACATCGGTGGTGTCGAGGAGGCGGATGCCGAATTTGGCGGCGCCGATGGGCTGGGGGTGGATGGACAGCCGTACGGAGCCGGGGTGGTGTTCGGCGATCAGGTCGCCCCAGGCCCGGCTGCGCTGGATGACGCCGTAGGCACGGGTGCGGCATACGCGTTGGAGGGCGGAACGGGTGCCGGTGAAGTCGGCGGTGTCGTCGACGAGGAACCGGGTGATGCCCCGGTACAGGGCGAGGGTGTGGTCCTCGGAGCGGACCTCGGCTCGCAGCGCCTCCAGGCTGGGGGCGTACCGCTCGTGCACCTGGGCGCGCTTGGTGTGGTGGGGCAGGTCGCCCAGGACGTCGCGCAGATCGAAGACGGAGAGGCGGTGCAGTGCCAACTCCCCTATGAGGCGTCTGAGTTCGTCCGCGTAGGCGTCTATGTGGTCATCCGGGACGCGGATCAGGTCGCCGAAGACATGGCCGTCGGAGCAGATGATCACGCGGGCGCCCGGCGGATGGACCCGCTCGATCTCCTCGCACAGGGTGTTCAGAAAGCCGAGGGAGAGGCGTTCGCCCTGGTCCGGCAGGTGGCCGAGGACCTTGGCGGGGTTGGGCGACTTGCAGGGGAAGCCGGGCAGGGTGAAGACCACAGGTTCTCCGGCGCGGACAAACCCGCCGATCTGGCGCAACTGGTGTGCGAACGACTCCGCGGCCGTGGGCGTGGGGTCGGTCGTGCGGTGGTACGGCAGCAGCAGGTCCAGGATGGCGGCGCTCATGCTGCTCGTGGAGCGGGTGTCCGGTGCGGTCGTCAGCGGCATGAGGTGGGTTCCTCCGTGGGGGTGTGCGCGACGCGGGCATGGGGGCATGCGGGCATGCGTCAGACGCGTCGGTCGTAGCCGACGGGCAGGTGGTTGGTCCCCCGGCCGAGGACGGCCGGGATCCACTCGATGTCCCCGTCGTCGATGGCCAGATGCGCTCCAGGGAGGCGGGCCAGGAGGGTGCCCAGCGCGATCTGGAGTTCGGCGCGGGCCAGGGCCGCGCCGGGGCAGAAGTGGATGCCGTGGCCGAAGGCCAGGTGGGGGTTGGGCGAGCGGTCGAGGTCGAGGGTGTCGGGGTCGGGGAAGCGGCGCGGGTCGCGGTTGGCGGCGCACAGGGAGATGATCAGCGAGTCGCCGGCCGGGACCTCGGTGCCGTGCAGGTCGCTGTCCTGGTCGAAGAAGCGCCAGGTGGTCAGCTCGAAGGCGCTGTCGTAGCGGAGGAGTTCGTCGACCGCGCGGGGCATCAGCTCCGGGTTGTCGCGCAGCCGGGCGAGTTCGGCCGGGTGGCGGAAGAGTGCGATCAGGGCGGTGGTGATCTGGTTGGTGACCGGTTCCTGGCCCGCCACGAGGAGCTGGAAGATCATCGAGTCCAGTTGCTCCTGGGAGAGTTCGCGGCGGTCATGGGCCACGACCAGGCGGCTGAGCAGGTCGTCCGCCCAGTGTTCGCGCTTATGGGCGACGACCTCGGCTATATAGCTCTGGAGCCCGTGCAGACGGGCCTCGTACAGCGGGCGTCCGGGGTCGGCCGGTCCGACCGGCTGGACGACCTTGCCCCAGTCACGGTCGAAGCGGGCCGCCAACTCGCTCGGCAGGCCGATGACTTCGGCGAGGACCTGGAAGGGAAAGCGGGCGGCGAAGCCGGTGACCAGGTCCGCGGGGCCGGTTTCCGGGAGGGCGTCCACGAGGGTGTCGGCCAGCTTCTGGAAGCGGGGCCTCAGTTGCTCGATGCGGCGCGGGGTGAAGGCGTCGGTGACGAAGCGCCGCATGCGGGTGTGGGTCGGCGGGTCCTGGTGGAGGAGGTGGACCTGGAGCTGGGAGTGCTGGGGCTCGGGCATGATCGAGGCGCGGGCGCGCCAGCGGTCGTTGCCCCGGTCGTGGTTCTTGCCGAGGCGCTCGTCGCCGAGTGCGGAGTGCGCGGCGTCGTAGCCGGTGACGAGCCAGGCGAGTACGCCGCTGGGAAAGCGGACGCGGTGCACCGGGCCCCTCTCGCGCATCCGCTCGTAGAGGGGGTACGGATTGCTCTTGTAGGGGCAGCCCATCAGCGGCACGGGCTCTGGCAGGGCCTCGGGGGCCGTCCCGGATTCCTGGAGGGTCATGGAAGGTGCTCCTCAGAGGGCGAGTTCGGGCTGGTAGTGGTCCAGCCACAGGGCGAGATCGACGACGCGTTCGAGGCGGAGGCGGTGGCCCCACTCCAGTTGGCCGGGCGGGGTGTCCAGGCAGGGTTTGATGCGGGTCTCGTCGACGAGGGAGCGGACGGTGGCGTCGGCGAGGGCGTCGCGGGCCATCTGCTGAAGGCCGCGGTTGTAGTCGGGGTGATGGGTGGCCGGATAGTGGTTCTTGGGGCGGTGCAGCACCGAGTCGGGGGCCAGTCCGGTGCCCGCCGCACGCAGCAGGCTCTTCTCCCGGCCGTCGAAGTTCTTCAGAGCCCAGGGGGTGGTGAAGGCGTACTCGACAAGCCGGTGATCGCAGTAGGGGACGCGCACCTCCAGGCCCTGGGCCATGCTCAACCGGTCCTTGCGGTGGAGGAGTTGACGCAGCCAGCGGGTGAGCGAGAGGTGCTGCATCTCGCGCTGCCGGTGCTCGGTGGGCGTCTCGCCGTCGAGGTGCGGTACGGCGGCCAGGGCGGTGCGATAGGTGTCATCCCGGAACTCGCCGATGCGCAGGTCCAGTTCGGGGTTGAGCGGCATCGCGGCCTCGTCGCCGGTCACCAGCAGCCAGGGAAAGGTGGCGGCGGCGAGCGCCTTGGGGTTGTGGAACCAGGGGTAGCCGCCGAAGACCTCGTCGGCCGCCTCGCCGGACAGGGCGACGGTGGAGTGCTTCCGGATCTCCCCGAAGAGGAGGTGGAGGGAGGTGTCCATGTCGCCGACGCCGATCGGCGAGTCGCGGGCCACGACCACGGCCCTGCGGTGCTCGGGGTCGAGCAGGGCACGCGGGTCCAGCACCACCGTGCTGTGGTCGGTGCCGAGGAACGCGCCCGCTTCGGTGGCGTACGGGGTGTCGTGGCCGGTGCGCAGCACATCACCGGTGAAGCTCTCGGCCTGGTCGCTGTAGTCGACGGCGTAGGAGCGGATACGGGCGCCCGGGCCCTCGCGCAGCCGCAGTTCGTCGGCGAGCAGGGCGGTCAGGACGGTGGAGTCGATGCCGCCCGACAGCAGGGAGCACAGGGGGACGTCGGCCTCGAGCTGGGCGCGGGCGGCGGTGCTCACCAGGTCGTGCACACGGGTGACGGTCGCGTCCCGGTCGTCCGGATGGGCGTCGGCCTCCAACTGCCAGTAGCGGCGCTCGCGGATGCCGTCCCGGTCCAGGAGGAGCAGGCCGCCGGGCTCGACCTCCCGCACGCCGGACCACACCGTCGGACCGGTGTTGAACAGCAGGCTGTACGCCTCGCGCAGCCCGTCCGCGTCCACCCGGGGCCGTATCTCCGGGTGGGCGAAGAGCGCCTTGGGTTCGGAGGCGAAGGCCAGACCGCCCTCCACCTCCGCCCAGAAGAGGGGTTTGACACCGAGCCGGTCGCGGACCAGGAGCAGCCGCTGGGCCCGCTCGTCCCAGACGGCGAACGCGAACATGCCGTCCAGGTGGTCGGCCACCTTCTCGCCCCATTCGGCGTAGCCGCGCAGCACCACCTCGGTGTCGCTGCGGGTGCCGAACTCGTGTCCCAGGCCGCTCAGTTGTGAGCGGAGTTCATGGTGGTTGTAGATCTCGCCGCTGTAGGTGAGCACGGTGGTCGGGGCGTCGGGCCGGTCGGTCATCGGCTGAACGCCACCGGCGAGGTCGATGACGGCCAGGCGGCGGTGGCCGATCGCGGCGCGCGGGCCGAGCCAGACTCCGGCCGCGTCGGGGCCGCGCGGGGCCAGGGTGGCGGTCATGGCCTCGATGACCGGGGCCTGGGTGCGGGGGTCCTGGTGGAAGGACACCCAGCCGGTGATTCCGCACATGGGTGCGACTCCTCGGTGGGGGTGGGACGGTGGCTCAGCGGGGTGCGGCGGGCGCCGCGTCGGTGGTCTTCTCGCTGCGGTTCGCGGGACCGCGGGCGGGCCGGGCGAGCAGCGGTACGGCGGAGCAGGCGGCGAGGGCGGCGAGGGCCAGCCCCGCCCGTACGCCGTCGTCCTGGCCCGCCATCCCCCAGGCCGCCGTGGCCAGGGCCGGTCCGAGAGTGAAGCCGAGGCTGCGGGCGAGCTGGACGGTCGAGCCGACGGTGGCGGCGCGGTCCGGCGGGGCGGCGCCCATGACCAGGGCCTGGGCCGGGCCGCCGGTCAGGCCCATGCCGAGTCCGGCCAGGGCGAGCCGCCAGGCCACGTCGGGAGGGGACCAGCCGTCGCCCAGCGGGACGAGCAGCAGCAGGCCGATGGCGGTGAGCGCGGCGCCGGTGACCGCGACGGGCCGGGCCCCGTACCGGTCGGCGAGCCGTCCGCCGAGCGGGCCCGCCAGCCCCATGCCGAGGGGGAAGGCGAGCACCGTCAGGCCGGTGGTGGTCGCGCTGACGTCCTCGTCGCGCTGAAGGTGCAGGGCGACCACGTAGTGCATGGCGGCGAAACCCACCGCCAGCGCCAGTACCGCGCCATGCGCCCGCAGCAGCCCCGCCGCCCGCAGCACACCGGCCACCGGACGGCCGCCCGGACCCCGCAGCCACCACCACAGCGGCGGTGCGGCGACGAGGGCGAGCGGCAGCCAGACGGGGGTATCGGAGGCCAGGGTCAGGGTGAGCAGGAGGATCGTTACGCCAGTGGCTATCAGGGCGGTGTCGGCGAGGAAGCGCCGGTCCACGCCGCGCAGGCGGCCGTCCCGGGGCATCGCCCGCCACACCACGGCCAGCGCCAGCAGACAGAACGGGATCTTGACCAGGAAGATCCAGCGCCAGCCCAGATGGTCCAGGAGCAGACCGCCGACCGCCGGTCCGGCGACGGCGCCCAGGGGGCCGAGGGTGGCGGGCACGCTCATCGCCCGCCCGCGCAGCTCGGGCCGCACCGAGCGGAGCGCCAGCACCGGCATCAGCACGAACAGCACCGCGCCGCACCCGCCCTGTCCGATCCGGGCGGCGATCAGCCAGGCGGCCCAGGGGGACGCGGCGGCAAGCGCGCTGCACAGCGCGAAGCCGCCGGTGGCGACCAGCAGCGCGGGGCGGGTGCCCACGGCGTCGAGCCAGCGGCCGACGGGCAGCAGGAGGGCGACGACGGGGAGTTGGTAGCCGAGTACCGCCCACTGGGCGGTCGCCGCCGGTACCCGCAGGCCCTGGGAGATGTCCGCGAGCGCCACGTTGACGATGTTCATGTCGAGCATCGCCACGAACGCCAGCGCGCCCGCCACGGCCACCAGGAGCCAGCGGTCACGGACTTCGGGTGGATCCGCCGGCCGCTCGGGTACGTCCCCGGCCTGATCCGCACCGGACGCGTCGTCGGTCATACACCCCTCCCTCTGGCAGGTCGGCCGCCGAGCGACGGCCTCGCTCTAGAAGTCGGGCAAATCGCGGAGTGAGTTCCCGGATGTATCAGGAAAAATGGCTGGATTGCATAGTTCCCGGTGGTCGAAGGCGATCAGCGGGTCCCCGGTCAGCGGATGCTCGACCACGGCGGCACGTACGCCGAACACCTCGGCCAGCAGGGGCGGTCGCAGCACCTCGCGGGGTGTACCGGAGGCGACCACGCGCCCCTCGTGCAGGACATGCAGCCGGTCGCACACGGAGGCGGCGGCGTTGAGGTCATGCAGCGACACCAGGGTCGTACGGCGTCGGCCGCGCAGCAGGGCGAGGAGTTCGACCTGATGGCGTACGTCGAGGTGGTTCGTCGGCTCGTCCAGGACCAGGACGTCCGTCTGCTGGGCGAACGCACGGGCCAGCAACACACGTTGCCGCTCGCCGCCGGACAGCTCGGTGAAATGGCGGTCGGCGTGGTCCCCCATGCCGACGTCCGCGAGAGAGCGCTCGACGATGTCCCGGTCGGCGGCGTCCTCCCCGGCGAACGCCCGCTTGTAGGGGGTGCGGCCCATGGCGACGACCTCGCGTAAGGTCAGCTCGAAGTCCCCGCCCCGCTCCTGCGGAAGCGCGGCGATGTGCCGGGCCGACCGCGCGGGGCTCAGCTCGCGGATGTCGGAGCCGTCGAGCAGCACACGTCCGGCGGCGGGCTTCAGATGCCGGTACACGGTCCGCAGAAGAGTGGACTTGCCACTGCCGTTGGGTCCCACCAGGCCGGTGATCTCGCCTTCGGCCGCGATGAGGTGGGCATCGGCCACGACCGTACGTCCGGCATACGCGACCCGCAGGTCCTCGATGTCGATCCTCAACTCCCGCTCCCCAAGCGCCGGTCCAGCAGATACAGCAGCGCCGGAGCGCCGATCAGCGAGGTGACGACCCCGACCGGCAGTTCCTGCGTGTCCATGGCCGTGCGGCACACGATGTCGACCACCACCAGCAGCAGCGCGCCGAAGAGCGCCGACACGGGCAGCAGCCGGCGGTGGTCGCCGCCGACGACCAGGCGGCATACGTGGGGGACCATGAGGGCGACGAAGGCGATGGCCCCGGAGACCGCGACGAGGACTCCGGTGAGCAGGCTGGTGACCGCGAACAGCTCACGGCGCAGCCGTACGACGTCGATGCCGAGCCCGGCCGCCGTCTCATCGCCCATCAGCAGCGCGTTCAGGCCCCGGGCCCGAGCCTGCAACAGCAGCAGGACCGCCGGAACCGCCACCGCAGGGGCGGCCAGCAGCGGCCAGCTCGCCCCGCTCAGGCTGCCCATCAGCCAGAACAGCACACTGTGGGTCTGCTGCTCGTCCCCGGCCTGGAGAACGAGGTAGCTGGTGAAGCCGGACAGAAACTGCCCGATGGCCACCCCGGCGAGCACCAGCCTGAGCGGCGCGAATCCGCCACCGCGCCGCGCCACCGCCCAGACGAGAGCGAAGGTGGCCAGGGCTCCCGCGAAAGCGGCACCGGACAGACCGAGGCCCAGCGCTCCCCCGCTGCCGAGGCCGAGGACGATGGCGGCGACGGCGCCGAGGGAGGCGCCGTTGGAGACACCCAGGAAGTACGGGTCGGCCAGCGGGTTGCGGACGAGGGCCTGCATCGCCGTACCGACCAGGCCGAGCCCGGCACCCACCAGAGCCGCCAACAGGGCGCGGGGCAGCCGCAGTTGCCACACGATCAGGTCGTTGGTGCCGGGCCGGGGCGCGTCGCCGCTCAGTCTGCGCCAGACCACGCTCCACACCTCACCGGGCGGGATCGACGTGGAACCCCAGGCGACCGCCGCTGTGAGGGCCGCGAGCAACGCGACCGCCAGGAGCAGCGCCAGCGGCCCGGCGGGCATGGAACGCCGGGTGCGCACACGGGCATCGGTGCCCTTCCGGCTCACTGTGGTGTCGAGCGCCATCAGCCGATCTTGCCCGGGTGGAGGGCCTTGGCGATCTCCTTGACGGTGTCGGCGTTCTCGACTCCGCCGATGGTGGTCCGCTCGGAGCCGATGCGCAGGAAGTGGCCCTCCTTGACGGCCTTCAGGCCCTTGGTGGCGGGGTTCGACTCCAGCCACTTTTGCGCCTCGTCGAACGCCTTCTGGTTCGCCGCCTCGCTGCCCCGATTACGGACGCCCAACTGGATCCAGTCCGGGTTCCGGGAAATGACGTCCTCCCAGCCGACCTGCTTGTAGTCGCCGTCGCAGTCGGCGAAGACATTGCGGGCACCGGCCAGAGTGATCACCGCGTTGGCGACCTGGCGGTTGCAGACGGCGGTGGGCTGCTTGGTGCCGGCGTCGTAGTCGAAGAAGAAGTACGTCGGCCGCTCGCCCTCCGCCGTCCCGCCGACCGCCTTCCGGACGGCGTCCACCTTCCCCTTCATGCCGTCGACGAGTTCCTTCGCCTTCGCGCCGGTGCCGGTGACCGCACCGAGGGAGGTGATGTCGGCCTCCACCGCGGACAGGTCGGTCACCGCGCCCTTGTTCCGCGCCGCGCAGGCGGTGGACTTGAGGTAGATGTGCTTGATCCCGGCCGCCTTGAACTCCTCCTCGGTCGGCGCGTCGCCCATGCCGCCGCCCATGTTCATCGAGGCGAAGGTGTCGATGTACAGATCCGCGCCGGAGCCGAGGAGCTTCTCCTTCGGAATCACGGATTGGCCGAGCACCTTCACCTTCCGCGCCTGCGCGTCGAGTTCGCCGGGCAGCGTTCCCTTGCCGGGCGGAAAGCCGGTGCCGATGACGTTGCCACCGGCGCCGAGACGGAGCAGCAGTTCCAGGCTGGAGGCGTTGCTCGTGACGATCTTCTCGGGGGCCTTGGAGAACGTGGTCTTGGCGCCCATGCAATCGGTGACGGTGACCGGGTAGTCGCCGGTGGCCGGCTTCTCGTCGGCGGGGCCCGCCTTGTCACCGCCGCCACTGCCGCCTCCGTCGCCACAGCCCGCCACGAGGAGGCCACCCAACACCGCGGCCGTCGTACCCCACCACACACGAGAACGCATCGAAACTCTCCTGGATCCACTTGATACACGGGTTGCCCCGGATCAGTAGTCGTGGCGGATACGGCATCGGTTCCCGCCCGTTGGGAGCCGCTGAGAGTCTCTGGATTCGAAGGGCAGACTGGGTACGTGGCGTCGGTGACGC
>NZ_JAHLEM010000579.1 GCF_018883605.1 Streptomyces niphimycinicus | reverse complement strand
CCTGGCGGCGGATCGAGCTCCCGGGCCCGGGCGGCATGCTGAGACTGCCGCCCGAGACCGCCGCCGTGCTGCGGCTGGGGCCGCGGCCCTGAGGCTCGGGCCTCTTCGGAGACCTTGAGGCTCGGGCCTCCTCGGAGACCCTGGGGCTCAACCCTCCTCGGAGACCCTGGGGCTCAACCCTCCTCGGAGACCCTGGGGCTCAACCCTCCTCGGAGACCCTGAGGCTCAACCCTCCTCGGGGGTCAGCCGCAGCGAGATGGAGTTGATGCAGTAGCGCTGGTCGGTCGGGGTGGGGTAGCCCTCGCCCGCGAAGACATGGCCGAGGTGCGAACCGCAGCGGGTGCACCGCACCTCGGTGCGGGCCATGCCGTGCGAGCGGTCCTCCAGCAGCTCGACGGCCGAGCTGTCGGCCGGGTCGTAGAACGACGGCCAGCCGCAGTGGCTCTCGAACTTCGTCTCCGAGCGGAACAGCTCCGCCCCGCACGCCCGGCAGGAGTAGACGCCGACCGTCTTGGAATCGGTGTACTCACCGGTGAAGGCACGCTCGGTACCGGCTTCCCGCAGTACGTGGTACTCCTGCGGCGTCAGCTCGGCGCGCCACTGCTCCTCCGGCTTGTCGATCTCGTACGCCATGGGGACGGACCTCCTCAGTTCTCCGGGCTCGTCAGACGGGCGAGAATCGCCGGACCGAGATCGGTCACATCGCCCGCGCCCATGGTGAGAACAAGGTCACCGGGCTTGGCCATTCCGGCGATCAGCTCGGGCACCGCGTTGCGGTCGTGTTCGGCGGTCACATCCGCCCCGTGGCGGGCCGCGGCGTCGATCACCAGGGCGCTGGTGATGCCGGGGACCGGGTCCTCACGGGCGGGGTAGATGTCCAGGACCACGGAGGCGTCGGCGAGCGAGAGCGCCTCGCCCATCTCGGTGCCCAGCTCCTGGGTGCGGCTGAACAGATGCGGCTGGAAGACCACCAGTACCCGGCCCTCCCCGGCGCCGCCGCGGATCGCCTCCAGGTCGGCGGCGATCTCGGTGGGGTGGTGGGCGTAGGAGTCGATCACCTGCACCCCGGCCGCGGTGCCCTTGAGCTGCAACCGCCGCTTGACGCCGGTGTACGAGGCGAGGGCGGGGGCCAGCTCGTGGGCCGGGACGCCGAGGGCGGCGCCCGCGGTGAGGGCGGCGACGGCGTTGAGCGCGTAGTGGCGGCCGGGCACGGAGACGGTGAAGGTGAGCTCCGCGCCGCCCAGGGACTCCGCGAGCCGGACGGTGACCTCGCTGGTCAGCCCGTGCGGCTCGATGGCCAGCACCCGTACGTCGGCGCTCTCGTCCTCGCCGTAGGTGAGCACCCGCGGCGGCTCCTCGCCCCCGGTGACCCGGGCGGTCAGCTCACGGGCGCCGGACTGGTCGGCGGAGATCACCAGCGCGCCGCCGGGCCGGATCCGGCCGACGAAGGTCTGGAACGACGCGTAGATCTCGTCCATCGACGCGTAGTTGGCGTGGTGGTCCAGCTCCACATTGAGGATGATCGCCACCTCGGGCGCGTACTTGTGGAAGCTGCGGTCGCTCTCGTCGGCCTCGGCGACGAAGATCTCGCCGTCGCCGTGGCGGGCGCTGGAGCCGGGGGCGTCCAGATCGCCGCCGATGACGTACGACGGGTCCAGGCCCAGGGTGCGCAGCGAGACGGCCAGCATCGAGGTCGTGGTCGTCTTGCCGTGGGTGCCCGCGACCGCGATCGGCCGGGAGCCGTCCATCAGCGCGGCGAGCGCGTCGGAGCGGTGCACCACCGGGATGCCGCGCTCGTGCGCCGTGACCATTTCGAGGTTGTCGGCGCGGATGGCGCTGGAGACGACGACGCTGGTGGCGTCGGCGGCGATGTTCCCGGCCGCGTGGCCGATGTGCACGGTCGCGCCCAGCTCGCGCAGCGCCCCGACGATCGGCGAGTCCTTGGTGTCGCTGCCCGAGACCCGTGCGCCGCGCATGGCGAGGACCTTCGCCACGCCCGACATCCCGGCCCCGCCGATGCCGATGAAGTGCGGTCGATCCAGCGCGTCGGAGGCGGTGCCGGCCGGTGCCATGTACGGGTCTCCCCTGGTTCTCGGTGAGTGCTGTCGGCCCGATTCTCGCACCCCCGGCGGCCCGCCCCGCCGATGGCCGCAAGGACCCGTGCCGCGGCTCGGTCGCCGGCCGTGGTCCGGTCTCGGCCGCCGGCCGTGGTCCGGTCTCAGCCGTCGGCCGTGGTCCGGTCCTCGTCCACGGCGTGCGAGAAGAGCTTCAGCACCGGGACCCCCACCTTGTGGCGCGCCCGCGAGGCCCAGTCCCGGTGGAAGAACTCCTCCACGAAGTGCGGGGCGGTCAGCACGATCACCTCATCGGCCCCGGTCTCCTCCACGACACCGCGCAGCACCTCCAGCGGATGGCGCTGGACGACATGGCCCCGGGCCCGGCTCCCGGCCGCCTCGAGCGCCGCCACCGAGTGGGTCAGCGCCTTCTCGGCGGGCTCCAGTGCCTCCCTGCCCTCCGGCTCCTCCCCCTCCTGGGCGGCCTGCTCCAACTCGCCGAGGGCGATGTCGTCGATCGCCCGCAGCAGCCGGTCCTTGCTGCCCCGGGGCTGCATCAGGACGACGAAGGAGACGGGATCATCGCCGTGCAAGGTGGTGACGAATTCCACGTCGGTGGGGGTCAGGGGCTTCTCAATCATCAATACGCTCGTGAACACGGCGGATGCCCTTCTCCTTCGCGATCCTTTTCGCGGGTTTACGGACGTTTTTATAAGTTATTGATAAATCCGACGGTAGCGGGTGAAAAGAAACCCGGCTTCCTCCAGGACGGAATCGAGAGCGAACTGTTCCGGTTCCCCCAGTTCGGCTCCGTCCATGATCCGCTTCGCGGCCCCCGCGGTGACCAGGGGTGCCACCGCCAGACACAGCTCGTCCAGCACCCCGGCCGCCGCGAACTGCGCCAGCAGCGTGGGGCCGCCCTCGGTGAGCAGCCGGGTGTGGCCGAGCTCCGCGAGCGCGGTCACGGCCGCCGCCGCGTCGACCCGGCCGGACGGACCCGCCCCGGCGAAGACCACCTCGGCCCCCGCCGCACGGGCCCGCTCGATCCGCTCCGCCGCGGCCGCCGCGCCCGTGATCACGATCGTCGGGACCAGCGGCTCGGTGAACAGCGGCCTCGAGAAGTCCAGGTCCAGGCTCGCACTCACGACGGCGATCGCGGGCGCGGGCGCCTGCCCGAGCGCCGCCCGCCGCCCGGCGAACGCCTCACGGGCGCGCGCCGGGCGGTAGCCCTCCAGGCGTACGGTCTCCGCGCCCACCACCACGGCGTCGGCGAGCCCGCGCAGCACCCCGAAGATCCGCATATCGGCGTCGGAGGACAGCGGCTTGGACCGGCCGTCGTGATGGGCCGCCCCGTCCAGCGAGGACACCATGTTGGCCCGCAGGAAGGCGCCCGAGGGGCCGTGCGGCGGCTCCGGGTACGCGTAGGCGTCGGCCAGTTCGTCAAGGCCCCATTCACGGTCTTCGGCCGCGCGCTCTCCGGCGGACGTTCCGGAAGGGCTGTCGGCAGACGTTCGGGCAGGCACGGGGAACAGGCGTCGCATAGGCCGCAGTGTGACATGCCTCCCTCTCGGACAGCGCTCGGGTGAAGAGCGACTACCCTGGATATCCGTGTCTGCACCAACCACCGCATCCGGCTCGGCAGGCCGCATAGCCGCCGAAGCCCCCGCCGCTCTCACCGCCCGTGCGCCGCAGGTCCCCGCGGAACGCCTGGTCGCCGAGATGGTGCCGCCTCCCCGCTTCGCCACCGTGAGCTTCGACAACTACATCACCGACCCCGGCCAGCCCAGCCAGGCCGAGGCGGTCGAGGCGCTGCGAACCTTCGCCGGACGGCTCGACGGCGGGGCGGGCGCCAAGGGCGGCCGCCGCAGGCACTGGTTCCGCCGGGAGGCCAAGCCCGCGGCGAGCGGCGGGCCGCGCGGGATATACCTCGACGGCGGCTACGGCGTCGGCAAGACCCATCTGCTGGCCTCCCTGTGGCACGCCACTCCGGCCGCCGCCGAGCTGAAGGCGTTCGGCACCTTCGTGGAGCTGACCAACCTGGTCGGCGCGCTCGGCTTCCAGCAGACCGTGCAGACCCTGAGCGGCCACCGGCTGCTGTGCATCGACGAGTTCGAGCTGGACGACCCGGGCGACACCGTCCTGGTCTCCACGCTGCTGGGCAAGCTGGTCGAGGCGGGCGTGGCGCTCGCCGCGACGTCCAACACGCTGCCCGGCAAGCTGGGCGAGGGCCGGTTCGCCGCGGCCGACTTCCTGCGCGAGATCCAGGGGCTGTCCGCCCACTTCCGTGCGCTGCGCATCGACGGCGAGGACTACCGCCACCGCGGTCTGCCCGCGGCCCCGGCCCCGCACTCCGACGAGACGGTCACCCGGGCCGCGCGCCACATACCCGGCGCCTCCCTGGACGACTTCCCCGCCCTGCTGGACCATCTGTCCCGGGTGCATCCGAGCCGCTACGGCGCGATGTGCGACGGCGTCCAGGCCGTCTGCCTGACCGGGGTCGGCCCGATACCCGACCAGTCGACCGCGCTGCGGCTGGTGGTGCTGGCGGACCGGCTCTACGACCGCGAGGTGCCGGTACTGGCCTCCGGGGTGCCGTTCGACCAGCTCTTCAGCGAGGAGATGCTGAACGGCGGCTACCGGAAGAAGTACTTCCGGGCGATATCCCGGCTCACGGCCCTCGCCCGGGACGCGAAGGGGCTGGCCGACGCGGCGTCGTAGGGGCGTGTCCTAGGGACGCGTCGTAGGGACGCGTCGTAGGGACGCGTCGTAGGGACGCGTCGTAGGGACGCGTCGTAGGGACGCGTCGTAGGGACGCGTCGTAGGGACGTTGAGCGCGGATGGGTGCGGCGTAACGCTGACCGGTCCGCGACGCATCGCTGACCGGCCGCATCGCTGACCGACCCGCGCATCGCTGATCGGATGGTTCCCCCGCTCCCGCACCCGTGATACACACGTGCGGTCATCTTCTCTGTCCGCCAGCAGGGAGTTACCGCATGTCAGCGACACGACGTCAGCTTCTCGGCCGCACCGGCGCACTGGGGGCCTCCATCGCCTCGATCGCCTTCACCGGCAGCGTCTCCGAACTCTTCGCCGGGACGGCCGCGGCCGTCGAACCGGATTCCCCGCCACTTGGCCGGGGCGGTTACGGCCCCCTGGTCCCCGACCCCGATGGACTGCTCGACCTGCCCGCGGGATTCCGCTACCGGGTGCTCTCGCGTGAGGGCGACGAACTCCGTTCCGGCGAGGGCAAGGTCCCCAGCCACTGCGACGGCATGGCCGCCTTCCCTGGCCGCACCGGCGACCGCCACGGCCGTACGCATCTGGTCCGCAACCATGAGAACCGTATCGACGCCGCGATCCGCGTCCCCGCGGTCAGCGGCCTCACCTACGACCCGATGGGCCTGGGCGGCTGCACCGCCCTGGAGCTCGACTCCGGCAACCGCGTGCTGTCCGAGCGGGTGGCCATCGCGGGCACCGCGGTCAACTGCGCGGGCGGCCCCACCCCGTGGCACACGTGGCTGACCTGCGAGGAGACCGAGGACCGGGCCGGTACCAACGGCTACACCCAGGACCACGGCTTCATCTTCGAGGTCGACCCGTACGATCCGCGCCGCACCGGCGCCGTACCGCTCACCGCCATGGGCCGCTTCCAGCACGAGGCCATCGCGGTCGATCCGCGCAGCGGCGTCGTCTACGAGACCGAGGACGCCTTCGAGAAGCCCTTCGGGCTCTTCTACCGCTTCCGGCCGAAGAAGCCGCTCGGCGGCATCGGCTCGCTACGGGCGGGCGGGGAGCTACAGGCGCTGCGGGTGCCCGGGGTGGCCGATCTGTCCACCATCCAGGAGCCCGGCACCACCTTCGACCACGTCGAGTGGGTGGACGTCCCCGACCCGCTCGCCCGCCAAACCCCCATCCGCTTCCAGGACTTCGGCCCAGGTGGGATCACCCACGCCCAGAAGCTGGAAGGGTGCTACTGGGGCGGCTCGTCCGTCTACTTCGTCTCCAGCTTCGCCAAGAGCGCGGACGGCTCGGCGGCCGATCACTTCGGCCAGATCTGGCGCTACGACCCCGACCGGCGGCGCCTCACGCTGGTGATCGTCTTCGGCCCCGAGACGGATGTCCAACTGCCCGGTGAGTCCCCCGACAACATCACGCTCGCGCCCAGCGGCGGCCTGATGGTCTGCGAGGACGGCAACGGCGCCCAGCACGTCTTCGGGCTGACCCGGCGCGGCGAGGTCTATCCGATGGCCCGGGGTGCGCAGAACATTGGCACACCGGAGGAGCCCGAGTGGGGTGAGTTCGCGGGGGTCACCTTCGCGCCGGACCGCCGCACGATGTATGTGAACTGCTACACCCCGGGCACGACGTTCGCCGTGACGGGGCCCTGGCGCCACTGAGCGCTCCGCGGGAAGTGGCGCGATGCGTCGTCGGCCGACTGTGGCGCCGTCGTGGCTGGTCCCACGCGGCGGAGCCGCACATCGACACAGCCGCGGCGGAGCCGCATTTCGACACCGCCCCGCGCCCCTTCGGGCGCTGCCCGAACCGTAGCGGACTTCCTCCGACCTGCTCAGCGCCGTTGCGGGTGCTGGGCTGGGCCCTGTCCGGCGGCTTCGCCGGGCAGGGCCCAGGGGGCGTCCGGCGGGCCAGGCGGCGGAGCCGCATATCGATGCTTTCCCCTCCCCGCCCCTTCCCGATACCGGGGGCTCCGCCCCTGGACCCCGTGGTCTGGGGCAGCGCCCCGCCACACGGCCGAGCCGCATATCGATGTTGCGGGAAGGGACGCGGAGGGAAGCAGCCCACCCGCCCGCGCCCATTGCCAGGGGCGCCGCCCCCTGGACCCAGGGGTCTGTGGCAGCGCCCCGCCACACGGCGGAACCGCAGGCAACCCGCCCGCCCGCGCCCCGCTGCCACGGCCGCCGCCCCTGGACCCCGGGGTCTGGGGCAGCGCCCCGGTTGGGGAAGGGGCGGGGAGCAGCCAACCGTCGGCGGCAGGATCCGCCGGACACCTGCTAGCCGGAGCAGGCGGTGCGCTGGGCCTCCTGCCACTCGCAGACGGGGCACAGCGTCGCTCCGGGGCGCGAGGCGGGGTGCTCGGTGGGCTCGCCGCACAGCACGCAATCCGCGTACGGCGGGCCCTCGGGAAGGTCCTTACGGTCGTCATCGACCCGACGGTCGTCCATGGCCCCTCGGTCGTCCATGACTCCTCGATCGTCCATGACTCCTCGATCGTCCATGGCCCGAACCCTACGACCGGCGGGAGCTGAGCGCGCAGACCAGCGCGGTCGCCCCGGCGGCGGCCACGGCGGTCAGGGCCAAGGGCAGCAGGGGCATCGTCACGGTGCCGCTGAGCGAGCCGTCGACCAGCCCCGACACGGCGGCGTTCGCGGGCGAGGCACCGGCCACCGACACCAGCAGCGCGGTGAGCATGGTGACCGGGATCGCCCAGCCGGGGCGGCGCAACAGCGGCCGGTTGCACAGCGCGCCGACGGCCGTGCCGAGCAGGGCGCACGCGAACGCGGCGAGCAGCCCGGCGACGGTCGCCTCCGGCACGGGGACCTCGTGCTGGTGGTCCGCGCTGTGCGGATCACTGACCGCCGCGACGAGCAGCGTCCCCGGGGTGCCGAGCAGCAGCGCCGCGCCCAGCGCGGTCAGCACAGCGGCGAGATGCACCCGGGCCGGGCCGGCCGCCGCCGAGGCGCAG
>NZ_JAHLEM010000578.1 GCF_018883605.1 Streptomyces niphimycinicus | reverse complement strand
CCGGGCCCGCGCCGAGCAGTTGCGCGCCCGGCTGCGCCATGAGGCCCAGGTGGCCTCCGCCGTGGCCTCCGGCGCCCGTCAGTTGCTCGCGCATGTCGAGGTGTCGCTGGTACGGGCCGGGCAGGAGCGGGACGCCGCGGAGCGCGCCAAGGCCGAGCGCGAGCGGGAGCTGGACGCCGCCCGCGGCCAGGGGCGCGACCTCAAGGGCGAGTTGGACAAGCTGACCGACTCGGTGCACCGGGGCGAGGTGCTGGGGGCGGAGAAGCGGACGCGGATTGAGCAGTTGGAGAGCAAGGCGCTGGAGGAACTGGGCGTCGAACCGGCCGGGCTGATCGCCGAATACGGTCCCGACCAGCTCGTCCCGCCCTCCCTTCCTGCGGAAGGGGAGGTGCTGCCGGAGACTGCATCCGATAGCGGCTCCGCCGCGGGCGAACATCCGCGCAACCAGCCGGTGCGGTACGTAAGGGCGCAGCAGGAGAAGCGGCTGAAGGCCGCGGAGCGCGCGTATCAGCAGCTCGGCAAGGTCAATCCGCTGGCGCTTGAGGAGTTCGCGGCGCTGGAGGAGCGGCATCAGTTCCTGAGCGAGCAACTGGAGGACCTCAAGAAGACCCGGGCCGATCTCCTTCAGGTGGTCAAGGAGGTCGACGAGCGGGTCGAGCAGGTCTTCACGGAGGCGTACCGGGACACGGCGCGCGAGTTCGAGGGCGTCTTCTCCCGGCTGTTCCCGGGCGGGGAAGGGCGGCTGGTGCTGACCGACCCCGAGAACATGCTGACCACGGGCGTGGATGTGGAGGCACGGCCGCCGGGCAAGAAGGTCAAGCGGCTGTCGCTGCTGTCGGGCGGTGAGCGCTCGCTGACCGCCGTGGCCCTGCTGGTGTCGATCTTCAAGGCGCGGCCGAGCCCGTTCTATGTGATGGACGAGGTCGAGGCGGCGCTCGACGACACCAATCTCCAGCGGCTGATCCGGATCATGCAGGAGCTTCAGGAGGCTTCCCAACTGATCGTGATCACTCACCAGAAGCGGACGATGGAGGTCGCCGACGCGCTGTACGGCGTCTCCATGCAGGGTGACGGCGTCTCAAAGGTCATCAGTCAGCGCTTGCGGTGACCGATTCAATACTTGAAGTCAAGACATGCCCCTGCGTGTTGCCATGCTGCAATGATTTCTTCGTCACACGCTATTGACTTCGAAACTTGAAGGAATAGTCTCTGCAACGTTGCTTTTACCTTCAAGTGGTGGTCGACGCCTCAGCAGCCTCCGCTGGAAGGGCCAGCCGTCCCCCCACGTCCGGCAGCGTTGCCGGACGGGCGTCAGGAGTTCACGTTGTCCACCACCGTGCAGGCAGAGGGAGCCGAGGGCCGCAAGGCCCAGCCGGATCACCTCGGCCATGTCATCTTCATCACCGCCGCCGCCGCGATGGGTGGCTTTCTCTTCGGCTACGACAGCTCGGTGATCAACGGAGCGGTCGAAGCCATCCGGGGCAAGTACGACATCGGTTCCGCGGCCCTCGCCCAGGTCGTGGCCATCGCCCTGATCGGCTCGGCCATCGGCGCCGCCACCGCGGGCCGGATAGCCGACCGGATCGGCCGGATCCGCGTCATGCAGATCGCCGCCGCCCTCTTCACGATCAGCGCGGTCGGCTCGGCACTGCCCTTCTCGCTGTGGGACCTGGCGATGTGGCGGGTGCTCGGCGGTATCGGCATCGGCATGGCGTCTGTGATCGGCCCGGCGTACATCGCCGAGGTCGCCCCGCCCGCCTACCGTGGCCGGCTCGCCTCGTTCCAGCAGGCCGCGATCGTCGTCGGCATCGCCATCTCCCAGCTCGTCAACTGGGGCATCCTCAACCTCGCCGACGGCGACCAGCGCGGCCGGATCGCCGGTCTGGAAGCCTGGCAGTGGATGCTCGGCGTCATGGTCGTCCCCGCCGTCCTCTACGGGCTGCTGTCCTTCGCCATCCCCGAGTCGCCCCGCTTCCTGATCTCCGCCGGCCGGACCGAGCAGGCCAAGAAGGTCCTCGAAGAGGTCGAGGGCAAGACCGTGGACCTCGATGTGCGGGTCGCCGAGATCGACCGGGCCATGCGCAGTGAGGAGAAGTCCACCTTCAAGGACCTCCTCGGCGGCCGGTTCGGTCTGCTGCCCATCGTCTGGATCGGCATCGGGCTCTCGGTCTTCCAGCAGCTCGTCGGCATCAACGTGGCGTTCTACTACTCCTCGACGCTGTGGCAGTCCGTCGGCGTCGACCCGAGCAGCTCGTTCTTCTACTCCTTCACCACGTCGATCATCAACATCCTCGGCACCGTGATCGCGATGATCTTCGTCGACCGGATCGGCCGCAAGCCGCTCGCGCTCATCGGCTCCGTGGGCATGGCCGTCTCCCTCTCCCTGGTGGCCTGGGCCTTCTCGGCCCACCTGGTGGACGGCAAGCTGCCGCACGCCCAGGGCGTCCTCGCGCTGATCGCGGCCCACGCCTTCGTGCTCTTCTTCGCCCTCTCGTGGGGTGTGGTGGTCTGGGTCCTGCTCGGCGAGATGTTCCCGAACAAGATCCGCGCCGCGGCCCTCGGTGTCGCCGCCTCCGCCCAGTGGATCGCCAACTGGGCCATCACCGCCAGCTTCCCGAGCCTGTCGGACTGGAACCTGTCGGCCACGTACGTCATGTACACAGCCTTCGCCCTGCTCTCGATCCCGTTCATCCTCAAGTGGGTGCCGGAGACCAAGGGCAAGGCGTTGGAGGAGATGGGCTAACCCCCCCCGCTGCCCACTCCTCGCACAGGAGAAGCTGCCCCGCCTCAGTCCTTGAGGCGGGGCAGCACTCGTTCCGCGAGCAGCCGCAGCGACCGCCAGCCCTCCTCGACCGGCATCCCCCCGCACAGCGGATGGAGCACCAGGCTCGCCATCTCGCCGCCCTCCGCCGCGTATGCGACGCACTCCTCGGGGGTCACGATGCGGTAGACGCCCTCGCGGCGCAGCGCCGCCACATCATCGGCCCGTGAGCGCACCGCCGAGCGCACCGTGCCCTGCTGCCAGGAGGCATATCTGCGCGCCTCGTACAGCAGATGAGAGCCGTACCGCGCCCAGGCCCGGTCCGGGTCCTCGGACAGATGCAGCAGCGGGGTGGCCGCCGGGGGCATCAGACACCAGCCCTCGGTGCCGTACTCCGCCCGCCGCGCGTGGTAATACGCCTCCAGCTCCGGCAGATGCGCGCTCGGGAAGAACGGCAGGCCGAGACGGGCCGCCCGGCGGGCCGCCGCCTGTGAACTGCCGCCGACCAGCAGCGGCGGATGCGGCCGGGTGTACGGGCGGGGGGTGATCCGGACGGTGCGGCCCCGGTAGTCGAAGGGCTCGCCCGTCCAGGCCGCGAGCAGCGTCTCCAGCGCCTCGTCCTGTAGCACCCCGCGCCGCTTCCAGTCCTTGTCCTGGGCCGCGTACTCCTCCGGCCGGTAGCCGATCCCCGCCACCGTGATCAGCCGCCCGCCGCCGGCCAGGTCCAGCACGGCGAGGTCCTCGGCCAGCCGCAGCGGGTCGTACAGCGGCGCGATCAGCGCCGAGAGGGTGACGGTGATCCGGCGGGTGGCGCCCAGCAGCGTGCCCGCGAAGGGCAGCGGGGCGGGCAGCCAGTTGTCGGGGGAGCCGTGGTGCTCCTCGGTCTGGAGGGTGGAGATGCCCCGCTCATCGGCGAAGGCCGCCATCTCCAGGGCGGCGCGGTACCGCTCGGACAGGCTGCGCGGAGTCGCGTCGGGATCGACGAGGTTGAGGCGTACGACCGTGACCGGCATGGCGGATGTCCTCCTTCGTCGCGGCTGTGGCAGCCGGACCGTAACTGACGGACCGTCAAATCGCCACCCGCATGGGCCGTTCGGCCCACCGCCCGGGCACGGCCGGGACGGATGACTCATGTGCCTGGGACGCGGGGCGGCCGATTGTGAGGGTCGGCCCGCCCCATGGGCCGCAGCCCACAACGCCAACTGAGGAGGGGTGCGTGACGATCAGCACGGGGGAATCACTCATCACCGCGGCCGATATCGACGACCTCATCAACCGGGTCCGGCTGACCGCGGGCGACCCCGGGGACCTGGAATCCGCCAAGGCCGCGCTCTTCTCCGGCGCCGCCCCGGACCCCGAGGCCGCGCGGCTCATCCGGCAGCGGCTGCTGGTGACCGCCCTGCACCACGGGGGCGCGCTGCTGGCCAAGCTGCTCAGCCGGCTGAGCCCCCGGGAAACCGCGATGGTGCGCCGGTACGCACACCGGCTCGCCAACTTCCTGGACACACTGGAGGTCTGGGCGGCGCAGCCCATCATGCTCACCCTGATGCGCTTCGGACTGCCTTACGAGGAGGCCGAGACGATCGCCGTCGCCGTACTGGTGCTCGTCTGGTGAGCATCCGGCCCCGGCGCCACCGACGGGATACGGAACGGGGGTGCTAGAAGGTCACCGGTTCGGGTGGGCCGCGGCAGCCGCGCACTTCACGGTCGCGGCGGCGGGTAGGGCACGGGCGAGACCAAGGAGAACGACCATGCGCCCTATCCGAATCCGCACGGCGATCGCACTCGGCCTGAGCGCCGGGGCCGTCGTGTGGACCGCGGCCTCCTCACCCGCCACCGCCTCCTCCCCGGCCGCCACCTCCGGGGACACCACCTGGCGGGAGGCGGGGCACTACGACACCACCGCGGCCTGCAAGCGCGCGGGCAAGTCGGGCATCGAGCGGCACAAATGGGATGAGTACAAGTGCCGCCCCGGCCGCAACGACAACTACGTCACGCTGTGGGCCGGCGGCGGCTCCGGCGCGGCACACGCCCTGACCGCCGGGCCGGCCGCCGGCTGAGATGCGACATGCCGCACTGCCGAAGGACCGCGCCGTGCGCGCCGCGGGCGGGGTATCGGCACTGATCGTGGTGGTCCTGGCCGGATGGGTGGCCGGGATGCTGAGGGTCAACGATCAGTGGCTCGCGCTGGCCTATCCCCACCCCCGGGGCGCCACCGTGCTCACCCGGGTCGCCGTGGGCGTCCCGGTGCTGGGCGTCGGGGTGCTGCTGCTGGCCGAGCGCGAGGCCCGGCGCTACGGCGGCGTCCTGCTGGTGGCCGGCGGCCTGTGGCTGCTGCCCTCGGCCGCGGCCGGTCTGCTGGGCCTGGCCGACCTGGGCACCACCGGCGCCGTACTGTCCCTGCTGCTCGCCGCCGCCAAGATGGCCTGCCGCCCGCTGACCGTGCTGCTGCTTCCCCTGTGGCTGTTCCCCCGGGGCGGGCGCCGGCGTTGGCAGTGGTGGGTGATCAGCCTGGGCGCGTCCGGCTACTGGCTGGGGTACGCGGGGCTGTGGATGATCAGCGAGCCCCGGGTCGGCACCGTGCTCAACCCGGCGTTCGCCACCGCGGGCGGCCAGTGGGCCTTCGACCACCTCGACACCTACGCCGAGGCCGAACCCTGGGTGCTGCGCAGCGTCGCGGCGGCCGTGACGGCCGCCCTGTGCTGCCGCGCCGCCCTCTCGCGCGGCGCCGAGCGGCGCGACTGGGCGCTGCTGGCCGCCGCCTATCCCGCCTGTGTCTCGCTCCTGTTGTCCCAGTGGGGCGAGGGCGTGCCCACCATCGTGGCCCGCACCGTTGGCAGCGCCGTATGGGCCGCCGCCATCTGCCTCGGCGTCGCCCGCACCGGCATATGGCGGCTGGACCGCTCCACCAGCCACCGCCTCGCCCGCGCCTTCGTGCTCACCTCACTGGCGGCCGTGGTGGTCTGCGCGGTCGTCGCCGTCCAGGCCGGACTCCCCTCCGTGCGGAGCCGGGCCACCACCGTCACCGCCGGGTGCGCCCTGGTGCTGGGCTGGGGGCTGCGGCCCAGCGCCCGCTGGCTCACCCTCTGCGTCGAGCGCGCCTTCTACGGGCCCCGGGCCCGCCCGCACGAAGCCGTGAGCGCCCTCGCCGTAAGACTCCAGCAGGCCCCGCACCCCGGCGAGGTGCCCCAGCAGATCTGCCGCAGCGCCGTGGAGGACCTCGGCGTCTCGGGCGCCGCCGTCAGCGTCGACACCCGCGCCGGACCCCGGCGGCTGGCCTCCGAGGGGGCCCCGCTGACCGGCCCGGTCCAAACCTTCGTGCTGCGCCACCACGGCCGCACCGTCGGCCGCCTGGAGGTCTCCCGCGACGGCTCCGGCACCCCGGCGGAACGCGACAGCGGACTGCTCTCCCTCCTCGCCGACCAGGCCGCCCCCGCGCTCACCGCGCTGCGCCTGGCCGAGGAGGCCCAGGCCGCCCGGGAACGGCTGGTGCTCGCCCGCGAGGAGGAACGCCGCAGGCTGCGCCGGGAGATCCACGACGGACTCGGCCCCCAACTGGCCGCCGTAAGGCTGCGATTGGACATCGCGCAGACCTCCTGCCCGCCCGGCCACCCCGCCACCCCGCAGTTGTGCGAGGCCGCCGAGACACTGGCCGAGGCGCTGGTGGAGGTGCGGCGGATCACCGCGGGCCTGGCGCCTGCCGCGCTGGCCGAGCGCGGACTGGCCGGTGCGGTCCGGGACCTGGCACACCGGCTGGGCGTCGCCGGGCTACGGGTCGGCGTGGCCAGCCGCCCCGCGGCACTGCCCCCGCTGTCGCCCGGCGTGGAGACGGCCGCGTACCGGATCGCCGCGGAGTCGCTGACCAACGCCGTACGACACGCCAGGGCGCGCCAGGTGAGCGTCGAGCTGACCGCGGGCCCGGACACCCTGGAGGTCAAGGTCACCGACGATGGGAGTGGGCTGCGCGAGACCGCGGTGCCCGGGGTCGGCCTCGCGTCGGTCACCGAACGGGCCGAGGAGATCGGCGGGTCGTGCTCGGTGACCGGATCGGCGACCGGCACGGTGGTGCACGCGGTGCTGCCGCTCGCCGGACCGGGCGAACACGGGAACCCCGAGGAGCACCGGAAGCCCACCGGGCACGAGGCGTGCCGGGCGCTGCTCAAGACGAGTAGACCAATGAGCCGGGCGCCTTAGGGCGGCACGGCATTGGGCCTGCGGGTGCTG
>NZ_JAHLEM010000577.1 GCF_018883605.1 Streptomyces niphimycinicus | reverse complement strand
CCGAGGAGCACCGGAAGCCCACCGGGCACGAGGCGTGCCGGGCGCTGCTCAAGACGAGTAGACCAATGAGCCGGGCGCCTTAGGGCGGCACGGCATTGGGCCTGCGGGTGCTGGGGTCTTCCGGCCGGGGGCACCTCCCAGCGGTAGCTGGGGGAGGCTGAGGCGCCCCGGAGGCGAACCGAGCCTCAAAAGAAAGGGAGCCGTAAGCGTGGGGCAGTGGCGGGTACTGCTGGTGGACGATCATCCCCTCTTCCGTGAGGGCTTGGCCGCCGCCGTCAATCTCGATGACGCGTTCGCCGTAGTCGGTCAGGCGGCCTGCGCGGACGGGGCGATGGCCGAGGCCATGCGCACCGGTCCGGATCTGGTGGTGATGGATCTCGGGCTGCCGGGCCGGTCCGGCCTGGAGGCGACGCGGCGGATTCTGTGTGATCACCCCGAGATCCGGGTGCTGGTCATGACGATGTCGGAGGACGACGACAGCCTGCTGGCCGCGGTGCGCGCGGGGGCCCGCGGCTATCTGCTCAAGGGCGCGGGCCGGGACGAGATCCTGCGGGCGCTGCATACCGTGGCGCGGGGCGGCGCGGTCTTCAGCCCGCGGATGGCGGAGCGGCTGGGTGCGCTGGTCGGCGCCTCGGGTTCGGCGTCCGCCAAGGAGGCGTTCCCGACTCTGACGGCCCGGGAGCGGGAGGTGCTGGATCTGCTGGCGGCCGGTCTCGGCTACCGTCAGATCGCCCAGCGGCTGGTGGTCACCGACAAGACGGTGCGTAATCACGTGGGCTCGATCTTCGCCAAGCTCCAAGTGCGCGACCGCGCCCAGGCGATCGTGCGCGCCCGGCAGGCCGGGCTGGGAGGCGCATGACTCGCTCCCCCTCGTGGCTGATACTGGGGGGCGTTATGGAATACCTCATCCTTGCCGTAGTCATCGCTGTGATCGCGGTCGCCGCGATCAGCGGGCTCGTGATCAGCGGCCGCAAGAAGAAGCGGCTGCCCCCGCCCCCGCCCAGCAGCCCCACCGTCACCGCGCCGCCCGCCGAACCGCACGTCGGCGAGGAGGCCGAAACCCCGCGTGAGGAACCACGCAGAACCATCGAGGAGGTGGACCTTCCGGGGACCGGGGCCCCGGCCGCGGAGGCACCCGCCGCCGCCCCGCCCGAGGTTCCGCCGATCGAGGTCCCGGAGCCGACCGCCGGCCGGCTGGTGCGGCTGCGCGCCCGGCTGTCCCGCTCCCAGACCACTCTGGGCAAGGGGCTGCTGACGCTGCTGTCCCGAGAGCACCTCGACGACGACACCTGGGAGGAGATCGAGGACACGCTGCTGACCGCCGATGTCGGTGTGGCGCCGACCGAGGAGCTGGTCGAGCGGCTGCGGGAGCGCGTCAAGGTGCTCGGCACCCGTAGCCCGGAGGAGCTGCGCGGTCTGCTGCGTGAGGAGCTGCTGCGCCTCATCGGCACCGAGGCCGACCGTTCGGTGCACACCGAGAGCGGCGTGGGCGCGAACGGCGAGGAGAAGCCGGGCGTCGTCATGGTCGTCGGCGTCAATGGCACCGGTAAGACCACCACGACCGGCAAGCTGGCCCGGGTGCTCGTCGCGGACGGCAAGTCGGTGGTGCTCGGCGCGGCCGACACGTTCCGCGCCGCCGCCGCCGATCAGTTGCAGACCTGGGGCGAGCGGGTCGGCGCCCGTACGGTCCGGGGGCCGGAGGCCGGCGACCCGGCGTCGGTCGCCTTCGACGCGGTGAAGGAGGGCATCGCGGAGAGCGCGGACGTCGTCCTGATCGACACCGCCGGGCGGCTGCACACCAAGACCGGTCTGATGGACGAGCTGGGCAAGGTCAAGCGGGTCGTGGAGAAGCACGGCGCGGTGGACGAGGTGCTGCTCGTCCTCGACGCCACGACCGGGCAGAACGGCCTGGTGCAGGCGCGGGTGTTCGCGGAGGTCGTGGACATCACCGGCATCGTGCTGACCAAGCTGGACGGCACCGCCAAGGGCGGCATCGTCGTCGCGGTCCAGCGTGAGCTGAAGGTCCCGGTCAAGCTGGTGGGGCTGGGCGAGGGCGCGGACGATCTCGCGCCGTTCGAGCCGGAGGCGTTCGTCGACGCGCTGATCGGCGGCTGAGGCCGTGGTGGGGGGATCACCTGTAGCGCGCCGGACGGGCCGGGGTTGACTCCCGGCCCGTCCGGCGTTCGGGTACGGCTTTCAACGGCGTCCGCGTACGGGCACAGCACCCGCATACGGGGCGTTCGGGTATGGAGCGCCCGCATACGGGGCGTTCGGGTACGGAGCGTTCGGGTACGGAGCGTTCGGGTATGGAGCGTTCGGGTACGGAGCGTTCGGGTATGGAGCGTTCGGGTAAGCGGAAAGCCGCCTCAGGCCCCGGCCCGGTGGCTCAGATAGGCGAGGGTGCCCAGGACCAGCCGGGCGTGCGGCGGGCGGCCCGCGGTGTCGAGGGTCGGCGGGCGCAGCCAGCGGACCGGTCCGAGGCCGCCGAGGTCCGAGGGCGGGGCGGTGATGTGGTCGCCCGGGCCCAGACAGCGCAGATCGAGGTCGGCGTCGTCCCAGCCCATGCGGTACAGCAGCTCGGGGAGTTCGGCGGCGGCACCGGGGGCGACGAAGAACTGGGCGCGCCCGTGCGGGGTGACGGCCACCGGGCCGAGGGGCAGCCCCATCCGCTCCAGCCGGACCAGCGCGTGTCCGCCCGCGTACTCCGCGACCTCCAGGACGTCGAACGAGCGGCCCACCGGCAGCAGCACGGCCGCCCCCGGGACCCGCTCCCACGCGGCCGCGGCGGCGTCCAGCGTGGCGCCCGCCGGGACGCCGGGGGCGAAGGAGAGCGGATGCGCGCCGGGGGAGGGACAGCCGTGGTCACCGCATGAACATTCGTTTCTGCCGCCCCCCGAGCTCCGTGCCGCCCGCGCGCCCGGCACCACGTCCCAGCCCCACAGACCGGTGTACTCCGCCACCGTCGTGGACTCGGACGTACGGCCGCGGCGCCGTGAGCCGGACCGCATGTCCCGGTTGCCGCCGATCGTGAAGCCCATGCCCCCTCCAACGGGTCCCGCTCTGGATGGTTACGAGCCGGAACGTCACGATGACGCTCCGTCGCCAAGGAGGCGCGGCAGAGTGCGCTCCGATGTGACGCAGGTGGTGAGACGGGACCCGTGCGCCCCCGCCTGCATCCCTTCACCTGCTTCCCGTCGCCCCGGTGTCAAGTGAATCGTGCGAACCGGTAACCGGGTTCATTCGAAGGGGTGGCGAATGGTGGCGTTTTCGGGAACCGCCTCGCCGGGGGCGTGATCGTAGGATTACTTTCAGTGCACGGTCCCTGGATGTGGTGCTCGCTCGAACGCGAGCTGACGACGGGCGGAGTACGGATCGGTACATGCCCCTGGCATGTGGCGGTTCCCCGTCGGGACGGTTGATACGCCGCATCCCGGGGACAACTGACCGTGACAGAAGGCATTCTGGTGGCGGTTCGGGAAGATTCGTGGGATGGGGGCGTTCCGGGTGGGCGACGGCGGCGGCGGTGCTGGGAAGCGCCCCAATGCGCAATTGCAGTCGTGGTTCGTGCGCAGCGGCTGGTCGAAGGGGGAGCTGGCGCGCCAAGTCAACCGCAGAGCGCGGCAGTTAGGCGCCCACCACATCAGCACGGACACCTCGCGGGTGCGCCGCTGGCTGGACGGCGAGCAGCCCCGGGAGCCGATTCCGCAGATCCTCTCCGAGTTGTTCTCCGAGCGCTTCGGCTGTGTGGTGGGCATCGAGGACCTCGGGCTGCGTGCCGTCCACCGGTCACCGTCCGTGTCCGGTGTGGATCTTCCCTGGGCCGGGCCCGAAACGGTCGCGCTGATCGGCGAGTTCTCCCGCAGCGATCTGATGCTCGCCCGCCGCGGCTTCCTCGGCACCTCGCTCGCGTTGTCCGCGGGCCCCGCCCTGATCGAGCCGATGCAGCGCTGGCTGGTGCCCTCCACGAGCGGACAGCCCGGCGGCGCCAAAGCGGCGGACGCCGGGCGCGCGCGCCGGCTCTCCCGGCTCTCCGAGCCGGAGCTGGAGCTGCTGGAGTCCACCATCGTGATGTTCCGCGCCTGGGACGCCCAGTGCGGCGGCGGGCTGCGCCGCAAGGCGGTGGTCGGCCAGTTGCACGAGGTCACCGACCTGCTCCAGGAGCCGCATCCGGAGGCGGTCTCCAGGCGGCTGTTCAAGGTCGCGGGCGAGCTCGCCCAACTGGCCGGGTGGATGAGCTATGACATCGGGCTCCAGCCCACCGCGCAGAAGTACTTCGTGCTCGCCCTGCACGCCGCCAAGGAGTCCGGCGACCGCCCCCTCGGCTCGTACATCCTCTCCGGTATGAGCCGCCAGATGATCCACGTCGGCCGGCCGGACGACGCGCTGGAGCTGATCCACCTCGCGCAGTACGGCAGCCGGGAGAACGCCACCCCGCGGACCCAGGCCATGCTGTACGCGATGGAGGCCCGCGCCTACGCCAATATGGGCCAGCCCAGCAAATGCCATCGCGCGGTGAAGATGGCCGAGGACACCTTCGCCGACTGCGCCAAGGGCGACGGCGACCCCGACTGGATCCGCTTCTTCTCCGAGGCCGAGCTCAACGCGGAGAACGCCCACTCCTACCGCGATCTCGCCTATGTCGCCGGCCGCAGCCCCACCTACGCCAAGATGGCCGACCCGGTGATGCGCCAGGCCGTGAAGCTCTTCGGCGAGGAGACCGAGAACGACGCGGGCCCCCAGCGTTCGTATGCGCTCAACCTGATCGGCATGGCCACCGTCCATCTCCTCCAGAAGGAGCCCGAGCAGGCCGCCGGGGTCGCCCGCCTGGCGCTGCCGCTCGCCAAGCGGGTGCGCTCGGAGCGGGTCAACAACCGGCTGCGCAAGACCGTGGACACGGCGGTGCGCCAGTTCGGCGATGTGCCTCAGATCGCCGATCTCGGCGAGCGGCTGGCCACCCTCATGCCCGATACGCCAGGGGCCGCGGGGCCCGGCCAGGCCGTCTGAGCGGTCCCGGCGGTGGTTGCGACACGATAACGGAGCGCTCCGCCCTGACAGCCGCGGTTCATTGGTACGTAACACTCCCGCGGCCTTCGTCACTGCGGTGAAACATCGGGTGGCATCGGCTGAAACGGTGCTGCGCCAACCTCGAGGCGAATACCGGCCCCCCGATGTCCTGCCCGCACGGGCCGTCGTTTCGAGGAGACGTCCACATTGAATGGCGCAAATACCGCGTTCGTATTGATCAGCGCCGCGCTCGTGATGCTGATGACCCCTGGCCTGGCCTTCTTCTACGGCGGCATGGTGCGGGTGAAGAGCGCCCTGAACATGCTGATGATGTCCTTCATCTCGCTCGGCGTCGTCTCGCTGCTGTGGGTGCTGTTCGGCTATTCGCTCACCTTCGGTGATGACATCGGCGGCGGGCTGCTGGGCAATCTCGACCACATCGGTTTCCGGGGCATCGAGCCGACCTCGCTGTGGGGCGAGAAGCCCGACGCGATCCCGGTGCTGGCCTTCGCCCTCTTCCAGCTCATGTTCGCGGTGATCACCCCCGCGCTGATCAGCGGAGCCGTCGCCGACCGCGTCAAGTTCGGCTCCTGGGCACTGTTCATCACCCTGTGGACCACGGTCGTCTACTTCCCGGTGGCCCACTGGGTCTGGCAGGCCGACGGCTGGCTGTTCAAGAGGGAGGTCATCGACTTCGCGGGCGGCACGGCGGTCCACATCAACGCGGGCGCCGCGGGCCTCGCCGTGGCCTTGGTGCTCGGCAAGCGCATCGGCTTCAAGAAGGACCCGATGCGCCCCCACAACCTGCCGCTGGTGATGCTCGGCTCCGGTCTGCTGTGGTTCGGCTGGTTCGGCTTCAACGCCGGCTCCGCCCTCGCCGCCAACGGGACCGCCGCCAACATGGCCTTCAACACCCAGGTCGCCACCGGTGTCGCGATGCTCGGCTGGCTCGCCTACGAGCGCATCCGGCACGGCGCGTTCACCACGCTGGGTGCCGCCTCCGGCGCGGTCGCGGGCCTGGTCGCCATCACCCCCTCGGGTGCGGCGGTGAACGCCTGGGGCGCCATCGTGATCGGCCTGGTGGCCGGTGTCGTCTGCTCCTGGGCCGTCAGCCTCAAGTACAAGCTGGGCTTCGACGACTCGCTCGACGTGGTCGGGGTGCACCTGGTCGGCGGTGTCATCGGCACCCTCCTGGTCGGCGTCCTGGCCACCGACGGCGTCGGCGGCGCGGCCCAGTTGGGCAAGCAGGCGCTCGGCGCCTTCACGGTGCTGCTCTACTCCTTCGTCGTCTCCTGGATCCTCGCCAAGCTCATCGATATGACCATCGGCTTCCGGGCCAGTGAGGACGATGAGCTGGGCGGCATCGACCAGGCGTTCCACGCCGAGACCGCCTATGACTTCAGCGCGGTGGGCGGATCCGCCCGTAGTACGGTGCCCGCCGCGACCGGCGCGTCCGCGCCGCAGAAGCCGCACAACAAGAAGGTGGACGCGTGAAGCTCATCACCGCAGTCGTGAAGCCGCACCGGCTCGACGAGATCAAGGAAGCGCTCCAGGCGTTCGGCGTCCAGGGCCTGACCGTCACCGAGGCCAGCGGCTACGGCCGCCAGCGCGGCCACACCGAGGTCTACCGGGGTGCGGAGTACACCGTCGACCTGGTGCCCAAGGTGCGCATAGAGGTGCTGGTCGAGGACGAGGACGCCGACGATCTCGTCGATGTCGTGGTCAAGGCGGCCCGCACCGGAAAGATCGGGGACGGCAAGGTCTGGAGCGTCCCCGTGGAGACCGCCGTCCGGGTCCGCACCGGGGAGCGCGGCCCGGACGCCCTCTGAGGGCCGGGGCCGGAACGCCCTCCGAGGACCGCGGCCCGGGCGCCCTCCGAGGACCGGGGCCGGGACGCCTTCCGCGGACCGGAGCCCGTACGCCTTCCGCGGACCGGAGCCCGTACGCCTTCCGAGGGCCCGGCACGAGCCGGACAACCAGTCGCACGCTGACAGGGAGCCGAGTTGACGGAAAGCCTCGAGACCACGACCGACACCACCCACTCGGGGCCCGGCGGCTACGCGGCGGCCAGGCTGCGACTCCTCCAGGAGGGGTCGCGGTCCGGGCCGCCGCGCCGCTCCGCCCTGGCCGGACTCACCGACCAGTGGCTGGCCGCGCTGCTCACCGGCGGGGCGCAGACCGCCGGGATCGGCCGGGGCGTCGCCCTGGTGGCGGTCGGCGGCTACGGACGCGGCGAACTCTCCCCGCGCAGCGACCTCGATGTGCTGCTGCTGCACGACGGCTCCGCCGACCGCTCGGCCCTCGCAGCCCTCGCCGACCACGTCTGGTACCCGGTGTGGGACATGGGCCTCGCCCTCGACCACTCGGTGCGCACCCCCGACGAGGCCCGCACGACCGCCGCCGAGGAGCTGAAGGTCCAGCTCGGCCTGCTCGACGCCCGCCACATCGCGGGCGACCAGGCGCTCACCGCCGATCTGCGCAGCACCGTCCTGGCCGACTGGCGCGCCCAGGCCCCGCGGCGGCTGCCCGAGCTCCACGCGCTGTGCCAGGAGCGCGCCGAGCGCCATGGTGAGCTTCAGTTCCTGCTCGAACCCGATCTGAAGGAGGCCCGCGGCGGGCTCCGCGACGCCACCGCGCTGCGCGCCATCGCCGCCTCCTGGCTCGCCGACGCCCCCCGCGAGGGCCTCGACGACGCGCGGCGGCGGCTGCTGGACGCCCGCGACGCGCTCCATCTGGCCACCGGCCGCGCCACCGACCGCCTCGCGCTCCAGGAACAGGACCAGGTCGCGAGCGCCCTCGGACTGCTGGACGCCGACGCCCTGCTGCGCCAGATCTACGAATCCGCCCGGATCATCTCCTACGCGAGCGATGTCACCTGGCGCGAGGTCGAGCGGGTGCTGCGCGCCCGCTCGGCCGCCCGGCCCCGGCTGCGCGGACTGCTCGGCGGCCTCGGCGGGCGCTCG
>NZ_JAHLEM010000576.1 GCF_018883605.1 Streptomyces niphimycinicus | reverse complement strand
GGCCGCACGGTGGCCCCGCCCGGGCGGTGAACGGCCGGGTGGCCGACGGCATATGGCTGGTCGGCGCGGTCCGCTCCACCCAGCCGGGGGTGCGCACCGTGGTGCTGGCCGAGCGCGACGATCCGCGCCGCGCGGCGGTGGCGCTCCAGGCCGGGGCGTCCGGCTGGGTCGCCAAGGACTGCTCGCTGGTGCGGCTGCTCGCGGTCATCCGGGGGGTGCTCCGGGAGGAGACCCATCTGCCGCCCGCGCTGCTCACCGGCGTCCTGCGGGAGTTGACGGCCGCCCGTAAGCACCGCACCGAAAGCGAGCGCCTGGTCGAGTCGCTGACCCCGCGTGAGCGGGAGGTGCTGCGCTGCATGGTGGCCGGGCTCGGCCGTAAGGCCGTCGCCGAGCGGCTCTTCCTCTCCCCGCACACCGTCCGCACCCATATGCAGAATGTGCTGGGCAAGCTGGGCGTGCACTCCACGCTGGCGGCCGTGGCGCTGGCCCGGCGTGCCGGGGTGGGCCCGGTCGACCTAGCCGGGGAGATTGTCGAACGGGGCGGTCAACTGGCGTAGCAGCGCGGCCAGTTCGGCGCGCTGGGCCTGGGAGAGCTCGGCCAGAATGGCGTGCTCATGGTCCAGCAGCCCGGCCAGTGCCTGATCGGCGCGGTCACGCCCCTCGGCGGTCAGCCGGACCAGCACGCCGCGCCGGTCACTCGGGTCGGGCCCGCGCTCGACCAGCCCCTTCTTGGCGAGCCGGTCGATGCGGTTGGTCATGGTGCCCGAGGTGACCAGGGTCTGGGTCAGCAACTGCCCGGGGGAGAGCTGATACGGGGGCCCGGCCCGGCGCAGCGAGGTCAGGACGTCGAACTCCCAGGGCTCCAGATTGTGCTCGGCGAAGGCGATCCGCCGCGCCCGGTCCAGATGGCGGGCGAGCCGACTGACCCGGCTGAGCACTTCGAGCGGTTCCACATCGAGGTCGGGGCGTTCCCGCCGCCACGCCGCGACCAGCCGATCGACCTCGTCCTCCATGGCGATCAGTGTAGTGGGTCTGTCGACATGAAGTCTCTTGACATCAAGAGATACCGTGGGCAACGGTAAGACACCGGGATGCGCAGCGGTCACGGCAGCGCGCCCCGTACCGACCGTACCCACAGGGGGACCGACCATGACCACCGCGCCCAACTGGGATCCCCGGCAGTATCTGCGCCACGCCGGCCACCGCACCCGCCCCTTCCAGGACCTGCTGGCCCGCATCCCCGAACTGCCCACCGGCCCCGGCCGCCCGCCCCGCATCGCCGACCTCGGCTGCGGACCCGGCAACGTCACCGTCCTGCTCTTCGACCGCTGGCCCGACGCCCATGTCACCGGCCTGGACAACTCCGCCGAGATGCTCGCCGAGGCCCAGCCCCTCGCGGGCCCCACCACCGGCGGCGGCCGCCTCGACCTGCGCCGTACCGATGTGCGGGCCTGGGCACCGGACGAGCCCTACGACCTGATCGTCTCCAACGCCGCCTTCCAGTGGGTCCCCGGCCACCCCGACTCCTTCGGCACCTGGCTGGCCGGACTGCGCCCCGGCGGCACCCTCGCCTTCCAGGTCCCCGGCAACTTCGCCGCCCCCAGCCACACCCTGCTGCGCGAGCTGTGCGACACCCCCGAGTGGCGCGACCGCCTCGCCGACCGCGTCCGCGACCCCGCCTCCGTCCTGGACCCGACCGAGTACCTGGAGCGCCTGTCCGCCCTCGGCTGCGAGGTCGACGCCTGGGAGACCACCTATGTACAGGTCCTGACCGGCCCCGACCCCGTACTCGACTGGGTCAAGGGCACCGCCCTGCGCCCGGTCCTGACCGCCCTCGCCGACGACCCGCCCGCCCGCGACCGCTTCCTCGCCGCCTACGCCGCCCAACTCCGCGACGCCTACCCCTCCGGCCCCCACGGCACGGCCTTCCCGTTCCGCCGCATCTTCGTCGTGGCCCGCACGGCCCAGCGATGATCACGGCCCTGGACCTTGAGCCGGGTTCCGCCCGTCCCGCAAGGCCCACCCCGGCCCGGGGGTTGTCGGCATCCGTTGAGCCGATCGGGTGAAACCACCCGATCGGATGATCGCGTCGACTTCCCGGCCCGGCACCGCTCCCGGTCGCCTAGCGTCACGGTGTCGCTTGTGCCGCAGTGGCGTCGGCGCCCAGACTGATGGAGGAGGTGCTTCACGATGACCGCTCTCGCGCATGAGCCGTGCTCTGCCGTGGACGACGGGTTGCCCCCGGCCGCCGGGCAGGAGGCCATGTCCCTGGACGAGGTGCTGTGGCAGGCGTGGAAGGCCATGGAACTCCCCGAGGGCTACCGGGCCGAGATCATCGAGGAGTACATCGAGGTGTCGCCCACCGGCCGTCGCCGCCATACCGTGATCATCAACCGCCTCCGCCGGGCCCTGGAGGCTCATCTCGCGGATGGCGACCATGCCGCCTACCAGGACGGCAATCTCATCCACCGCCGCAAGGTCTGGATCCCCGACCTCTTCATCGCCCCCGAGGACCTTGACGAGATCCCCGACGAGGAAGACCTCGGCGTGGACGCAGGCGGTGTCCAGGCCGTCTTCGAGGTGGTCTCACCGGGCCGGGAAGCCCAGTCGCGCGACAGGGAGCGCAAGCGCCGGGCCTACGCCCGTGCGGGCATCCCGCTCTATGTCCTGATCGACGACTTCGACGGTGACGGCACGGTCGTCATCCTCACGGCACCCGACCCCGACAAGGCCGTCTACGCCGACGAGCACCGCGTCCCCTACGGCACCGACGCCGTCATCCCCGACGGCCCCGCGAAGGGCTTCGTCATCGGAGAGGCCATCGTCGGGCCGTGACGCTCCGACGCGACTGAGGCCGTCCACGATCCGTACGGTGGCGATGCGACAGCGGTTCTGCTCCAGCGGAAGCATGCCCGCCGAGGTGAAGTTCAGCGGGGGGCGGGGGCGGGAGGCGGGCGCGCTGTGGTCGTCGTCACCCGTCGGCTGGTTGCGCCCCGGATACGGCCCGTTCCGGGGCGGCCAAGGCGCGCCCCTCACGCCTTGCGGTGGCCTATCAGCCGCGGCTTCTGCTCCAGACCGTCCAGACCGTGCCAGGCCAGATTCACCAGATGCGCCGCGACCTCGGCCTTCTTCGGCTTGCGGACGTCCAGCCACCACTGGCCCGTCAGCGCCACCATCCCCACCAGCGCCTGCGCGTACAGCGGGGCCAGCTTGGCGTCGAAGCCACGGGCCTTGAACTCCAGGCCCAGGATGTCCTCCACCTGGGTGGCGATATCGCTGATCAGTGAGGCGAAGGTGCCCGTCGACTGGGCGACGGGGGAGTCACGGACCAGGATCCGGAAGCCGTCCGTGTACTCCTCGATGTAGTCCAGCAGGGCGAAGGTGGCCTGCTCGCACAGCTCCCGCGGATGGCCCGCGGTCAGCGATGTGGTCACCATGTCCAGCATCCGCCGCATCTCACGGTCCACCACGACCGCGTACAGCCCCTCCTTGCCGCCGAAGTGCTCGTACACCACCGGCTTGGAGACCCCCGCCTTCGCCGCGATCTCCTCCACCGACGTGCCCTCGAAGCCACGCTCGGCGAAGAGCGTGCGACCGATGTCCAGCAGTTGCTCCCGGCGCTCCTTGCCGGTCATCCGGACCCGGCGGGGCCGCCGGGTCCCGGATCCGGAGGGTCGGCCGGGCCGGGCCGGCCGGTCCTTTTCGCCGCTGGTATTACTGTCGGTCGCCACGCCCTCCATCATGCCGCTCCGACGGACTCCTCCTGACGGCGGGCGTCGATACGGGCCTGGCTCGGCCACCGGACGTCATACGCCCAGCCCGCCTTCTCGAACCAGCGGATGATCCGGGCGCTGGAGTCGAGCTGCCCCTTCATCACCCCGTGCCGGGCACAGGTCGGATCCGCGTGGTGCAGGTTGTGCCAGGACTCGCCGCACGAGAGCACCGCCAGCCACCACACATTGCCGGAGCGGTCCCGCGACTTGAACGGGCGCTTGCCCACCGCATGGCAGATCGAGTTGATCGACCAGGTCACATGGTGCAGCAAGGCCACCCGGACGAGGGACCCCCAGAAGAAGGCGGTCACCGCGCCCTGCCAGGACCAGGTCGCCAGCCCGCCGATCACCGGCGGCAGCATCAGGGAGACCACCGTCCACACCACGAACTGCCGGGAGACCGCCCGGACGGGGCCGTCCTTGAGCAGATCCGGTGCGTACTTGTGCTGGGACGTCTGCTCCTGATCGAACATCCATCCGATATGTGCCCACCACAACCCCTTCATCAGGGCCGGAACGGTCTCGCCGTACCGCCACGGGGAGTGCGGGTCGCCATCCGCGTCCGAGAACTTGTGGTGCTTACGGTGATCGGCCACCCAGCGCACCAGCGGCCCCTCCACGGCCAGCGACCCCGCGATCGCCAGCGCGACCCGCAGCGGCCGCTTCGCCTTGAACGAGCCATGAGTGAAGTACCGGTGGAAGCCGATCGTGATGCCGTGGCAGCCGATGTAGTACATCGACACCATCAGCGCCAGATCCAGCCAGCTCACCCCCCAGCCCCAGGCCAGGGGAACCGCCGCGATAAGCGCGACAAAGGGGACGGTGATGAACAGGAGAAGGGTGATCTGTTCGATGGAGCGCTTGCTGTCCCCGCCGAGCGTGGCGGAGGGAAGCGGGGCCTCCTGGGCCTTCGGCGTGTCATCGACCACGTCGGGGCTTGCAGTCATGGGATCCCTCGTGGGGCTCGGGGCATGGCTACGGATCCGTAACCTACGGCGTCGTAAGTATGGCAGGGCCGGGAAGCGGGGCAATAGGGCTCTGGTCTCCCACAGGGTCGTGCCGCCTATCCTGGGGACGTCGGACAGCGCGGTCCGCACATGGCCGAAAGCACCGGGTCAGCAGCCCGCGGCGCCCGCCGCGCAAGCCCTGATGCCGCGCTTCGAACCCCGTTCACTGCAAGGAGCCCGCACCTGTGAGCAGTGCCGACCACACCAACGCCGCTCTGCGTGCCGACATCCGCCGTCTGGGGGACCTGCTCGGCGAGACCCTCGTCCGCCAGGAGGGACCCGACCTCCTCGAACTCGTCGAGCGCGTCCGCGCCCTCACCCGCAGTGACGGCGAGGCCGCGGCCGACCTGCTCGGCTCCACCGACCTCCAGACCGCCGCCAAGCTGGTCCGCGCCTTCTCCACCTACTTCCACCTGGCCAACGTCACCGAACAGGTACACCGCGGCCGCGAGCTGCGCACCCGCCGCGCCGTCGAGGGCGGCATCCTCGCCCGCACCGCCGACCAGCTCAAGGACGCCGACCCCGAGCACCTCCGGCAGACCGTCGCCCACCTCGGCGTACGCCCCGTCTTCACCGCCCACCCCACCGAGGCCGCCCGCCGCACCGTCCTCACCAAGCTCCGCCGCATCGCCGAACTCCTCGACACCCCCGCCGTCGGCGGCGGCGACGCCCGCCGCGCCGACCTGCGGCTCGCCGAGAACATCGACCTGCTCTGGCAGACCGACGAGCTGCGCGTCGCCCGCCCCGAACCCGCCGACGAGGCCCGCAACGCCATCTACTACCTCGACGAACTGCACGCCGGCGCCGTCGGCGACGTCCTCGAGGACCTCACCGCCGAACTGATGCGCGTCGGCGTCGAACTGCCCGCCACCACCCGCCCCCTCACCTTCGGCACCTGGATCGGCGGCGACCGCGACGGCAACCCCAACGTCACCCCCGAGGTGACCCGCGACGTCCTGATCCTCCAGCACGAACACGGCATCACCGACGCCCTGGAGATCATCGACGACCTGCGCGCCGCCCTCTCCAGCTCCATCCGCAACACCGGCGCCTCCGAGGAACTCCTCGCCTCCCTCCAGCGCGACCTCGAGCTGCTGCCCGAGATCAGCCCGCGCTACAAGCGGCTCAACGCCGAAGAGCCCTACCGGCTCAAGGCCACCTGCATGCGGCAGAAGATCGTCAACACCCGCGAACGGCTCGCCGGCGACACCCCCCACCAGCCCGGCCGCGACTACCTCGGCTCCGGCGAACTCCTCGCCGACCTCCACCTCATCCAGGACTCGCTGCGCGCCCACCGCGGCCACCTCATCGCCGGCGGCCGCCTCGAACGCGCCATCCGCACCCTCGCCGCCTTCGGCCTCCAGCTCGCCACCATGGACGTCCGCGAACACGCCGACGCCCACCACCACGCCCTCGGCCAGCTCTTCGACCGGCTCGGCGAGGAATCTTGGCGCTACGCCGACATGCCCCGCGACTACCGCCGCAAGCTGCTCGCCAAGGAACTGCGCTCCCGGCGCCCCCTCGCCCCCAGCCCCGCCCCCCTCGACGCCGCCGGCGCCAAGACCCTCGGCGTCTTCCGCACCATCCGCGACTCCTTCGAGCGCTTCGGCCCCGAAATCGTCGAGTCCTACATCATCTCCATGTGTCAGGGCTCCGACGACGTCTTCGCCGCCGCCGTCCTCGCCCGCGAGGCCGGACTCATCGACCTCCACGCCGGCTGGGCCAAGATCGGCATCGTCCCGCTGCTGGAGACCACCGAAGAACTCAAGATCGCCGACAAGCTTCTCGACGAAATGCTCGCCGACCCCTCCTACCGACGGCTCGTCGCCCTCCGCGGCGACGTCCAGGAGGTCATGCTCGGCTACTCCGACTCGTCCAAGTTCGGCGGCATCACCACCTCCCAGTGGGAAATCCACCGCGCCCAGCGACTGCTGCGCGACGTCGCCCACCGGCACGGCGTACGACTGCGGCTCTTCCACGGCCGCGGCGGCACCGTCGGCCGCGGCGGCGGCCCCACCCACGACGCCATCCTCGCCCAGCCCTGGGGCACCCTCGAAGGCGAGATCAAGGTCACCGAACAGGGCGAGGTCATCTCCGACAAGTACCTCGTGCCCTCGCTCGCCCGCGAAAACCTCGAACTCACCGTCGCCGCCACGCTCCAGGCATCCGCCCTGCACACCGCGCCCCGCCAGTCCGACGAGGCACTCTCCCGCTGGGACGCGGCCATGGAAACCGTCTCCGACGCCGCCCACGGCGCCTACCGCGCCCTCGTCGACGACCCCGACCTGCCCGCCTACTTCTTCGCCTCCACCCCCGTCGACCAGCTCGCCGACCTCCACCTCGGCTCCCGGCCCTCCCGCCGCCCCGACTCCGGCGCCGGCCTCGACGGACTCCGGGCCATCCCCTGGGTGTTCGGCTGGACCCAGTCCCGGCAGATCGTCCCCGGCTGGTTCGGCGTCGGCTCCGGCCTCAAGGCCGCCCGCGAAGCCGGACTCGACGGCGTCCTCGACGAAATGCACCAGCACTGGCACTTCTTCCGCAACTTCCTGTCCAACGTCGAAATGACCCTGGCCAAGACCGATCTGCGGATCGCCCGACACTACGTCGACACGCTGGTCCCCGAGAACCTCAAGCACGTCTTCGACGTCATCCAGGAAGAGCACGAACTGACGGTACGAGAGGTACTGCGCATCACCGGTGAGCACGAACTCCTCGACTCCAACCCGGTGCTGAAGCAGACCTTCCACGTCCGGGACGCCTACCTCGACCCGATCTCCTACCTCCAGGTCACCCTGCTGCACCGTCAGCGCACCGCGCGCGAACGAGGCGAGGAGCCCGACCCGCTGCTCGGCCGCGCGCTGCTCCTCACGGTCAACGGCGTCGCGGCGGGCCTCCGCAACACGGGCTGACCAGGGCGTACGCCGCGACACCGGGCGGGCCCGCCCCCTGTGGGGAGCGGGCCCGCCCGGCGTATGTCGGGGAGTTGACGTTCCCGGGGGCTCCGCCTTC
>NZ_JAHLEM010000575.1 GCF_018883605.1 Streptomyces niphimycinicus | reverse complement strand
CACGGTCAACGGCGTCGCGGCGGGCCTCCGCAACACGGGCTGACCAGGGCGTACGCCGCGACACCGGGCGGGCCCGCCCCCTGTGGGGAGCGGGCCCGCCCGGCGTATGTCGGGGAGTTGACGTTCCCGGGGGCTCCGCCTTCGGCCCCCCGATAAGCAGCGGGCTCCGCCGCTGCCCTGCCCCAGGGAAGGGCGGCGCCACGTCTTCCCCGCCGCGACGGCGAGTACCTCGACGGTGGAGTCCGGCGGTGCCGAACAGCCTGTGCCACGCGACCGGTCACCCCACGGCGGGTGGTCCCGGGACGAAGGGCGAGCCCAAGACCAGTGGGGGCACCCGGTGAGCGCTACAGCGTAAGCGTCGCGAAGGACGCGCCCAGCAGGGCCGCGCCCAACAGGCCCATCGTCCAGCCCGTGCGGCGCAGACCGAGGCCGCCCGCGACGATCAGCGAGGTGAGGAGGAGCGAGCCGCCGAACGGGACCCAGGCGTGGAGGATGCCCGCGACACCCGTACGCACGGCGCGGTCCGTGCCCGGCTTGAGGGCCACCGGAACCCGGTCGCCCGTCCCGTCCGTCACCGCCTTGTCGACCCGCACCCGGCCATGGGTCGCCCCACCCGCGCGGGCCGGGGCGAACGAACCGGTGCACCAGTCGTCGCCGCAGTCGGAAACCGTCACGGTGCCGCGCTCAAGCCCCTTGGTGAGCATCGTCGGCTTGGCCTCATCCCAGGACGACCACACCCCGGCCACCAGGATCAGCAGCGCGACAAGCCCCATCGCCACGTTCTTCGCCAGCAACAGAAGCCCGTACGCGCTCTCGCCCGCCCGTCGCGTACGGCTGCGCTTGGTCATACCGGTGGAAGCCATGGCGGCGATCCTCGCCATCCCCGGCCGCCCGGTCAACCTTCCACCGAACAAACGGGCGAACGGTGTTTTTCAGGAGTTGTACGTCCCCTGCGCGCGCTCCAGCCCATCCGCGATCAGCGTCTCCACCGCATCCGCCGCACGGTCCACGAAATAGTCCAACTCCTTGCGCTCCGCAGCGGAAAAGTCCTTCAGCACAAACGCCGCGACATCCATCCGACCCGGCGGACGGCCGATCCCGAAGCGCACCCGGGAGTAATCCGCACCCAGCGACTTGGTGATCGACTTCAGCCCATTGTGGCCATTGTCACCCCCGCCGACCTTCAACCGCAGCGCCCCGTAATCGATGTCCAATTCGTCATGGACCGCCACGACATGACCGACCGGCACCTTGTAGAAGTCCCGCAGCGCGGTCACCGGACCGCCCGAGAGATTCATGAACGACATCGGCTTGGCGACCACGACCCGGCGGCTCAACGGCCCCGGCGGACCCACCCGGCCCTCGACGACCTGCGCCCGCGCCTTATGCGCCTTGAACCGGGCACCCATCCGCCCGGCCAGCAGATCGGCCACCATGAAGCCCACATTGTGGCGATTGCCCGCGTACTCGCCCCCGGGATTGCCGAGGCCCACCACAAGCCAAGGGCTCGCGTCGTCCGTCATCTGGAAGTCTCTCCTTGAGGACGGCCGCCGCCCCACCACAGAGGTGGGACGGCGGCCGGAAAAGCGGAAGGGAGCAGCCGAAGACTACGCCTCGGAGCCCTCGCCCTCACCCTCGGCGCCCTCCTCGGCCGGAGCCTCGGCCTGGGCGGCGACCACCTGAAGCACGGCCGCGTCGTCCTCGACGGCCAGCGTGGTGCCCGCCGGGAGAGTGATGTCCTTCGCGTGGATGGTGGCACCCGCGTCCAGACCCGCGATGGAGACGGTCACCGACTCCGGGATGTGAGTCGCCTCGGTCTCCACCGGCAGAGCGTTCAGCAGGTGCTCGAGCAGGTTGCCACCCGGCGCCAGATCGCCCTCGGTGAGGATCGGCACCTCCACGGTGACCTTCTCGCCCTTCTTCACCAGCAGCAGGTCGACATGCTCCAGCACGCCGATCTTGATCGGGTGACGCTGCACGGCCTTCGGGATGACCAGCTCGTCCTTGCCGCCCTCGACCTTCAGACGCAGCAGCACGTTCGGCGTCTTCAGCGCCATCAGCAGGTCATGCGCCGGAAGCGTGACATGCAGCGGGTCCACGCCGTGGCCGTAGACCACGCCGGGAACACGGTCGGCCGCACGGGCACGCCGGGCCGCACCCTTGCCGAACTCGGTACGGGGCTGAGCGGAGATCTTGACCTCGGCCATGGGGCACTCCTCGTAGATCATTTACGGTGTGTGGGCGTCACCCGGCCCACGACAGACCTTGCTACGAAGAGCGCGTCGATAACGGACAGCCGCGATAAGACGCGGCCTCCCTCGCCGAGCAACCCCACGATTCTACCAATGGTTGAGGCCACCCCCTCACGGGAGTGGCCCCCAGAACCGGTCCGAGCAGGTTAAGCCGCTCACGCCTGCTCCTCGAACAGGCTGGTCACCGAGCCGTCCTCGAAGACCTCCTGCACCGCGCGAGCGATCGTCGGCGCCATCGACAACACCGTCACCTTGTCCAGCTCCACCTCACTCGGAGTCGGCAGGGTATTGGTGAACACGAACTCACTGACCTTCGAGTTCTTCAGCCGGTCCGCCGCCGGACCCGACAGCACACCATGCGTGGCCGTCACGATCACGTCCTCCGCACCATTCGCGAACAGCGCATCCGCCGCCGCACAAATCGTGCCACCCGTGTCGATCATGTCGTCGACCAGCACACACACCCGGCCCCGCACATCACCGACCACCTCATGCACCGTGACCTGATTCGCCACATCCGGATCCCGCCGCTTGTGCACAATCGCCAGCGGCGCGCCCAGCCGGTCACACCAGCGGTCCGCGACCCGCACCCGGCCGGCGTCCGGCGACACCACGGTCAGCTTCGAACGGTCGACCTTCGCACCCACATAGTCCGCCAGCACCGGCAGCGCGAAGAGATGATCCACCGGACCGTCGAAGAAGCCCTGGATCTGGTCCGTGTGCAGATCGACCGTGAGAATCCGGTCGGCACCCGCCGTCTTCAGCATGTCCGCGATCAGCCGCGCCGAGATGGGCTCACGGCCACGGTGCTTCTTGTCCTGCCGGGCATAGCCGTAGAACGGAACGATCACCGTGATCGAGCGCGCGGAGGCCCGCTTCAGCGCATCGACCATGATGAGCTGCTCCATGATCCACTTATTGATCGGAGTCGTATGGCTCTGGATCAAAAAGCAGTCGGCACCGCGCGCGGACTCCTGGAAGCGTACGTAGATCTCGCCATTGGCGAAGTCGAATGCCTTGGTCGGGACCAAGCTGACGCCCAGCTCATGGGCGACCTCCTCGGCCAGCTCGGGGTGGGCGCGGCCGGAGAAGAACATCAGTTTCTTCTCGCCGGTCGTCTTGATCCCGGTCACAACAAGTCTCCTTGGATGTCACTTTGGTGCACTTCTCACCGTACGCCCCGCACAGCGCACTTGTGCACATGTCACTGCTGGCCCTCGTCCTCCCGACGAGCGGCCTCGGCGGCCCGTGCCGCGGCACTTCCGGGGCGCTTGCGGGCGACCCAGCCCTCGATGTTCCGCTGCTGTCCACGTGCGACGGCGAGCGAGCCCGGGGGCACATCCTTGGTGATGACCGATCCGGCGGCGGTATAAGCACCGTCCCCGATCGTGACGGGAGCCACAAGCATGTTGTCGGCCCCGGTCCGGCAGTGGCTGCCGATGGTGGTGTGGTGCTTGTTCACACCGTCGTAGTTCACGAAGACGCTCGCCGCACCGATGTTGGTCTGCTCACCGATCGTCGCGTCGCCCACATAGGACAGATGCGGCACCTTGGTGCCCGCGCCGATCGTGGCGTTCTTCATCTCCACGTACGTACCCGCCTTGGACTTCGCACCCAGCCGCGTCCCGGGACGCAGATACGCGTACGGCCCCACACTCGCCCCCGCGCCGACCACCGCGCCGTCCGCGACCGTGAACGCCACGACCGCGCCCGCACCGACCGTGGTGTCGGTGAGCCGGGAATTCGGCCCCACCTCGGCATTCGCGGCCAGATGAGTGGCCCCCAGCAACTGGGTACCCGGCTGCACCAGCGCGTCCGGCTCGAACGTGGCCGTCACATCGATCCAGGTGGTGGCCGGATCGACGACGGTCACCCCGCTCAGCATCGCGCGCTCCAGCAGCCGGTCGTTCAGCAGCCTGCGTGCCTCCGCCAACTGCACACGGTTGTTGATCCCGAGGATCTCCCGGTGATCCGCCGCCACGCAGGCACCCACCCGATGCCCGGCCTCGCGCAGAATGCCGAGCACATCGGTGAGGTACTCCTCACCCTGACTGTTGTCGGTGCGCACCTTGCCGAGAGCGTCGGTGAGCAACTGCGCGTCGAAGGCGAAGACCCCGGAGTTGATCTCACGGATCGCCCGCTGCGTGTCGGTCGCGTCCTTGTGCTCGACGATCGCGGTGACGGCGCCGCTCGCGTCGTCCCGCACGATCCGGCCGTAACCGGTGGCGTCGGGGACCTCGGCGGTCAGCACGGTCACGGCGTTCCCGTCGCCGGAGTGCGCCACGGCGAGCCGCTGGAGCGTCTCGCCGGTCAGCAGCGGCGTATCACCGCAGACGACGATCACGGTGCCGTCGAGGGCGACCCCGCTGTCGGACAGCTCCTCCAGACCCATCCGGACGGCGTGCCCGGTGCCGTTCTGCTCATGCTGGACGGCGGTGCGCGCCTCGGCGTCGATCTCGGCCAGATGCGCGGAGACCTGCTCCCGGGCGTGGCCGACCACGACGACCAGATGCTCGGGCGAGAGCTCACGGGAGGCGGCGACGACGTGCCCGACGAGGGAGCGGCCGCAGAGGGCGTGCAGAACCTTCGGGGTCGCCGATTTCATGCGGGTGCCCTCACCCGCTGCGAGGACGACGACGGCTGCCGGGCGGTTGGCGCTCACGGGTGTGCCCTTCGGCTTCGGGGGTGGACACCCGCAGGATACCGAGAGGTTTCCGGGCGGAAAGGAAGGAGGGTCCCGAGCCGGACGGTCGGGACCCGGGAAAACGGAAGGTGAAGCTCCCCCGCCAGGACTCGAACCTGGAACAACCGGACCAAAACCGGTCGTGTTGCCGATTACACCACAGGGGATGGCAAAAGTGCCAAATCGGACAATCCGCTAGATCGTCGACCTGGCCCCCACCACTATGCCGTACCACCAGCCTTCAATGCGACGGTATAGGTCAGCGCTCTTGAGGACGCGGACCACCAGACAGCCCCGGTATCCCTCGCCCACGTTCTTACGAACCGTCTTCGGGTTGTGCTTCTTCAGCGTCGTTCTCTCGAGGGTGGTGACGTCCACGCCAATGAGCTCTGCCCAGTAGCGTTCCGCCTCGGCGACCTGGGCGGATTCGTGGATCATCACCCGATAGCGCAGCCGTTCGGGCTCGACGCCGAGCAGGGAAAGCCAGGCGAGATAGAGCTGGATCATGTCGGGGTCGCTGTTGATGAAGGTGGCTCTTTCGGTGGGATTGTGCGGCTTGCTCTTCGAGCCCTCGGACCAGTAGAGCCCCACTCCCACCAGGAACAGCTCCCGGTCCGTCAGCTTGCCGACCTCCCGCGCCGCCGCGAGCTTCGTCCGCTGCCGTTCGATCTCCCGCTGCCGCAGCGTCGCCTCCCACCCCCGCTTCGCGATGGCCGAAGCCTCCTCCCGGGTGCGCGGCGGCCGGTCCGGTTTCGGCAGGTCGCGGACCCAGAGCGAGATGGAGCTCTTGGAACAGCCGAGCTCCAGTTGGATCCTGTCGTAGGTCATCCCCCGCAGTCGCATCTCGCGCGCCCTGGCCCGGAGGTCGTCCTTGGCGTTGGGGCGCTTTGTCCACTCGGGTGGCGGCTCGCCCTCCAGGAGGCGGTTCAGGATGTCGTTGTTGCTCACCTTCAGTCGGTCGCGGATCTGTCTGCGGCTCATCCCCTCCTTCCGTAATGCGATCGCCCGATCTCTCAGTTCTTCGAACGTGGTCGACCCGTCGAGGAGGCCGCCCATGCTGTCGCCGTCGCGGCGCCGTGGTGCGTTCATGGCCACAGGGTCGTTCGGCATGCGGACGCGCCGGGTCGAAAACGTGGGCGATTCATTCGTTCGAGTTAAATGGGCGGTTTTACCTGATGTTCGAGTCTCTTGTGCGCCGCCGTGTCCCCGGGTAATGCGCTGGCGCCCGGCCGTAGGCTGGTCGCTATGAGTTCGACGGGGGAAGAGGCGACGGGCGCGCGGGGCGTGCCCGTGGGGCCGTGGTGGTGGTCGCGGCGGCGGAGTATGGGGCTCGATGTCCTGCTCGCCGTGGTGTCGGCGGTGGAGTGTGCCGTAGAGGGTGTCTTCTTCGCGCATGAAGCCCGGATTCCGGTTGCCGCCGGGGTGCTGATGGGGGTGGTCGTCGGGGCCACGCTGGTGTTGCGGCGGCGCTGGGCGATCGCCGTGGTGCTGATATCGATCGCGATCACGCCCGCCGAAATGGGTCTGCTGCTGGGTGTCGTGTCGCTGTACACGCTGGCCTCGTCCGAGGTGCCGCGCCGGATCACGGCGCTGCTGGCCGGGATGGCGGCGGTGGGGAGCTTCCTGGTCACGGTGATCGGCCTTCGGCAGGACAATCCGCAAAGCGGGCTGGGGACCTCCGTGTGGGAGGCCCCGATGTTCGCCATGGTGCTCACGTTGGGGCTGACCGCTCCGCCGGTGCTGCTGGGGCTGTATGTCCGGGCCCGGCGGCGGCTGGTGGAGAGTCTGCGGGAGCGGGCGGACGGTCTGGAGCGGGAGCTGTCGCTGCTGGCGGATCGGGCGGAGGAGCGGGCCGAGTGGGCGCGTAATGAGGAGCGGACCCGGATCGCCCGCGAGATGCATGACGTGGTGGCGCACCGGGTGAGCCTGATGGTGGTGCATGCGGCGGCGTTGCAGGCGGTGGCGCTGAAGGATCCGGAGAAGGCGTCGAAGAACGCGGCGCTGGTGGGCGATATGGGGCGGCAGGCGCTGACGGAGTTGCGGCAGATGCTGGGGGTGCTGCGGTCGGAGGATGGTCTGCGGGCTCCGGGTGCGGCTTCGGCGGCTGTCGCTTCGGGGTCTGGGCCCGCTGCCGGGGGTCCGGTCGCCGATGCGGCCGGGTCGTCCGCGGATGCCGACGGGTCGTCCGCGGATGCCGCGGGGTCTTCTGCCGAGGAGCGGCCGCTGGCGTCGGTGGCGGCCGCGGCTTCGGCGGCGGCGCGGGCCGCG
>NZ_JAHLEM010000574.1 GCF_018883605.1 Streptomyces niphimycinicus | reverse complement strand
CGACCCTGGCCATACGTCGCCAACACCGCCTGCGCCTCAATCGGATCACCCAACGGCGTACCCGTCCCATGCGCCTCCACCACATCCACATCCGCCGCCACCAACCCCGCAACCGCCAACGCACGCCGAATCACCCGCTGCTGCGAGGGACCGTTCGGCGCCGTCAACCCATTCGACGCACCATCCTGATTCACCGCCGAACCCCGCACCACCGCCAACACCCGATGCCCAAGACGCTCCGCATCCGACAACCGCTCCACCAGCACCACACCCGCGCCCTCGGCCCACCCCGTACCGTCCGCCGAAGCCGCGAACGACTTGGATCGGCCGTCCGGGGCGAGCCCGCGCTGACGGGAGAACTCGATGAAGGCGTCCGGCCCGGCCATGACCGTCACCCCACCGGCCAGCGCCATCGAGCACTCACCCGACCGCAACGCCTGCGCCGCCAGATGCAACGCCACCAACGACGACGAACACGCCGTATCCACCGTCACCGCAGGACCCTCGAACCCCAACGCATACGACACCCGACCCGACAGCACACTGCCCGCGCCGCCGGTCATGAGGTAGCCCTCGGAACCATCGGGAGCCGTGTCGAGGCGGCTGGCGTAGTCGTGGTTGACCATTCCGGCGAAGACACCGATGTCCTGGCCGCGGAGCGAGGCTGGGTCGATTCCGGCCCGCTCCAGCGCCTCCCACGACGTCTCCAGCAGCAACCGCTGCTGCGGATCCATCGCCAGCGCCTCACGCGGCGAGATCCCGAAGAAATCCGCGTCGAACTCCCCCGCGTCATAGAGAAAACCGCCCTGACGCGCATAGCTCGTCCCCGCGTGATCCGGATCCGAATCGAACAGGTTCTCCAGATCCCAGCCACGGTCCACGGGGAAATCCCCGATGCCCTCGCCCCCGGCCGTGACCAGCTCCCACAACTCCTCCGGCGAGCCGACTCCACCCGGCAACCGGCACGCCATCCCCACGATCGCGATCGGCTC
>NZ_JAHLEM010000573.1 GCF_018883605.1 Streptomyces niphimycinicus | reverse complement strand
ATCGAACAGGTTCTCCAGATCCCAGCCACGGTCCACGGGGAAATCCCCGATGCCCTCGCCCCCGGCCGTGACCAGCTCCCACAACTCCTCCGGCGAGCCGACTCCACCCGGCAACCGGCACGCCATCCCCACGATCGCGATCGGCTCCGTGGGATCGCCCGCCGCCCACGCCGGCCCGGTCCGTCCTTCGGTGTCCCGTCCGAGAAGCCGTGCGTGCAGGTACGACGCGAGGGCGGCCGGTGTCGGATAGTCGAAGGCGAGCGTGGTCGGCAGTTCGGCGCCGGTCAGCTCGCGCAGTCGGTTGCGGAGCCGGACCACGTTCAGGGAGTCGAAGCCGAGTTCCTGGAAGGCCCGTGCGCCGTCGATCGCCGACGCGTCGTCGTGTCCCAGCACCGCGGCCGCGCTGCTCAACACCACATCCAGGACCAGCCGGTGGCGCTCGGCCTCGGTGCCCGCCATCAGCCGCTCGGCGAAGTCCGTGGCACCGCCGCCCGCGAGCGCTCCCGCCTCCGGCGGCAATGGACGTGCGGGAAGCAGTTCATCTGCCGTGGTGGCGTCCGTTGCGGGCCGGTCCGATACGGGGAGGGCGTCCGGCCAGTACCGCCGGTGCTGGAAGGCGTAGGTCGGCAGGTCGACCCGGCGCCGCGAGGGCCCCGAGAGCAGCGCGGTCCAGTCGACCGGGACGCCACGGACATGCAGCCGGGCGAGCGCGGCCACGGCGGCGACCGGATCGGGCTGTTCGCCGTGCAACGTGGCCACGAACATGGCCGGGTCGGCGCCGTCGCCCAGCGCTTCCTGCGCCATGGCGGTGAGGACACCATCGGGCCCCAGCTCCAGGAAGGTCGTGACGTCCCCGGCGTGGAGCGTAGTGACGCCGTCGAGGAAACGAACGGTCCTGCGGGCGTGCTCGGCCCAGTAGTCCGGGGAGCACAACTGGTCGGGGGTGGCCCAGTCGCCCGTGACGTTGGAGACGATGGGCACCGTCGGAGGCGCGTACGACAGCCCGGCGGCGACGGCGCGGAACGCCTCCAGCATGCCGTCCATATGCGCGGAGTGGAAGGCATGGCTGACCCGCAGCCGCTTGGTCCGGTACCCCTCGGCCGCGCACTTCCGCTCGACGGCCGCCACGGCGTCCTGGTCGCCGGAGACGACGACGGAGACGGGTCCGTTGACCGCGGCGATATCCACGGTGCCCGGTTCATCGGCCAGCAGAGACCGCACCACGGACTCTGGGGCATTGAGCGCGACCATCACGCCGGCGGGCAGGGCCTGCATCAGCCGTCCGCGCGCGGCCAGCAGCGCGGCGGCGTCCTCGAGGGACAGCACGCCCGCCACATGGGCCGCGGTCAGTTCGCCTACGGAGTGGCCGGCGAGGGCGTCGGGGCGCACTCCCCAGGACTCGTACAGCCGGAACAGCGCGCTCTCCAATGCGAACAGCCCCGCCTGGGCGTACACCGTCCGGTCGAGCAGTTCCGCTTCGGGCGATCCGGGCTGGGCGAATACGACGTCCCGGACGCGGTGCGCGACATGTCCGGCGTCGACCAGATACCGGTCCAGTTGCGCACATGCCGCGTCGAAGGCGTCGCGGAAGACGGGATAGCGCGCATGCAGTTCCCGGCCCATGCCCACGTGCTGGCTGCCCTGCCCGGTGAACAGCACCGCGAGCCTGCCGGGGCTCGGCACTCCTCGCGCGACGGGGCCATCGCTCGGCCCGGTGATGGCGTCCAGCCCGCTCAGCAACTCCGCACGCCCACCGCCCACGACCACGGCCCGGTGGCCGAGCGCGGCTCGTGTGGTGATGAGCGAGTGGGCGATGTCGCCCGGGTCGAGTTCCGGGTGTTCGCGGGCGAATTCCGCGAGCCGGGCCGCCTGGCCGTACAGCGCCTCGGCGCTCCTGGCCGAGATCACCCACGGTATGGCGGGGATCGCGTCCGGGTCCGGAACAGCGGACTCGGTGGCGGTGGCAGGCGCCTGCTCGACGATCACATGGGCGTTGGTGCCGCTGACGCCGAACGCGGACACCCCGGCCCGGCGTGGGCGATCCGCCTCCGGCCAGGGCCTCTCCTCGGTCAGCAGCTCCACCGAACCCGCCGACCAGTCCACCTCCGGGGTGGGGGCGTCGACGTGCAGCGTCCGCGGCAGGACACCGTGCCGCATCGCCAGCACCGCCTTGATCACACCGGCCACGCCCGCGGCGGCTTGGGCATGTCCGATGTTCGACTTCACCGAGCCCAGCCACAGCGGCCGGTCGCGGTCCTGTCCGTAGGTGGCGAGGATGGCCTGCGCCTCGATGGGATCGCCCAGTGCCGTTCCCGTGCCATGCGCCTCGACCACGTCCACGTCCGCGGCCGACACACCCGCATTGGCCAGCGCCTGACGGATCACACGCTGCTGTGACGGACCATTCGGCGCCGTGAGGCCGTTCGACGCACCGTCCTGGTTGACCGCGCTGCCCCGCACCACCGCCAGCACCTGGTGACCGTTCCGCTCCGCGTCCGACAACCGCTCCA
>NZ_JAHLEM010000572.1 GCF_018883605.1 Streptomyces niphimycinicus | reverse complement strand
ATTGGCCAGCGCCTGACGGATCACACGCTGCTGTGACGGACCATTCGGCGCCGTGAGGCCGTTCGACGCACCGTCCTGGTTGACCGCGCTGCCCCGCACCACCGCCAGCACCTGGTGACCGTTCCGCTCCGCGTCCGACAACCGCTCCAGCAGCAGCACGCCCACGCCTTCGGCCCACCCCGTGCCATCTGCCGAGGCGGCGAAGGGCTTGCACCGGCCGTCGGCCGACAGTCCGCGCTGGCGGGAGAAGTCCACGAAGGCGTCGGGCCCGGCCATCACCGTCACCCCACCGGCCAGCGCCATCGAGCACTCCCCGGCCCGCAACGCCTGGGCCGCCAGATGCAGGGCCACCAACGAGGACGAACATGCCGTGTCCACCGTCACCGCGGGACCCTCCAGGCCCAGGGTGTAGGCCACGCGCCCGGACAGGACGGCCGCGGAGACGCCGGTGATCCGGTGCCCCTCGACCTCGTCCGGAACGTGGCGCAGGCGGATCGCGTAGTCCTGGGTATTCATCCCGGTGAAGACGCCGATGGCGCTGCCGCCCACCGTGGTCGGGTCGATCCCGGCCCGCTCGAACACCTCCCATGAGGTCTCCAGCAGCAGCCGCTGCTGCGGGTCCATCGCCAGCGCCTCACGCGGCGAGATGCCGAAGAACTCGGCGTCGAACCCGGCGGCATCGGGCAGGAAGGCGCCGTGCCGGACGTAGGAGGTGCCGGGGTGGTCCGGGTCGCGGTCGTAGAGCGCCGACAGATCCCAGCCACGGTCGTCCGGGA
>NZ_JAHLEM010000571.1 GCF_018883605.1 Streptomyces niphimycinicus | reverse complement strand
TCGGCGTCGAACCCGGCGGCATCGGGCAGGAAGGCGCCGTGCCGGACGTAGGAGGTGCCGGGGTGGTCCGGGTCGCGGTCGTAGAGCGCCGACAGATCCCAGCCACGGTCGTCCGGGAAGTCGCCGACGGCGTCGCCACCCTCGCTGATCAGGCGCCAGAAGTCCTCGGGGCTGTGCACCCCGCCCGGAAAGCGGCAGCTCATCGCGACGATGGCGATGCCATCGTCGGACGCCTTGATCCCAGGTGCCGGGGCGGCGGGGGTGCTCGGCACCTCCAGCAGTTCGGTGTGCAGATGCCTGGTGAGGGCCAGTGGACTGGGGTGGTCGTAGAGCAGGGTCGAGGGAAGCCGGAGTCCGGTGGCCGCGTTGAGCCGGTTGCGCAATTCCACGGATGTCAGCGAGTCGAAGCCCAGATCCCGGAAGGCCCTGTCGGCGGCGAGACCGTCCGCCGAGGAGTGCCCGAGCACCTGGGCGGCGTGGTGTGTGACCAGGTCCAGCAGCGTCTGCTCCCGTTCGGCGGGGTCCGCCGACTCCAGCCGCCGTACGAGGTCGGTCCGCGGCGTTGCCGTCCGGCTCACGATCCGGCGGCCCGGTGGTACCAGCTTGTGCAGCAGAGGGACGACCGGGGTGGTGGCCGCGTGGGCGCGCAGACCCGCGAGGTCCAACCGGGCCGCCACCAGCGCGGGCGCGGCGCTGCGCAGACCGGCGTCGAACAGCGCAAGACCGGTCTGCTCCGACAGGGCGCTCATGCCGAAGCGCCGGGTGTGCTGGCGCAGGTCGGCCGCGGTGAGATGAGCGGTCATCTCACTGCTGAGCGCCCAGTGGCCCCAGGCGAGCGCCGTGGCCGCGAGCCCTGCCGCCCTGCGCCGCTGCGCGAGTGCGTCCAGGAAGGCGTTGGCCGCGGCGTAGTTGGCCTGTCCGGGGTTACCGAAGACGCCCGCGGCCGAGGAGAACACCACGAACGCCGCGAGGTCCATGTCGCGCGTCAGCTCGTGCAGGATGACGGCCGCGTCCGCCTTGGGGCGGAGTACGGTGTCCAGCCGTTCGGGTGTCATGGCGGTGACCACACCGTCGTCCAGGACCCCGGCGGTGTGGACGACCGCCGTGAGGGGCGCTTCGGCGGGAAGCGTGGCCAGCAGTTCCGCCACCGCGGTCCGGTCGCCGATGTCGCAAGCCACGACGCGTACGGACGCTCCCAGCGCACCCAGTTCGGACTCCAGTTCCGCCGCGCCTTCGGCGGCGCCACCACGGCGACTGACCAGCAGGAGGTGGCGTACGCCGTACTCGGCCACGAGGTGCCGGGCGAACAGCCGGCCCAGTGCGCCCGTGCCACCGGTGACGAGAACCGTACCCGCCGGGTCCAGCGGCCGCCGTGGCTCTTCCTCATCCGGCGTCGCACGCACCAGCCTCGGTACGGACGCCGCCCCGGCGGTGATGGCCATCTGCGGTTCGCCGGTGGCCAGTGCGGCGGGGAGCAGCGCGCCGGAGGCGGCGTCCTCGTCCATCGCCACCAGAACCAGCCGGTCCGGGGACTCCGACTGTGCCGAGCGCACGAGCCCCCAGACCGCCGCACTGATCGGGTCGGTGACCTCGCGGGTGATGATGACCAGCCGCGAATCGGTCTCCGGCGCGGCCAGCCACGCCTGAACCCACTCCAGCGCCTGTGAGGTCAGCCCCCGGAGGCCGTGCGTGGTGTCCGCCAAGTCCACGCAGATGAAGGGCGGTACGTTCCCGTGGGCGACGGCGAGCGTTGTCAACTCGGCCGGGCTCGTGACTGTCAGCGTCTCCGTCAACGGATCAGAGGTGGCCAGGGCGGATGCGGCCGTAGCGACCGGGAGGGGGCACCACTCGACCTGGAACAGCGCGTCCTGCGGATCGGTCCCGGCGCCCGACACCAGCCCGTCGGCGGGGAGCGGCCGCGACATCACCGAGCCCACGGACCCGACCGCCCGGCCTGCGGAGTCCGCCAGCTCCAGCGCCACACCCCCCTTGCCGTCCGAGCTGATCCGCGCGCGCAGCGCGGTCGCACCGGTCGCGGACAGGGACACCGCACGGTAGGCGACGGGCAGCGCCGATGCCTCGCCGTGAGTGTCCGCGTGGCATACGGCTTCCAGCAGTGCGGGGTGCAGTGTGCAGCGCTCTGCTTCCTCGTGCTGGTCATCGGCCAGTTCCACCTCGGCGAAGATGTCGGTGCCACGGGTCCACGCCGAGCGCAGAGCACGGAAGGCCGGGCCGATGCCACGTCCACCGCGTGCCAGATCGTCGTACACCTGGTTCACATCGACGGGGGTGGCTCCGGCCGGCGGCCAGGGTGCGAGGTCGATATCGGGGGCGGTGGTGGTCTCGGCTAGCGTGCCCGTGATGTGTCGGGTCCAGTCCGTCCCGTTCGTCCCGTTGCCCTGCCGCCGGGAGTGGACGGTGAGGCGGCGTCGGCCGGAGTCATCCGCCCCACCGACGACCACCTGGAGCTGCACACTCGTGCTCTCCGTGAGCACAAGCGGGGCCCCGATCAGCAATTCGTCGACGACACCGCAGCCGACCTCGTCACCGGCACGCACCGCCAGTTCCACAAACGCCGAGCCGGGGAGGACGACCGCTCCTGCCACCGTGTGGTCGGCCAGCCACGGGTGAGTGCTCAGCGACAGCCGTGAGGTGAACAACACTCCGTCCGTATCGGGCAGTTCCACGCATGCGCCGAGCAGGGGGTGCTGAGCACCGGCGAGGCCGACGGCGGTCACCTCACCGGATCGGTGGCCACGCTTCAGCCAGTAGTGCTGGTGCTGAAAGGCGTAGGTGGGCAGGTCCAGGGCGGCATGCGCGGGGATGTCGCCGAGCAGCGCGGTCCAGTCGACGGGGACACCGCGCACATACGCCTCGCCCAGGGACGTGAGCACACGGCGCATACCGCCCTCGCCCCGGCGCAGTGTCCCGGTCACCACAACCGGTCCGGCGTCGTCCGCCTGCTCGGCCGCCGCCTCGATGCTCATCGTCAGCACCGGATGCGCACTCACCTCAACAAACGCCCGGAAGTCCGCCTCCAGCAGACGCTCGACGGACGGCGCAAACCGCACCGTACTCCGCAGATTCCGATACCAGTACCCCGCATCCAACTCCGCCGTATCCACCCACCCCGCCTCCACCGTCGAAAAAAACGGGATACGGGACGACACCGGCCGCACCTGCGACAACGACCCGGCAAGCTCCTCCTCCACCGCCTCAACCTGCACCGTATGCGAGGCGTAATCCACATCCACCC
>NZ_JAHLEM010000570.1 GCF_018883605.1 Streptomyces niphimycinicus | reverse complement strand
AACCGCACCGTACTCCGCAGATTCCGATACCAGTACCCCGCATCCAACTCCGCCGTATCCACCCACCCCGCCTCCACCGTCGAAAAAAACGGGATACGGGACGACACCGGCCGCACCTGCGACAACGACCCGGCAAGCTCCTCCTCCACCGCCTCAACCTGCACCGTATGCGAGGCGTAATCCACATCCACCCACCGCGCCCGCACCCCCACACCCCCACACTCCTCCACCAACTCCCGCAGCGCCTCCACCTCACCGGCCACCACCACCGACGACGGCCCATTCACCGCCGCCACCTCCACCCGACCCGACCACCCCACAACCAACCCCTCAGCCTCCACCACCCCCACACCCAACGACACCATCCCACCACGACCCGACAACCCCGCCCCGATCGCCCGACTCCGCAACACCACCACCCGCGCCGCATCCTCCAACGACAACCCACCCGCCACACACGCCGCCGCAATCTCACCCTGCGAATGACCCACCACC
>NZ_JAHLEM010000057.1 GCF_018883605.1 Streptomyces niphimycinicus | reverse complement strand
GATCCACTTGATACACGGGTTGCCCCGGATCAGTAGTCGTGGCGGATACGGCATCGGTTCCCGCCCGTTGGGAGCCGCTGAGAGTCTCTGGATTCGAAGGGCAGACTGGGTACGTGGCGTCGGTGACGCATGGAGTCGACAGGAGAGATCGTGCACCGCAAACTTCGCCTGCCTCTGGGGCGGCTGGCAGCCCTCGTCTGCACATCTGTCATCGCCGTCACGGGCTGTGGCGGCGATGACGGCGAATCCGGGGCCAAGAAGCCGACCTCGAAGCCGACCGCCAACGCCGGGCTCATACCTGTCGCCCAAGCCTGCGGCGGCCTGTTCGACGAGGCCATCGCGAAGGAGGCTCGGGAGCCGAACGGGCCCGGCGAGGTCTATCCGGTCGAGACCGGGAGCACCGGCCACGTGGCGAAGGCGCTGCGGGAGGAGTCGGCCAGGAGGAGCACGCCCCAGGACCTCTGTACCTTGACGGACAAGGCCGGGGGGAAGGAGCTGCTCGCCCTCACCGTGGCGTGGACTCCCCACTCACCCCCGTCGGGCCGGTCGGTGCACTACACGACCACCGTCGGTCCGGAGGACGCCGGCACACTCCTCGTCGCGTGTGACACCGGCAGCGGAGGCGGGAGGGAATCGGGAGGCAGCCGTTCCCTGGAGTTCGCCCTGCGCGACCACTTCACCATCAGCGACCACTCCCACGCCGAACTGCTCATCGCCTCGGCGAAGAAGACAACGTCGCAGCTCGACTGCCGGGAAACACCCGAATACCCGGACCCGAAGGTTGTGGCACCGCCGCCGAAGCCCGGGCTGCGGTAGCGCGGTCCTGCCACCCTGCGGCAGATGATGGCGGTTTAATCGAGTCATGATCTACCACGTCGTACCGCATGCCGAGTGGAACGCTGCTCCCGACCGCCCCTATAGCCCCGCATCCCTCACAGAGGACGGTTTCATCCACTGCTCGCCCGACGAGGCGACCACGCTGGCCGTCGTCAACGCCTTCTACCGCGATGCGCCGAGGCCGCTGCTGGCGCTGCTCCTCGACGAGGACCGGCTCACCGCGAAATGCGAATGGGAGGCCGCGAACCCCGCCCCGCCGCCCGGCGTCGCCGAGAACTGCCTGTTTCCCCATGTCTTCGGGCCGCTCAACCGCGAGGCGGTGGCGCGGATCCAGGAGATCGCATGGGACTCGGAGGGCCGGGCGGTGGGGCTGACGGATGTGAGCCGACGCTGACGACGCGGGCCGTCAGAGTGGAGCGAGGCGGGCCTTGAGCAGGCAGAACTCATTGCCTTCGGGGTCGGCGAGGACGTGCCACTGCTCCTCCCCGGTCTGGCCGATGTCGGCCCGCCGTGCACCGAGCTTCAGGAGGCGTTCGAGCTCGGCGTCCTGATCGCGGTCGGTGGCGTTGACGTCGATGTGCAGCCGGGATTTCCCGGGCTCCGGCTCGTCCCTGCGGCTGAGGATGATCGTCGGCTGCGGACCGCCGAACCCTTCGCGGGGCCCGATCTCGAGGGTTCCGTCGTCCTCGCGATCGAGCACCACGAAGTCCAGGACCTCGCACCAGAATCGCGCCAGCACCTCGGGGTCGCGGCAACCGAGCACGAGTTCACTGATACGACATGCCATTGACGAAACCTACTCTCAGCGTGGGTACTGCCGGGGTGGCCGCGCGCAGATCTCAGCGGCTCCCCGCAGTGAGGGCTCTCGGGACCGTACCGGGCGGAGCGAGCAGTGGCGAATGGATTTCAGGCCCTCGCCTGCCTGTCTCCCTCGGGACGCTCGCCGGGGCCGGAGCCGGGGCCGGGGCTGACACTGGGACGAGGACGAGGACTGGGGCGGACGGCGCCGAGATCCGGATACCAACGGCTACGGGTCTGACTCACCACAGATCCCATCCGGGACCTCCGGTTCACAGTGGCGCGACCGTGCCGGATTCCCACCGGCTTCCGTCTTACCGTCGTCGATATCGCACCGACCGTACCGCGTGTCGCGTTCATGGCCAAGACCGGCCACCTGGCAAGACGCCGCGCCGGGGCGTCCTGAGGACGGCGCGGGAGCCTGGGCCTGCCCCGGGCAGGCCCTAAGGTCGCGGCATGCGCATCGTCTCCCTGCTGCCCGCCGCGACCGACATCGTCGCCGAACTCGGACTCGCCGAGCACCTGGTCGGCCGGACACACGAATGCGACTGGCCACCGCGGACCGTGGCGTCCGTTCCCGTGGTCACCGGAGCCGACCTCGACCAGAACACCCTCACCAGCCGGGAGATCTCCGACGCGATCGGCGGATCGACACACTCCGGGTCGTCCCTCTACACCCTCGACACCGAAGCGCTCGCGGCCCTGGGCCCCGACGTGGTGCTCACCCAGGATCTGTGCGAGGTGTGCGCCGTCTCGTACGAGAAGGTCAGCCGGGCCGTCCGGCTGCTCGACGCCGACACCCGCGTCCTCAGCCTGGAGCCACGCACGCTCGACGATGTGCTGGACTGCCTGGTCACCGTCGGTGAGCTGCTCGGCGTGCGCGAGCGCGCCGAGCAGCGCCGGGCCGAGTTGCACGACCGCCTCGAGCGGATCCGCCGGTCGGTCGCGGGCCGCGCCCGGCCCCGGGTCGTGGCGATCGAATGGCTCGACCCGCTGTGGCCCGCCGGACACTGGGTCCCCGACCAGATCGCCACCGCCGGCGGCGCACCGCTGCTCGCCCTGTCCGGCGCGCACACCAAGCCGATGACCTGGGAAGCGGTGCGCGCCGCCCGCCCGGAGGTGGTGCTGGTCCTGCCGTGTGGCTTCCCGCCGGAACGGACCCTGCGCGAGACGGAACTCCTCACCCGCCTCCCGGGCTGGACGGAGCTGCCCGCCGTACGGGCCGGGCGGGTCTGGGTGCTGGACGGGCCCGCCCACTTCAACCGCCCGGGCCCCCGTGTGGTGCGCGGAGCGGAAGTACTCGCCCACGTCCTGCACGGTGTACGGGCCGGGACGGCGGTGACGGCGGACGAGGCACGCCCGTTCGGTCCTGATCCGCCGCGCCCTGACCGGCCGAGCCGCCCGGGCGGGGCCGACGCCGAAGTCTCCGCGCGAGCGCACCTGGAAGCATCTGTCTCCGCTTCTGCGGCTGCTGATCCTGACCCAACTCGCCTTCAACGTCGGCTTCTTCGCGGTCCTGCCCTTCCTCGCCGAGCACCTGGGCACCGCGATCGGCATGGCGGGGTGGATGGTCGGATTCGTCCTCGGTCTGCGGACCTTCAGCCAGCAGGGGCTGTTCGTGGTCGGCGGCTGGCTGGTGGACCGCTACGGCGTGCGCCCGGTGGTCCTGACCGGCTGTGTCGCGCGGATCGCGGGCTTCGTCTGGCTCGGCTACGCGGAGCGGACCTGGGCGGTGATCGGCGCGGTGCTGCTGATCGGCTTCGCCGCCGCGCTGTTCTCCCCCGCGGTGGAATCCGAAGTGGCCCGGCAGGCGGTGGCCTGGGAGGGGGAAGGCCACGGTTCGCGCACCCGGGTCCTGGCCCTGTTCACCGTCTCCGGCCAGGCCGGGACCTTCGTCGGTCCCCTCCTCGGCGGTTTGCTGTTGGGCGTGGATTTCCGCGCCGCGTGCCTCGCCGGAGCCGGGGTCTTCGTCCTCGTCCTCGCCGGACATGCCTGGCTGATGCCGCAGCACATCCCGGGCCGGGTCCGTAACCGGGAGCGGGGCGGCGTCCGCGCGATGGTGCGCAATCGGCGATTTCTCGCCCTGTGCTGCGCGTACGGCACCTATCTGCTCGCCTACAACCAGCTCTATCTGGCCCTGTCGGCCGAGGTGGAGCGGGCGGCGGGCTCCCAGGTGCCGCTGTCGTGGCTGTTCGCCCTGTCTTCCCTGCTGGTCGTCTTCGCCCAGCTCCCGGTCACCAACTGGGCGGGCAACCGGCTCGATCTGCGCCGCTCGATGACCATCGGGCTGCTGCTCATCGCCGCCGGTTTCGCGGTCGTGGCCGCCGCACGCCCGGCCGCCTGGACGGGCACGGTCGGTTTGCTGCCCGCCGCGGGCTACGTCGTACTGCTCACCCTCGCCAGATGCTGGTCGTCCCGGCCGCCCGCGCCTGGGTGCCCGACCTCGCCGAGGACGGTCGGCTCGGCCTCTACACCGGCGCGCTGTCCTCCGTCTCCGGCCTGATCGTCCTCATCGGCAGCTCGGCCACCGGCTCCCTGCTCGACCTGGGCCTTCCGCCCGCCGCCCGCTGGCTCGTCCTCGCCGCCGTCCCGGCCCTCGCGGTGACACTGCTGCCCCACCGCCCGGATCAGCCCAGGGTGAGCGCTCCCCGACCAGGTGGCCGACGTGCCGGCCGCCCAGCTCCCAGCCCGCCTCGGCGGCCAGCCGCTCCACCTCGTGTTCGTCGTCCGCCATGGGCCCGGCGGTAGGCTGCCGGATCGTTTTCCGGCAACCGGATGAGGCGGTCCTCAGTCGGCGCGGCCGGTCGCCGCCACCGTCACGCCCAGGCCGATCATCGCGAGGCCGCCCGCCCCGCCGACCATCGAGAGACGGCGGTCCGAGCGGGCGAACCAGGAGCGGGCCGCCGAGGCGCCCAGGCCCCACAGGGTGTCCGTGACCAGGCCGATGGTGACCGGGACCAGGCCCAGCACCATCATCTGGACGGGAACATGACCCGTCGAGTGGTCGACGAACTGCGGTAGCACCGCCGCGAAGAAGACGATGCCCTTCGGGTTGGTGACCCCCACCAAAATGCCGTCCAGGATCGAACGCAGATCACCACGCCGCTCATCGGCCGGAGCGTCCATGTTCGCCACGCGCATCTCCCTGCGGTGCCGGAACGCCTGCACACCCAGGTAGACGAGATACGCCGCTCCTGCCAGCTTCACGCCCATGAACAGCGCCACCGAGCTCTCCACCAGCGCGCCGAGGCCCCATGCCACGGCGACCACCAGGGCGTAGCAGCCGATCACATTGCCGAGGACCGTCGCGAGCGCCGTGCGGCGGCCGTGGGCGAGGGCCCTGCCGACCACGAACAGCACACTCGGCCCCGGGATCACGATCACCAAGAGCGACATCGCCGCGAACGTGAGAACACGCTCCGTGGACACCACGTGTCCGCCACCTCCTGAATCGCTCCGTCCAGGGGACATACAAGCAGATGGCGGAACGCCCGCTCCAGCCTCAGGCACCAGCGGACAGTGGCCGCACCGCTACTTGGTCACGGAGTAGGAGTGCGCTCCGGTTCCGGCGAGTGCTCCCCCGTCCGCGATCAGGTATTCGTCGCGGATGGGCCGCCCGGTGAGCCAGGACTCCAGGAGCAACTGGCCGCTGCGCAGGGCATGGTCGACGTCGTTCCGGTCCAGGATCCGGGCCCGGGCCGTGTTGATCGGTCGGTGTGGTGCAACCTGACGTCGAAGGGGGCGAGGCGGCGGATGGCGGCGGACAGCGACGGCTGGGAGACATGGCAGGCGGCCACCGCGCGGACGAAGTGGCGCTCGCGGGCGAGGGCGACCAGGTATTCCAACTGGCGCAGTTGCATGCGTGACCTCCACAACGCGTCCCGCTCTGAGGGCGCGGCGTACAGCATCGTGCCGGCTGCGGCTGTCCGCGAGGTGGCGGACGGGTGGGGAGTTCGGTGTCGCTCACCAGCACGCGGCCGGGGCCCGCGAAAAGGGCCCCGGCCGGTGAATCGGACGACCTTCGAGGCGGGTCCCGCCCAGTGACGATGACCCGAACGAAATCCGCTTACGACTGAGCGCCGGACGCGGGCGCGTTGAGGTTCTCGTGGACCGCGCGGGCGATGCCCTCGATGTTGGCGATGCCGTCGTCCATCGTGGCGTTGTCCTGCGAGAGCACCGTGATCGTGTAGTCGTGGTCGCCGCCGGTGAAGGCGCCGAGGCTGTGCACCCGCCAGCCGTTGGTGGCCCGCTCCAGCCACCCGTTCTTCACATGCACCTGGGCGTCGCTCGGCGCACCGGCCGGGGTGCCCCAGCGCTGCGAGGGGATGACCTCGCCCGTCAGCTTGAGGATGTAGGCGCGGGAGTCGTCGCTGAGCACCGGGTTGCTGTGGGTCACCAGTTGGAGGAGCTTTTCCTCGTCGTTCGCGGTGATCTGGGTGAGCCCCCAGTGGCCCTCGCTGTCGAGGGTGGTGTTGGTCATCCCCGCGGCGTGCAGGAACCCGTTGATCTTGTCCGCCCCGAGCTGCTTCCACAGCGCGGTGGTGGCGTCGTTGTCGGACTTTGTGATCATGGCGGTGGCATGATCCTTCTCCTCCTGCGTCAGGGCGCGATCGTCCTTCTGCGCGTCCCACAGCAGGGTGCTGAGCACGGTCACCTTGACCGTGCTCGCTGAGTCGAAGTGCCGGTCCGCGTCCAGAGTGCAGGTGGTGTTCGTGGTGCGGTCGTGGAGGCTGATCGCCGTGGTGGCGGCGGATCCCTCCAGTGCCGAGTTGATGTCCTCGGAGAGCTTGTCGGCGAGTTCCGGCCGGTCCGAGGTGCAGATCGCCGCCTGCGGGGTGGCCGCGTGTGCCGACCCCACCGAGGCGATCGTCGGCACGAGCACCCCTGCGGCCAGCGCCGCCTTTGTCGCCAGGGTGCTACGGGGAGGCTGGGTTATTCGTCGGTGTCGACCCATGGTGGGCTTGTCCATTCGTTCGTGGGGCAGTTGGACACGCGGTGCCTTCGCTCGGTCGCGAAGCCATCCGGGTGCTCCGACCCTGGATGACGAGCCGGAGGCAGATGAGGTTCACGAACGCGTCCGAGTCTCACAAGATCGCTCCACAATAGGCACCGCGCCCGGGCGGGCCGGGCGCGGTGCGGCGGACGAGCCGGGACCCGGTCAGCGCTTAATGGCCGTGAGGAAGTCTCCGAGGGCTCGCGCCACGGCGCCGGGGGCTTCCGCGGGGAGCAGGTGGCCGGCGTCAGGGACGGTCGTCAGGGTCGCGTGCGGAATGTGGGGCAAGAGGTGTTCGCGCAGGATGTGCGGCGGCTCCACCATGTCGTTCTCCGCGGCGAGCACCGTCACCGGCACCTCGATACGCCGTGCGGCATCGGTGATGTCCCGCGCGATTCCGTGCAGGGGCCACTCCTGCCGGGCCTCGGCGCCGGAGGCGAGGCTGTCGCGCTCCGCGGTGGCCCGCACCGCCTCGGGCAGCGGTGTGGCGGTCAGGACATGGTCGAGGGCGTGCGCCACCGTCTCGGCCGAGTCGTAGGCGTGTGACAGGCCCTGCCGGTACTCCTCGGTCACCATGGCGGGTGGCTGGGGCGGCGCGGGCGCGACGAGCACCAGACCGGCCAGACCGGCCGGTCGGCGGGCCGCGACGAGCTGGCTCGCCTTGCCACCCATCGAGTGGCCGACGAGGACGAACGGCCCCGATACCCGCTCCTCGATCACACGGACGAGATCGTCGGCGAGCTGGTCGAGGTGATAGGGCCCGGGCAGCGCCCGCGAGGTGCCCCAGCCGCGCTGGTCGAAGCGGACCGTCGCCTGCCCGGGCGGCAGGTGGCCGAGCACACCGTTCCAGGTGTCGGCGGAGCCGCCCCAGTAGTGGGCGAACACCAGCGTCGGGCCCGTATCGCCCCCGACTCGCACATCGAGCGACCCGCCCGCCACGGGAACACTCATTGTCATTTCCATCATCTTCGCGCCTTCCCTCTCGGCCACGGAAGACGACACCGTCATCCTGCCGCAGCTCTGAACCAGTAACCTGAACTGCCGATCAGGCCCGGAATCGACCGTAGGCGAGGGAGTGTCCACTCCTTGACGGAAAGGAACACGTTCATTGTGGAAAACGGACACAGTGCGGTGCGGCAACTGCGCTACCTGCCTGCCGTGGGATCGGCGTACGGGGTGGAGGTCCTGGATTTCGCCGCGCTGCGTTCGATGGACACCCAGCGCCGTCGTACCCAGCCGCAGCGCCCCGACTTCCATGTGTTCGCACTGATCGGCTCCGGAACCGGCGCCCATGAAGCGGACTTCCACAACTACCGGCTGGGGGAAGGCGGCGCCGTGTGGATCCGGCCGGGCATGGTGCACCGCTGGAGCGATATCGACGCCTGCGACGGCCCGCTGATCCTCTTCCGGCCCGGTTTCCTTTCCGGCTTCACGGCGGCAGAGGCCACCACACCGGCGAGCTGGCATCTGGACCAGCAGCGGCTGTCCCTCGCCCTGCTCGCGGCCGAACATCTCGGCCGTGAGCACAGCACGGCAGTGCACACACCACGCCTGGCCTCCCCCGCCCTGCTCTCCCACCTGCTGGCGGCACTGATCCTGCGCGCACTCCCGGGCACACCGCCCTCGGCCGAGGCGGCAAGACCCGGCAGCCGGCCTACCGAAGTGTTCCGCGTCTATCGGGCCACCGTCGAAGGGCGCTTCACCGAATGGCACCAAGTGGCCGACTACGCGAGGGCGTTGGGCTACGACGTACGCACCCTCACCCGGGCAACGCGTGCCGCCACTGGCACGGGCGCCAAGGCATTCCTCGACCAGCGCATCCTGCTGGAGGCGAAGCGGCTGCTCGCCCACACCGATCTGCCGGTCAGCGGCTGCGGCCGACGCCTCGGCTTCCGGGACGTCGGCAACTTCACCACGTTCTTCCGGCGGCAGACCGGCATGCCCCCCGCCGCGTGGCGCGCCGCGTACAGCATGGGCGGCACACGCGGCGCCTGACTCGCCCTCAGTGGCCGGGCGGGGTCTGGAGAGTCACTGTTGCGGGGGCAGATGCCGCAATCCGTCCTCCAGCAGGGCGAAGGCGTGTTCCAGCAGGGCGAAGGCGTGTTCCACGTCGGCCACGGCACCCCTACGCGAAGGCCCTGAGGGTGTCCTCGCCGTCGGTCCACCAGACGCCGAGCCGCTGGCGGACCAGGAGCCAGCCGTCCGGGCCCCGGCGGAATTCCCAGTCGTAGGGGCCGCCCATGGAGTAGGGGGAGGAGGTGTTCCCGGATTCGGTGACGGCGACGAACCACATGTAGCCGATCCCCGTCGCCCGGTCGCCCGCCACGTCGACGTGCATATTGAGGATGTGATGCTGCATGCTCGCGTAGGGTGATTCCACCTCCTCCACCTTGGCCCGGACCGCCTCTTTTCCGTGGATCTTCTCCCACGGCCCGAACTCCAGCACCGCGTCCTCGACCCAGCATTCGATCCAGGTCTGCCAGTCCTTGCGGTCCAGCGCCCGCCATCCGCGGATCATGAGGGCGTGCAGGGCTTCCTTGTCCTCCAGTGCCTGGAGTCTGCGGGCCAGGCTGTCGTAGTCGGCGGTCGCTGTCATGACGGGCCTCTTTCGTCCATGGGTGCTGATCGGTCCTGCCCGACCGAGTCTGGGCCGGTCGAGCACCGCCGACCAGGCCGAACGCCGCCTAGGAGCACCGCACCCAGGCGGCACGCCGACGGGCTCATGGAGGGGCAGTTGGGCCACGACCAGGGGGTGACCGACCCCGGGCGGTCAGGTCTCCAGCAAGTCAGGTCTCCAGCAGGTCGTGGGTGAAGATCTCCTCGATCGTCCAGCGGCGTGCGGTCAGGCCCTGTTCGTGGTGGTAGCGCAGCAGTGTGTCGAGGGCCGCGCGGTTGGCGGCCACGCCGTAGGGCCACCAGTCCTCGGTCATCAGCTCCGCGTTCTCCTCGTACAGCGCGTTCAGCCAGGGCACCATGAACGGGGCCTCGTACAGTCGCCGTCCCTGCCGGTACCGCCGGGCTCCTGCCTCCTTCGCCGCCAGAAAGCCCTCGTAGACGGCGCGGGCCAGCCAGGGATGCCGCGTGAGCAGCTCGCGCCTGACGACGACGGTGTGCATCATCGGGAAGATCCCGGTGCGCCGGTAGTAGTCCCGCTCGCGGGTTTCGAAGTCCGGAAACAGCCGTGTGACGTGCGGCGATCCATCGAGTACGGACTGCGGCACATTGGCGGTGAACAGGGCGTCGAGCTCCCCCGAGTCGAGCATCGGGCCCAGCGCCCTGCCCTCCGGTGCCGCGCTGATGTCGATGCCGTCCGGCCACACCTGCGGGACGAAGTCGAACGGTGGCGCGGGCTGGTCGAGACCGCCGATGACCCAGCGGTTCTCCTCGGGCCGGAAGCCGTATTCGTCCATCAGGATGCCCTTGGCCCACACCCCCGAGTCCTGGCCGTAGACGCCGAACTCGCCGATCGTCTTTCCCACCAGATCGGCGGGGCCGCTGATGCCACTGTCCCGGTTGACGAAGACACATGAATGCCTGAACACCCGGTTGGGGAACACCGGGAGCGCGATGACATCGGCCACACGCTCCAGCGCGCGCAGATAGAAGGTCATGCCGAACTCCGCGATATCCACCTCGCCGTCGAGGAGGAGCCGGAACACCTCCGGCAGCGTCGCCCCCGTCGCCATCTCCACGTTCGAGACCCCGGGAATCTCGGCGGTCCCGTCGAACAGCGCCTGGGTCGTGTCGTACCGGAACGTACCGATACGCAAGTCCAGCTCCGGCATGCGTGCCTCCCTCGATCGCGGCCGGCCTCGCCGCACCGGCCCTGTACAGCGCCGGTTCCCGTGCCGGTGCGAGCGGGTCGCCCCACACCGAGACCATGCGCCCGAACCACCGTAAGTCCGCAGGACGGGGCGGCGCGGCCACCGCGCACCATCGGGGCGGCCGGAGTTGCCGAAGACCCCTCATTCCCCCTGACGGCCGCTGCCGCCACCGTGGTCAGGGGGAATGAGGGGGATGTTTAGGGGACGGCCCGCTCGCCGCCGGAACAAGAATCACAACAACAGCAGCGAGCTTCCTCAAGCTCGTTGGAGCTTTCTCTCCCGGGCCTTCTTTCCCTTGGGCCGCGCAACCGGAGCGCGGCTGTCCCGCGCAAGGGGCGATCCCGCGCGGGCCGGTCGCTCCTCCCGCGCGCCCTGCTTCGAACCGAGAGGTGTGGCGGCATGCTACGGACTGACCTGATCCGGCCGGTGCCCGAACTGCTCCGGGCCAACGCGGATCGCTTCGGTGACAAGCCGGCCTGTTCCGACGGACACCGCACGGTCAGCCATGCCGAACTCGAACGCCGTACCCGGCGGCTGGCCGGTCATCTCGCTGGACTGCGGCTGCACCCCGGCGACCGCGCCATGATCTGCCTGGGCAACCGCGTCGAGACGGTGGAGAGCTATTTCGGCGTTCTGCGGGCGAACGGCGTGGCGGTGCCGGTCAACCCGCGTTCGACCGATGCGGAACTCTCCTATCTGCTCGCCGACAGCGGCGCCCGGCTGGTGCTCACCGATGTCGCCCACGCGGACCAGTTCGACCGGCTGCGGGAACGGTTCCCGGAGCTGAGGGTGGTGGTCAGCGGGGACGGACCGCTGCCGAAGGGCTTCATCGCGTTCGAGCCGCTGCCGGACACGGAGCCAGACCTGGCGGCCCGCGACGACCTGGGCCTGGACGAAGTCGCCTGGATGCTCTACACCTCGGGCACCACGGGCCTGCCGAAAGGCGTGCTGTCCACACAGCGGAACTGCCTGTGGTCCCTGGCCGCCTGCTACGTACCCGTGACGGGGCTGACCGCCGAGGACCGTGTGCTGTGGCCGCTGCCGCTGTTCCACAGCCTTTCGCACATCGTGTGTCTGCTGGCGGCCACCGCCGTCGGGGCCCGCACCCGGATCGTGGACGGGGTGTCGACCTCCGATGTGCTGGACGCGCTGCGCGAGGAGCGGTCGACCTTCATCGCCGGAGTGCCGACGCTCTACCACCATCTGATCGAGGCGGCCCGTGAGCGCGACCTCGCCACGCCCGAGCTGCGGATCGCGCTCGTGGGCGGGGCGGTGGCCACGGCCGACCTGGTCAGGTCGTTCGAGGCCACCTTCGGAGTGCCACTCGTCGACGCCTACGGATCCACCGAGACCTGCGGCGCGATCGCGGTGAACTGGCCCACCGGCCCACGGGTCGAGGGGTCGTGCGGGCTGCCGGTGCCGGGGCTGACGGTGCGGCTGGTGGACCCCGACAGCGGTGTCGACGTTCCGGCCGGGCGGGAAGGCGAGTTCTGGGTGTCCGGGCCGAACATCATGGCCGGATACCACAACCAGCCGGAGGCGACGGCCGCGGCGCTGCGCGACGGCTGGTACCGCACCGGGGACCTCGGCCGCCGTGACGAGGCCGGATTCTGCACGGTGACCGGCCGGATCAAGGAACTGGTCATCCGGGCCGGGGAGAACATCCACCCCGGTGAGGTCGAGGCCGTGCTGCGCACCGTGCCCGGTGTGGCGGACGCGGCCGTGGTGGGCAAGCCGCACGCGGTGCTCGGCGAGGTTCCGGTGGCCTTCGTGGTGCCCGGCCCGGACGGCTTCGACCCGGCGGCGCTGCTGGCCACGTGTCGTGAGCGGCTGTCGTACTTCAAGGTCCCGGAGGAGATCTACGAGATCGCGCGGGTGCCGCGCACCGCCTCGGGGAAGATCACCCGGCACGTACTGCTGGAGCTGCCCGCACGGCTGCGGGCCGCCGGGGACGGCCAGTACGACTCGCTGCTGCGGCTGGACTGGGTGCCGCAGTCCGCGCTGCCGGACGCCCCGGCCGGGACCGGCACCTGGGCGCTGGCGGACGCGGACGCGCTCGGGGTCGGGGTCGGGCTCGCGGAGGGGCTGCGGGCGGCGGGGGTGGACCTGTCCGATCCGGTGTCCGATCCGGTGGCCGGTTACGTGGCCGATGTCGCTGGAGATGACGGTGCGGCTCCGGACGTGGTCGTGGTTGCGCCTCAGGTGGTGGGCCGCCCCGAAGAAGCGGGGGTCCCCGACGAGGCCGAGGCCACGGTTGACGAGGGCGTCGACCGGCTGGCGGCCCGGCTGGGCACCTGGCTGGCCGACGACCGGCTGGCCGGGACGACGTTCGTGGTGGCCACCATGGGCGCGGTGGCCACCGGCTCCGAGGAGAACGCACCGGAGCCGCTGTCGGCCACGCTGTGGGGTGTGGTGCGCTCGCTCCAGGCCGCCTACCCCGGCCGACTGACGCTGGTGGACGTGGACGTGGACGTGGACGTGAACGGCGGCGGGGGCGGGGCCGGGGCCGGGGTCGGGGTCAGGGAGGACGGTCGGGTGGCCGCGCTGTTGCGGGCCGTCCGGGACGGGCACGACCAGGCGGCGATCCGTGGCGGAGTGCTGCTGGTCCCGCGCCTGACGCGGATCTCGGTCCCGGCGGAGCCGGGGCCCGCCCCGGCCCTGGACCCGGACGGACTGGTCGTGATCACCGGTGGCGACACCGCCCGCGGCACCGCGCTGGCCCGCCATCTGGTGACCGCGTACGGCGCCCGTAACCTGCTGCTGCTCAGCGCGAATGGCCTGCCGGAAGAGGCGGCGGCCGCGTTGCGGACCGAGTTGGCGCGGGACGGGGCCCAGGTCTCGATGGCGGTATGCGACCCGGCCGACCGGGCGGCGCTGGACTCGGTGCTGGACGCACAGGACCGGCCGGTGACCGCTGCCGTACACATCGAGGAGCCGGGTCCGGAACGGTCGCTCGCCACCTCGCTGCGCGGCATGACACACCTGGAGGAACGGACGCGGACGGCCGAGCCGACGCTGTTCGTCGTCGTCACCTCCGCCGCGGGGGTGCTGGGCTCGCCGGGTCGCCCGGACCGGGCGGCCGCCGACCAGTTCGGCGAAGCCCTGGTGCGGCGGCGCCGGGCGCTCGGTCTGAGCGGGCTGGCTCTGGCTTGGGGCCCGCTGCCGGGCGAGCAGGGCACGGCACCGGTGGCCGGTGCCGTTCCCCTGCCCGAGGCGCTGGCCCTGTTCGACGCGGCGCTGACGGCTGGTCAGGGCCCGCTGGTGCTGCTCAGGCCGAGTACGACGGGGCCGGCGGGTGGCGAGCCGGTGCCCGCGGTACTGCGTCACCTGGTGGACGCGCCGTCCGTCGTACCGGCGTCGGACGAACCCGCCGCCGCGGAGTTCCGGCGGCGGCTGGCCGCCGAGAGCGAGTCCGGCCGCCGGCGCATGGCGCTGGCGCTGGTGCGCGAGCACGCCGCGGCGGCGCTGGGGCTGGCCTCGGCCGACCCGGTCGAGGCGGACCAGGCGTTCAGCGCGTTCGGCTTCACCTCACTGACCGCGGTCGCGCTGAGGAACCGGCTGAACGCGGCCACCGGGGCACGGCTCGCCGCCACGGTGGTCTTCGACCATCCGACCCCCGCCGGGCTGGCACGCCATCTGGTGCGGGAGATCACCGGGAAACGAAGCGTGCGGGCGCCGGCGCGGGCGCGCGGGGTGTCCGACGAGCCGGTGGCGATCGTGGCGATGGGCTGCCACCTGCCGGGCGAGGTCGCGACGCCCGAGGACCTGTGGCGGCTGGTGGCCGACGGGCGGGACGCGATCGCCGGGTTCCCGGAGGACCGGGGCTGGGACCTGGCCGGGCTCTTCGACTCCGACCCGGACGCCGTGGGCAAGTCCTACGTACGCGAGGGCGGTTTCCTCACCGGCGCGGGCGGCTTCGACGCCGCCTTCTTCGGCATCTCGCCCCGTGAGGCGCTGGCCATGGACCCGCAGCAGCGGCTGCTGCTGGAGACCGCGTGGGAGACCTTCGAGAACGCCGGAATCGACCCGGGTTCGCTGCACGGCACCGACGTCGGTGTGTTCAGCGGAGTGATGTACCACGATTACGGGGCCGACGCCGGGACGGCGGCGGAGGGGCTGGAGGGGCATCTCGGCGTGGGCAGCGCGGGGAGCGTCGTCTCCGGGCGCGTGGCTTACGCGATGGGCCTGACCGGGCCCGCGGTGACAGTGGACACCGCCTGCTCGTCCTCCCTGGTGGCGCTGCACCTGGCGGTTCAGGCGGTGCGTACGGGCGAATGCTCGCTGGCGCTCGCCGGGGGTGTCGCGGTGATGAGCAGGCCGACGTCGTTCATCGAGTTCTCCCGCCAGCGCGGCCTCGCCCCCGATGGCCGCTGCAAGTCGTTCGCGGAAGGCGCCGATGGCACCAACTGGTCCGAGGGTGTCGGGTTGGTGTTGCTGGAGCGGCTGTCCGATGCCCGCCGCAATGGGCATGAGGTGCTCGCCGTGGTCCGTGGCACGGCGGTGAACCAGGACGGGGCGAGCAACGGCCTGACCGCGCCCAACGGCCCGTCCCAGGAACGGGTGATCCAGCAGGCGCTGGCGAACGCGGGGCTGACGGTGGCCGATGTGGACGCGGTGGAGGCACACGGCACGGGAACGAGTCTCGGCGACCCCATCGAGGCCCAGGCGCTCCTGGCCACCTACGGGCAGGAGCGCCCGGAGGGTCAGCCGCTGTGGCTGGGGTCGTTGAAGTCGAACATCGGGCATGCGCAGGCGGCGGCGGGCGTGGCCGGTGTCATCAAGATGGTGCTGGCCATGCGGCACAACACACTGCCGAAAACGCTGCACGCGGAGCGGCCCACTACGCAGGTGGACTGGGCGTCGGGTGCGGTGTCGCTGCTGTCCGAGGCCCGGCCCTGGCCGGAGACGGGACGCCCTCGCCGCGCTGGAATCTCCTCCTTCGGCGTCAGCGGGACGAACGCACACGTGGTCCTGGAGCAGGGGCCGCCTGAGGTGGCTGTGCCCGAGGCGGAGGCGGGCGCTCCTGGGCTGGTGGCCACAGGCGGCGTAGTGCCATGGGTGCTGTCCGCCAAGAGCCCTGCGGCGCTGCGGGCTCAGGCAGAGCGTCTGGTCAGCCACCTGGAATCCGGGGAGACTCCGCGTGCGGTGGACGTGGGCTGGTCACTGGCCACCACCCGGGCGACACTGGAACACCGCGCGGTCATCCTCGCCACGGATACCGAAGACGGCATCGCCACCGCCCGCGCTCTGGCGGAGGGACGGCCCGACCCGCTCCTGGTCACCGGACAGACCAGGACGGATGGCAAGACCGTATTCGTCTTCCCCGGCCAAGGAGCCCAGTGGGTGGGCATGGGAGCACAACTCCTCAACACCTCGCCCGTCTTCGCCACCCGGCTGCGCGAGTGCGCCGACGCGCTGGCCCCGTATACCGACTGGTCCCTGGTGGACGTCATCACCGGCGCACCCGATGCCCCTTCGCTCGACCGTGTCGACGTCGTACAGCCCGCCACCTTCGCCGTCGTCGTCTCCCTCGCCGCACTCTGGCAATCCATGGGTATCCACCCCGACGCCGTCATCGGCCACTCCCAAGGCGAAATCGCCGCAGCCTGCGTCGCCGGACACCTCACCCTCGACGCCGCAGCGAAAGTCGTGGCTCTCCGCAGCCAGATCATCGCCGACCACCTCGCCGGACACGGCGGCATGATGTCCCTCGCCACCCCCGCCGACACCATCGACCTCTCCAACTGGCACGGCAAACTCTGGATCGCCGCACACAACAGCCCCAGCGCCACTGTCGTCGCCGGTGACGCCGAGGCCCTGCACGAACTCCACGCCCGCTACACCGACCAGGGCATCCGAGCCCGCATCATCCCCGTCGACTACGCCTCCCACACCGGCCACGTCGACACCATCAAAGACCAACTACACCACGCACTCGACAACGTCACCTTCGAACCCGGAACCATCCCCTGGCTCTCCACCGTCACCGGACAGTGGATCGAACCCAACACCATTGACGGCAACTACTGGTACCGGAACCTCCGCCAAACGGTGCAGTTCCACACCGCCATCACCACCCTCGCCGACCAGAGCTACCGCACCTTCATCGAAGTCAGCCCCCACCCCGTCCTCACCACCGCCATCCAAGAAACCCTCGAAGCCAACGACACCTCCAACACCACCATCACCGGAACCCTCCGCCGCGACGACGACACCCCCACCCGCCTCCTCACCAACCTCGCCCACCTCACCACCCACGGAACACCAGTCAACTGGCCCACCCTCTTCACCGGCACACACCCCACCCGCATCCCCCTCCCCACCTACCCCTTCCAGCAGGAGACGTTCTGGCTGGACCGCAGCGGCCCCGGCGATGTCCGTGCCGTCGGCCTGGAGGACACCGGCCATCCGCTGGTCGGCGCCGTGGTGAGTGTGCCCGACACCGATGGTGTGCTGCTCACCGGGCGGCTCTCCCTGCGCACCCACCCCTGGCTGGCCGACCATGCCGTCTCCGGCACCATCTTGCTTCCCGGTACGGCGATGGTGGAGCTGGCGGTGCGGGCCGGAGACGAGGCGGAGGCCCGTGTCCTGGAGGAGTTGGTCATCAGTCGGCCGATGGCGGTGCCGGACGAGGGGACCTTGCACGTCCAGGTGCTGGTCGGTGGCGAGGAAGGCGACGAAGGCGGGCGCCGCAAGGTCGGGGTCTACTCCCGCCCCGAGGGCATACGGCAGTGGACCGAGCACGCCACCGGCACGCTGCTGACCGGGGGAACCGCCACCGCGGCGGCCACGACAGCGCATCCGTGGCCGCCCGAGGGGGCCGAACCCGTCGCCCTCGAGGGGTTCTACGAGCAACTGGCCGAGGCGGGGTACGAGTACGGCCCGGCGTTCCGGGGCCTGAGCGCGGTGTGGAAGCGGGACGACGAGGTGTTCGCCGAGGTGGCCGTGCCGGAGGACCAGACCGCGGTCGCCGGACGGTTCGGCATCCATCCGGCGTTGCTGGACGCCACTCTGCACGCCGGGAACTTCTGCTTCGAGTCCGGCGGCGACCGGCCCACGATGCTGCCGTTCGCCTGGACCGACGTGCGGCTCCATGCCGTGGGCGCCACCGCCGTACGGGTGCGGGCGACGGCGTCCGGCGCGGACGGGCTGTGTGTGCAGATCACCGATCCGCACGGACTGCCGGTCGCCACCATCGGCTCGCTCCAGCTCCGGGAGACCACGCCCGAGCAGTTGCGGGCCCTCTCCGCCGCCCCAGGCGGCAATGGCCTGTGGGCGGTCGAATGGGCCGAATGCGGGCTCGACGGCACGACGGAAGCACAGTGGGCAACGCTCGGGAAGCCGGTCGGAGAGAGCCGACTGCCGGATTCCCCGCCGCACTATGCCGATGTTTCCCAGGTCGTGGCGGCGGCCGGGGAACGGCCCGCGGCACTCGTCGCCGACGTGTCCGCATGGGCTCCCGAGAACACCGGGCCGCCCATCGACCGCGCCCACGCGCTCTGTGCCCGAGTCCTCGATCTGCTGCGGCAATGGGTGGACCGGCCCGAGCTGGCGGGCACCCGGCTGGTGATCCTGACCCGCGGCGCCATGGCGGTCCACGACACCGCCGAGGTCACGGATCCGGCCGCCGCCGCGGTCTGGGGCCTGGTCCGCTCGGCCCAGTCCGAACACCCCGGCCGGATCCAGCTCATCGACATCGACGAGCACTCCCACCACACCCTGCCGACAGCCCTCACCGCCACCGATCAACCCCAACTCGCCCTCCGCGACGCCACCGCCTACACCCCCCACCTGGCCCCCGCGGCCACCCCAACGCCCGAACCCCTCACCCTCGCCCCCGAGGGAACCGTCCTCATCACCGGCGGCACCGGCACCCTCGGCGCCCTCACCGCCCGCCACCTCATCACCCATCACAAGGCACGCAACCTCCTTCTGGTCAGCCGCCAGGGTACGGACGCCCCCGGCGCGGACCGGCTGAGCGCGGAGCTGACCCGGCTCGGTGCCCGTATCCGCATCGCCGCCTGCGATGCCGCCGACCGCGACCAGCTCGCCACCGTCCTCGCCGACATCCCCGCAGACCAGCCGCTGACCGCCGTCATCCACACCGCCGGCGCCCTCGACGACGCCCTGCTCACCGATCTCACCCCGGAACGCCTGGGCACCGTCTTCCGTCCCAAGGTCGACGCCATCACCCATCTCCACGACCTCACCCGCGACCATGACCTCGCGGCCTTCGTCATCTACTCCTCCGCCACCGGCGCGCTCGGCACCCCCGGCCAGGCCAACTACGCCGCCGCCAACACCTACGCCGACGCGCTCGCCCAGCAGCGCCACGCCGCCGGGCTCCCCGCCACCTCACTCGCCTGGGGCCTGTGGGAAACCACCAGCGCCCTCACCGCCGGGATGTCCACCACCCATCAGCAGCGCACTCGCCACAGCGGTGTCATTCCCCTGACCGACGCCGACGGCATGCGCCTCCTCGACACCGCGCTCACCACCCACCAGCCCCACCTGATCCCCCTCAAGCTCGATCGCACCGCCCTCCGGAACAGCGCCGCCTCCCACACCCTCCCGCCCCTGCTGCGCACCCTGGCGCAAAGCCACCACCGCCCCACCGCCCACACCACCCCCCGGACCGCCACCGCCCCGCCCCTCTCCGAGCAACTCGCCGCCCTCGATCCGGCCCAGCGGCTCCAGCACCTCACCGCATTCGTCCGCGCCGAAGCGGCGGCCGTGCTCGGACACGCCACTTCGGACGCGGTGGGGCCGGACGATCCGCTCTTCGAGATCGGGTTCGACTCTCTGACCGCGGTGGAACTGCGCAACCGGCTCAACGCGGCCACGGGCCTCCAGCTCCCGGCGGCGTTGCTGTTCGACCACCCCACCCCGGCGATGGCCGCCGAGCACCTCCAGGAACAGCTCGCGCCGAAAGACGCCTCCTGAGGACGCCTCCTGAGGACGCCTCCTGAGACAGACAACGACGTCCCCGGCCGCCGTGGCGGCCGGGGACGCTGCCGTAGGGGGCTCCCTCGCTCTCCTCAGCCAGGCCGCAGCCGTACGCCGTACGCCGTACGCCGTGCAACATGGCTGGTCCCTTCCCTCGCTTTCGTTGAGGGAAGGGACCAGTTTCACTGACGGGTTCTACGGCCCGGCGGCCGTTGCTCGTTACGTGTCCGAGGTGACGCTCTCCCCGGCCCGGGCCGCGCGGCGGCGCTCGTCGCCCGCCTTGATCAGGGCGTACCTGACGGCCAGCGCCGCCGCGTTGACCGCGTGCAGCGCCTCCTGGGCGGCGGTGTCCGGCTGTTGCTGTCCGGTGGCGGCGGCCGAGGTGGACTGTGCCGCCTCCAGGCAGGCGACGCACGCCTCCACGAGGGCGTCCGGCCGCCCGCCGGCCCGGCCCAGCTCCGTCAGCAGCCGGGTGATCTTCCGGTGCACTTCGCCGACCGGGTCCGCCGCCATCGGGTCCGTCACCATCGGATCAGCCACCCTCGAATCAGCCGTCCTCGGGTCCGCCGCCATCGGGTCAGCGCCCCCGCGCACCGTCGTCCGCGGGCCCGTGGCCCGTCGGGAGGTCCCCGGCCGGGGCCAGGGTGAGGAAGCGCTGCTCCCACAGGGCGAACACCTCGGTGGCCAGTGCCTCCGAGAGTCCGCCGACGGTCTTGGCCAGATCCCCGAGGGTGGTGGTGCCGTCGACCGCGCCGAGCAGTTCGTACAGCTCGGGCGAGACCTTCGCGGACGGGCCGCCGTCGTAGTCGAGGTGGATCTCGTGGGTCCTGGCTCCCGCCGAGGCGTCCGGACCGGCCGTCCTGCGCTCGACCAGCCGGGTCACCGGCCGGAACCGCGGCACCAGAACGCCCAGGTCGGGCGCGGGTTTGCCGCGTACCAGGCAGTCCTCCACCACCAGGACGTCCAGGTCGGTGGTCAGGAAGCTGGTGACCACGTCGTCGAGGCTCTGCACGATGGGTTCGGCGTTGTTGTTGAAGGAGGTGTTGAGGAGCACGGGGGTGCCGGTCAGTTCGCCGAACCGCCGCACCAGGCGGTGGAACCGCTCGCCCGATTCGGCGGAGACGACCTGCACCCGGGCGGTGCCGTCCACGTGGGTGACCGCGCCGAGTTCCGTGCGCCGCTCCGGCAGCACCGGCACCACGAAGGACATGAATTCGTGGTTGCCGTCGGCGCCGGAGAGGTCGAAGTAGTCGCGGGCGGCTTCGGCGGTGACCACCGGGGCGAACGGCCGGAAGCCCTCGCGCTTCTTCACCATCGCGTTGATGCGGGTTCGGTTCTCCTCGGGGCGGGCGTCCGCGACGATGCTGCGGTGGCCCAGGGCGCGTGGGCCGAACTCGGAGCGCCCGTACGCCCAGCCGAGCACCTGTCCCTCGGCGAGGAGTCCGGCCGCGGTCTCCACGGCGTCCTCCGGGAACTCCACATCGATCAGCGGCGCCCAGTCTGCCAGCCGGGCCCTGATCTGCTCCCGGCCGCCCATTGCCGGGCCGAGGCTCGCGCTGAGCAGCCGTTTCCTCGGCCGCTCGAGCGTGCCGAGGCTGGCCGCGGCGGCGTAGGCGGCGCCCTCGCCCGCGCCCGCGTCGTGCGAGGCGGGGTGCACGAACACCTCGTCGAAGAGCCCGGACTTGAGGATCAGCCCGTTGAGGCTGGAGTTGTGGGCGACGCCGCCGCCGAAGCACAGGCGGGACTGGCCGCTGGTCTTCGCCCAGTATTCGAGGATGTGCAGCACGATCTTCTCGACCGTCTCCTGGAGCGCGGCGGCGAAGTCGCGGTGGGCTTGGGTGAACGGTTCGCCCTTGCGGCGCGGCCGGAAGCCTTCGGCGTAGAAGAGCGGGCTGACCAGGTTCGGCACCATGATGTTGCCGTGCAGCTCGTACTCGCCGTTGTCCTGGAGGGTGTAGAGCTTGGCGAAGGTGTCGCGGTAGGTCTCGGGGTTGCCCCAGGGGGCCAGGCCCATCACCTTGTACTCGTCGCCGAAGCCGTAGCCGAGCAGATAGGTGGCGTTCAGATAGAGCCCGCCGAGCGACTTGGGCACCGGGTAGTCGGCCAGCTTCTCCAGGTGTGTGCCCTCGGCGCGGTAGACGGTGCCGGAGTGCAGTTCGCCGCGGCCGTCCAGCACCAGGACCAGCGCGGAATCCATGCCGGAGTGCAGATACGAGGAGTACGCGTGCGCCTCGTGGTGCGGCACGTACACCAGCTTCTCGTCCGGCAGGTCCCAGCCCAGGCCCTCCTTCAGCCGCTGCCGGATCAGCTCCCGGGAGTAGCGCAGGGGGGCCCGCGGATATTCGGTGTAGAGGTGGTTGAGGACGGTGTCGATGTGGTTCTCGGGGAAGTAGTAGCCCACCGCGTCGACGTCCTCGGGCCGCGCACCGGCCAGGGCCAGGCACTCACGGACCGCGTTGAGGGGAAATTTGGTTGTCTTCTTGATCCGGTTGAGCCGCTCCTCCTCCACGGCGGCCACGAGTTCGCCGTCGCGGATCAAGGAAGCCGCCGAGTCGTGAAAGAACACCTCGCCGAGCTGCGGCACCACATCGGTGTCCGCGGCGGAGAAGTTGCCGTTGAGCCCGAGCACAAGCACAGTGATCACCCAAACCAGTCGGAGGCGAACGCGAGGATGCGGGGCGGAAGACGCCCGCCGGTCACCGGGAGCGCGGCAGCGCCGGGTCGGCCAGCTCGGGCGCCGTCAGCCGCGGCGTCGTCGGGGCCGGCTGGAACGCGGGGGTGAGGTGGAGGCGTTCGACCCCCTCCTCGTCGGGGACCGCGAGGGCGGCGGTGCAGGCGCAGGTGGTGTCGGCGAACCCGGCGAAGCGGTAGGCGACCTCCATCATCCGGTTGCGATCGGTGCGCCGGAAGTCGGCGGCCAGGTGCACCCCGGCCTGTGCCGCCTGGTCGGCCAGCCAGTTCAGCAGGGTGGACCCGGCGCCGAAGGACACCACCCGGCAGGAGGTGGCGAGCAGTTTCAGATGCCACACCGCGGGGTGCCGTTCCAGCAGCACGATGCCGACGGCGCCGTGCGGGCCGAACCGGTCGGCCATCGTGATGACCAGCACCTCGTGCGCGGGGTCGGTGAGCAGTCCGCGCAGTACGGAGTCGGGGTAGTGGACGCCGGTGGCGTTCATCTGGCTGGTGCGCAGGGTCAGTTCCTCGACCCGGGACAGCTCCCGGTCCGTGGCGCGGGAGATGCCCATCCGTATGTCGAGCGTGCGCAGGAAGTCCTCGTCGGGGCCGCTGAACTCGGCCCGCTCGGCGTCACGGCGGAATCCGGACTGGTACATGTTCCGGCGCTGCCGGGAGTCCACGGTGACCACGGCGGGGCTGAACTCGGGCAGCCCGGTGAGCCCGGCCAGGTCCTCGGCCGGGTAGCAGCGCACCTCGGGGAGCCGGTAGGCGACCTCGGCCCGTTCGGCGGGCTGGTCGTCGACGAACGCCATGGCGCGGTCGGCGAAGTTCAGCCGGTCCGCGATGGCGCGTACGGATGCGGACTTGGGGCCCCAGCCGATATGCGGCAGTACGAAGTACTCGGCGAGGCCGAGGGCCTCCAGGCGCTCCCAGGCGTGGTCGTGGTCGTTCTTGCTGGCGATGGACTGGAGAATGCCGCGTTCGTCGAGGGTGGTGATGACATCGCGCACCCACTCGAAGGGCAGCACCTCGCCGTCTTCGAGCAGGGTGCCGCACCACAGTGTGTTGTCCAGGTCCCAGACGAGACATTTGACGGCCGTCGGCGGCTCGCTCACGGGCTTCCCCTCCGTCATGCTTGCACCTTCTTCCGCATGTGCTGGGCGAGGACGAGCTGGCAGATCTCGCTGGTGCCCTCGATGACTTCCATCAGCTTCGCGTCGCGGTACGCCCGGGCCACCACATGGCCGTCGGATGCGGCGGCCGACGCCAGGAGCTGTACGGCGCGTGCCGCGCCCTCGGCCGCCTCGCGGGACGCGACGTACTTCGCGTGCACCGCGTGGACCGCCATCTCGGGCGAGCCGGTGTCCCAGGAGGCGCTGGCGTGTTCGCAGGCCCGGGTGGCGTGCCGTTCCGCGACGTACAGCTCGGCCAGGTGCCGGGCCACCAACTGGTGCTCGGCGAGTTTGCGGCCGGACTGTTCCCGGGTGGCGGTGTGCGTGGCGGCGGCGTCCAGGCAGGCGCGCAGGATGCCGACGCACCCCCAGGCCACGGACATGCGCCCGTAGGTGAGGGCCGCGGTGGTCGCCAGGGGCAGCGGCAGTCCGGTGCCACCGAGTACATGGCCGGTGGGCACCCGGACGGCGTCCAGGGTGATGTCCGCGTGTCCGGCGGCGCGGCAGCCCAGCGGGTCCGGCACCCGCGTGACGCTGACTCCGGGGGCCTGGGCGGGCACGACCACGGCCGCGGCGCCGCCACGGTATTTCCCGAACACCACGAGCAGATCGGCGTAGTGGGCGGCGGTGATCCACACCTTGCGCCCGGTGACGACCACGTGTGTGCCGTCGTCGGCGATCTCGGTCTCCATCGCGGCCAGGTCGCTGCCCGCCCCGGGCTCGCTGAATCCGACCGCCGCCAGCTCACCGGAGGTCAGCCGGGGCAGAAAGGTGGACCACTGTTCCGCGCCGCCCAGCCGCCGTACGGTCCACGCCGCCATGCCCTGGGATGTCATCACGCTGCGCAGCGAGCTGCACCGGGCGCCGACCGCCGCGGTGAGCTCCCCGCCCGCACGGCTGTCCAGTCCGGCGCCGCCGTGCTCGGCGCCGACCTGCGCGCACAGCACACCGGAGGCGCCGAGTTCGACCAGGAGGTCGCGGGGCAGCTCCCCGGCCAGGTCCCAGGCGTCCGCCCGGTCCCCGATCAACCCGCTGACCAGCTCCGTATGGCTGGTGGCGGCGTCGGTCACGGCTGTGCCCCGCGCAGCCGCAGGACCATCGCGGTCATCGCGTTGACCGTGCGGAAGTTGTCCAGCGCCAGGTCGGGGCCGGTGATCACCACGTCGAAGGTCGACTCCAGGTGTACGACCAGCTCCATGGCGAACATCGAGGACACGGCGCCGGAGCTGAACAGGTCGGTGTCCGGGTCCCAGGTCTGCTTGGTGCGCCGTTCGAGGAACTGCTGCACCTCCTGCGCCACCGTCTCGGCGGTGTGGCTGCCCGGCTCGGATGAGATGGTCACGCCAGTTCCTTCCCGTATGCGTAGAACCCGCGGCCCGACTTGCGGCCCAGGTGGCCGTCGCGGACCTTCTTCAGCAGCAGTTCGCTCGGCGCGCACCGGGAGTCGCCGGTGCGCTCGTGCAGCACGCGCAGCGAGTCGGCGAGGTTGTCCAGGCCGATCAGGTCCGCGGTGCGCAGCGGCCCGGTGCGGTGGCCCAGGCAGTCCCGCATGAGGACGTCCACGGCCTCCACCGTGGCCGTGCCCTCCTGCACCACCCGGATCGCGTCGTTGATCATCGGGTGCAGCACCCGGCTGGTGACGAACCCCGGCCCGTCGCCGACGACGACCGGCTTGCGCTCCAGCGCACGCAGCAGATCCGTCACGGCGGTCATCACCGCTTCCCCGGTCCGGGGGCCGCGGATCACCTCCACCGTGGGGATCAGATAGGGCGGGTTCATGAAGTGGGTGCCCACCAGCCGTGCCGGATCGGCGATATGACCGGCCAGTTCGTCGATCGGGATGGAGGAGGTGTTCGAGATCAGCGGCACCCGCGCTCCGGTGAGCCCGGCGACCGCTTCGAGCACCTTGGCCTTGGTGGGGGTGTCCTCGGTCACGGCCTCCACCACGGCGGTGGCGTTCCGGCCGTCGGCCAGGGACGCGGTGACCGTCAGCTCGCCCTGCGGGCGGCCGGCCGGCAGGGCTCCCATGAGCTGCGCCATGCGGAGCCGTTCGGTGACCGCGGCCCGGGTTCGGCCGGCCTTGGCCTCGTCCACCTCGACGACCGTCACCGGGATTCCGTGCCCGACGGCGAGAGAGGTGATTCCCAGTCCCATCGTTCCTGCGCCCAGCACCGTGAGCCGCGGCGCTTCCGCATCTCCGCTCATCAATCGCCTCCGCAGCGCGTTTGTGAACAACGTGCCGACCATGACACGCGCTTCCGCGTTCACGGTATTGTCCGGGCGGTCACCCAAATCCCCTAAGGATCCCCCCTATACCCCCCTCAGCCGGAATATGAGTTCCAGCATTCCGGAAGACGCCATTGCGCGGCGTGTCGACGGATTCTTAGCATGGGCCGCATTGCCTTTCCCTGGTCCTTCCCTTTTCAGCTTTGCGGGGTGCGGAAATCCGATGGCTCAGCAAGTCGATGTGACCGAAGAAATTCTCGGATATGTCCGGGAACTGTCCCTGCGCGATGACGAGATCCTGGCCGGGCTGCGGGCGGAGACCGCGGGTCTGCCCGCCGCCCAGGCCATGCAGGTGATGCCCGAGGAGGGCCAGCTTCTCGGGCTGCTGGTGCGGCTCGTCGGCGCCCGTTCGGTGTTGGAGATCGGCACCTTCACCGGTTACAGCACGCTGTGCATGGCGCGGGCCCTGCCGGCCGGCGGCACGCTGGTGACCTGCGATATCACGGCGAAGTGGCCGGGGCTCGGCCGCCCGTTCTGGGAGCGCGCCGAGGTGGCGGACCGCATCGACGTGCGCATCGGTGACGCCAAGGAGACACTGGCCGGACTGCGGCGGGAGGGCCGGGAGTTCGACCTGGTCTTCATCGACGCGGACAAGGCCGGATACGCGCACTATTACGAGGAGTCGCTGGCGCTGCTCCGGCGCGGCGGGCTCATCGTCCTGGACAACACCCTCTTCTTCGGCCGGGTGACCGACCCCGCCGCGCAGGACGCCGACACCGCCGCCCTGCGCGAGGTGAACAAGCTGCTCCGGGAGGACGGACGCGTCGAGATCAGCATGCTCACCGTGGGTGATGGCATCACGCTCGCGGTCAAACGCTGACCAGGTGGCTGGGGTCCGAACGTCCGACGGCCATGTTCCGGGGCTCTGCCGGGACATGGCCGTCCGCGCGGCTCCGCGGTCAGGCGCGCGACGCCGCGGTCACGCCAACTCCATCCGGTCGGCGTACAGTTCGGTCGGCAGTTGCTCCCGGTGCTTGATGTCCAGCTTGCGGAACACCCGGGTCAGATGCTGCTCCACCGTGCTGGCCGTGACGTACAGCTTCCCGGCGATCTCCCGGTTGGTGTAGCCCATGGCGGCCAGCGACGCGACCCGCCGTTCGGAGTGTGTCAGCCGCTCGATCGCGGTGTCCGACTTCGGCGTCGGCCCGGTGGCATGGCCCTGGTCGTCGGCCGGCAGCCACTCCTCGTACAGCGACGCCGCGTCGCACATCTTCGCCACATGCCAGGCCCGGCGCATGGTCCGGCGGGCCTGCTTCTTCTCGCCGAGCGCGTGGTACGCCTGGCTGAGGTCCCATAGCGTGCGGGCCAGCTCGTACTTGTCCTCCTGCTCGGTGAACAGGCCCACCGCCTCGCCCAGCAACTGCGGCCGCCGCTTGGCCGAACTGGTGGCCGCCAGAAGGCGTAACGACTGTCCGCGGGCCCGGGCGCCGTCCGTGTGCGGACGGCTGAGCTGCTGGTACACCAGGATTCGGGCCTGGTCGTGGTTGCCCTGCGCCAGCCATGCCTCCGCCGCCCCGATCCGCCACGGCACCGGGTCGCAGCCGCTGCTCAGCCCCCAGTCGGTGAGCAGTTCGCCGCAGAGCAGGAAGTCCGCGAGCGCGGCCTGGTGGCGGCCCGCCGCCAGGAAGTAGTGGCCGCGCGCGTACAGGTAGTGCAGTCCGTAGGAGCTTTTGAACATGGCGTTGGGCACGGTCTGCGCGACGTGGAACCCCGCCTCCTCGTGCCGCCCCATCCGCGTACACGCCAGGATGAGGGCGCCGAGCGGCAGCCCGATGGCGACACCCCAGGCGCCGGGGGAGGCGTGGGTGAGGGCGGCGCGGGACCGCTCCGCGGCCTCGGCGAGGTCACCGCGGCGCAGTGCGATCTCCGACCTGGCGGCCGACAGCACCGCCTGCCGCATCGGGACGTGCGGTCCGCCACCGGTCTCGCCGAGCGCACCCTCGCACCAGGCGGACGCCAGGTCGTTCCGGCCGCCGTAGACCAGGGCGAGCAGGGCGAACAGTCCCGCCTGCTCATGGCATGCCGGGTCGTGTCCGAGCTGGAGTTCGCGCAGCACCTCCTCGGCCCGCCGGACGGTGTCATGGCTCTGCCCTCCGGTGAGCACATCGGCCAGGACCGTACCGGCCCGGGGCCACACCGCCGCCCGTGTCGCCGCGGCGCCACCGTGGTGTGGCGGTGCCGCCCGCCGCTCGGCCAGCCAGGGATAGGTGCAGGTGAGTGCCGCCTCGATGGCATGGAGCTGGTCGGTGGCCGCGGGGTCCGCGCGCAGATGGGCGAGCAGCCCCTCCACCTCGCTCAGTCCCCCCTTCCACAGGAGTTGCATGAGCAGGGTGACGCTGTCGGGGAGGCCGAGCCGGCCGGCCCGGACGGCGCCGTACAGCGGTGCGTGGTGCCGCGTGGCGGTGGACGGATTGATCTTCCACTCCGCCTCGGCGAGCTTCGCCCGCAGGGCGGCGCGGCGCTCCTCGTGCGGGCATTGCTCGAAGGACTGCTCCAGCAAGTCGACGGCGATGGACGCCTCTTCGCCCACCGCCACCTGCTCGGCCACTTCCAGAAGCACCTCGGCCGACCACGAGTCGGGGATCTGCCCGGCCCGCACCAGGTGACGGGCGATGGTGGTGGCGGGCCTGCCCTGGTCGTGCAGCAGCCGCGCGGCTCGCTGATGCAGGGTCCTGCGGGCCTGCGCGGGCATGTCGTTGAGCACGCTCAGCCGGGCCGTCTCCTGCCGGAACGCGCCCTCGTCCATCAGCCCGGCGCCGGTCAGCGCCGCGAGCACCTGGCTGATGGGCTCGGGTTCGTGTCCGGTCAGCCAGGCGAGGTCGGCGGCGGGCAGGGCGGAGTCCACCACGGCCAGCGCGCGCACCACGTCCAGGAAGATCGGCTCATTGCGGTGCAGACAGCTCAGGAAGGACTGGCCGTAGCCGGTCTGGCGGGCCTCGCCGTGCTCACGGTAGTCGGAGAGCAAGGTGTGCAGCAGCAGCCGGTTGCCACCGGTGGCGGCGCGGATGTCGCCGACGTGGCGGCGCGCGGCCTCCCCCAGCTCCGCCACGACCACTTCGGCCACCTGGCCCGGGGAAAGGGGGCCCAGGCCGATGCGGCGCAGGTGCTGGGCGCGCAGCAGTTCGTAGCGGAGCGGCAGGGACGAGGGCAGGCTCAGGTCGTCGGTGAATACGGCCGCGATGCGTGCCGAGTCCAGGCGCCGCACCAGTTGCAGAAGGAAGTGTGCGGAGGCCGGGTCGCTGTGCCGGACATCGTCCACGGCCAGGAGCAGTGGTGTGTCTTCCGCGTGGTCGATCAGCGAGGTGCACAGCCGGTGGCACAGCCGGGCGATCCCGGCCTGGTCCACCGGATCGCCGGCCCCGCGGAGGATGTCCGGCAGCCCCGGTACCTCGGGGGGCCCGCCCGGTGACTTCCAGGCGCCACGGGCCAATTGCGAGACGACACCGAAGGGAAGGTCCCGCTCACTGGGGGAGCATGTGGCGGTGATGGTGAGATAGCCGGATTCCGAGGCCCGTTCGGCGAACGACCGGAGCAGGGTCGTCTTCCCGCATGCCAGCGGTCCGTCCACGAGAAGAGCCTGCCCGGGCCGCACCAAAGAGTCACCGAATTGATGTCCGAGGTGCACCGCGGTATTCAATACCCCGCCCAGCGGACGGGAATTCCGCTCGGTATTCACCGGCATGGCATAGCTGTAGGGCATGGTGATGGTCCCCGATCGAGGTCGACGGAATGCGGACTCGCGGCCCTTGAGTCAGACCAAATTGTTGATCGGGACACGATTCCATCAGCACGCCCCTGCCTGCCTCAACCCCTACCGGAAGCTCCGCCCCCTAACCGGCCCCAGCACATCTCGTTCTCGTCATCGGGCTGTTCAGTTATCGGTGGCGGGCGCCGCACGGTCAACCCCCTATCGAGTCCGTGCGCCCCTAAAACGCATGTGGAGAAAGGTCTCGGTGGTCCGGATACCGTGCGGCATCACCATGCGGGCGCGCGGGGCATCGCCGCGAGGGTGGTACTGACGGTGTCCTCGGGGATCCCGCGCACCAGTCCGGGTCCCTCGGGGCCGTCCAGGACGAACGTCAGCCCATCGGTGGCCTTCTTGTCCAGGCGCATCAGCTCCACCAGCTCGGACACCGAGACATCCGGCGGCAGCCCGGTCGGCAGGCCGTAGCGGGATACGACGTCATGGTGCTCGGCGACCCGCTCCGGGCCGATGCGCCCCAGCGCGCCGGCGAGCCGGCCGGCGAAGACCGTGCCGATGGCCACGCCCTCGCCGTGGCGCAGTGCGAACCCGGTGGCACGTTCCAGCGCATGCCCCAAGGTGTGTCCGTAGTTGAGGAGGTGGCGCGGGCCACAGTCGCGTTCGTCCGCGGCGACGATGCCCGCCTTGAGCGTCACACTGGCCGAGATCTGGTCGAGCAGCGGCAGCCCGTCGAGGTCGGGCGCGCCGATGAAGTGGCAGCGGGCGATCTCACCGAGGCCATTGCGCCATTCCCGGTCGGGCAGGGTTTTCAGATGCTCGAGGTCGCAGAGCACGGCCGCGGGCTGCCAGTAGGCGCCGACCAGGTTCTTGCCCTCGGGCAGGTTCACCGCGGTCTTCCCGCCGACGCTCGCGTCCACCTGGGCGAGCAGCGAGGTCGGCACATGTACGACCGGGGTGCCCCGGTGGTAGAGGGCGGCGGCCAGGCCCACCGTGTCGGTCGTGGTGCCGCCGCCACAGGACACCACCACATCCGAGCGGGTCAGTCCGAATCCGACGAACCGGCGGCACAGGTCCGTCACGGCGGCCAGGTCCTTGGCCTCCTCCCCGTCGCGGGCGGGCACGACGAGCGAGGGCACTCCCGGGTCGGGGGTCTGCCCGGCGGGCCGCGCGGTGACCACCACCGCCCTGCGCGCGCCCAGGGCGGCCACCACCTGTGGCAGCAGCCGCTGCACACCGTGGCCGATGTGAACGGTGTAGGAGCGTTCGGCCAGCCCGACGGTGACCTGCCGGGCAGGGGACGCGGAGCCGGCGGCCGAAGTGGAAGTCGACGTGGTCAAGACTGCCTTCCCTTCGCTGACGCGGCCCCGGCGAGAAGCCGTCTCGCCGGGGCCCGAATCGGGTGCGGAGCCGTTTTCAGTCCTCGACCGCGATCGCGGCGGCCGGGCAGAGGAACGACGCCTCGGCGACGCTGTCGCGCAGTGCGAGCGGCGGCCGCGCATCCAGCAGGACCACGGTCCCGTCCTCCTCCCGCTGGTCGAAAACCTCCGGCGCCGCCAGCGCGCAATGCCCGGCCGCGCAGCACTTGTCCTGATCCACCGAGACCTTCACCATCGTGTTCCCCTCATCATCCTTCTGTCATCCGTTCCGCGGTCACCAGGCGACGGGCACACGGGCGACGCCGAAGTTCATCGACTCGTACAGAAACGCCAGGTCGTCGAGCGGGACCTCCAGGCGCAGCGTGGGCAGCCGGCGCAGCAGGGTCTCCAGAGCGATCTGGAGCTCGACCCGGGCGAGGGTCTGCCCCAGGCACTGGTGCACGCCGAAGCCGAACGCGACATGCTCGCGGGCGTTGGGCCGGCTCAGGTCCAGTTCGTGGGCGTCCGCGAAGTGGGGGTCGCGGTTGGCGCTGGGCAGGTTGATGATCACCCCTTCACCGGCCGGGATGAGTACGCCGCCCACCTCGACGTCCTCGACGGCCACCCGTCCGGTGCCTTCCTGGACGATCGTGATGTACCGGAGCAGTTCGTCCACCGCGTTGCCCATCAGCCCGGCATCGGCCCGCAGCCGGGCGAGCTGGTCGGGGTGGCTCAGCAGCAGGACGGTGGACAGGGCGATCATGTTGGCGGTGGTCTCGTGCCCGGCCAGCAGCAGCACCAGGGCGGTGGCGACCACCTGCTGCTGGGTGAGCCCGCCCGTCGGCTCCTGGTCGACGATGAGCCGGCTGAGGAGGTCGTCGCCCGGGTCGGCGCGCTTGGCCGCGCACATCCGGGAGACGTAGTCCACCATGACGCCGAGCGCGGCGCCCATCTCCTCGGCCGACGCGGTGAAGTCCATGACGCCCTGCGACGCCTGCTGGAACTCCGCGAAGTCGGCGTCCGAGACCCCCAGCATCACGCCGATCACCTGGGACGGGAGGGGAAAGGCGAAGTCGGCCACCAGGTCGGCCGGCGGGCCCTGGGCGATCAGCCGGTCCAGGAGGCCGTCGACGATGCCCTGGATCATCGGCCGCATCGCCTCGGTGCGCCGGATGGTGAAGTTCGCGGTGAGCATGCGGCGGATCCGGGCGTGCTCCGGATCGTCCATCCTGCCGAGGTTGAACACCTCGGCCGGCACCTCGAACTTCACAAAGCGGGGCATCGCCTTGTGTGTGCCGTCGGCGCTGAACCTGCTGTCGCCGAGCGCGGCCCGTGCCTCGTGATAGCCGGTGACGAGAAACGGGGTGCTGCCGTCCCACATCCGCACTCGCGTGACGGCGGACCGCTCGCGCAGCTCCTCGTATCCCGGCGGGGGTGAGAACGGGCATGCAGCAGCCCGCAATTCGGGGTAGTCGCGTATCTCGTCCATGCCTGTCCGTCCCGTCAGTCGCTTCGTCGCCACCACTGCGCCGCCACCACTGCGCCGCCCTACGGATGGACAAGTCTGGTCCGCGCACCCGCTCCCCACTCCCCTAACCACTCCCCTATGCCCCCTTGGCTTGGGCGCGGGTATCCCGCCGTGCCCCGGCGGCAGGACGCTCAGCAGGAGGACGATCCGGTGGCGCCGATGAGCTGCCACAGTCGACGCGAAAGCTCCTGCCGATTTCCGACCGAGAGCTTGCGGTAGATGCGGGTCAGATGCTGCTCCACGGTGCTGACCGTGATGTAGAGGCTCTTGGCGATCTGCCGGTTGGACATCCCCGACGCGGCCAGGGTCGCCACGCGCCACTCGGCCTCCGAGAGAACGGGCTGCTCCGCGCCTTCTGCCGAGGCGGCGGGTTCCGACTCCTCGGGCTCCCCGGTATCCCCGGCGGCTTCCGGCAGTCGCGCGTCCGCGGGGCTCTCGGCGCCGTCCACCACGAGGTCCCGGCGGCTCTCGTGCTGGGCGCTGATCCCGCACTCGTCCATCAGCTTCTGCGCCTCATGCCAGGTGGCGCGGGCCTGCTGGGTTTCCCCGGTGCTGAGGAAGTCCTGGCTGAGCTCGGCGAGCGTACGGGCGAGTTCGAAACGGTCGCCGTGCTCGCGCAGACACTTGGCGGACTGATACAGGAGCAGCCTGCGCTTGTCCGGGTCTTCGGCCATGGCCAGAACGCGCAGCGCCCGGCCACGGGTGCTCAAGGGGCGGTCGGGCGACAGCTCGAGTTCCTCCAGGGCGAGTCTTTTGGCCTCCGCAGGCTCCTGGACATGCAGATACGCCTCGGCGACGTCGATGCGCCAGGGCGCCAGGGCGCCGAAGTCCACGGGCCACTGGTCCATCAGCATCCCGCTCACCATGAAGTCGTTCAGCGCCGCGTAGGGGCGGTTGGTGGCCAGGCAGTACTGCCCACGGGCCCGGAGGTACTCCAATCCCACAACGCTGTCGAACATTTCCTTCGGCACCCAGTAATGCAGATATCGCTGGGCCTCATCGAGTCTGCCGATGGCGGTGTGGGCCGCCACCAGAACGGAGAGCGGCAATCCGATGGCGACGCCCCAGCCGCGCGGCGGGATGGACTTCAGCGCGGTGCCGGCGAGATCGATGGCCGAGGTGAAGTCCCCATGGCGGCATCTGATGTAGGCACGCATGGACAGGGCGACGGCGCCGGGCGTCTTCATGTTCAGGTTGTCGGCCGCGGTGAAAAGCGCGCCGCACAGCCGGTCCGCCGTTTCCGCTTCTCCTCTCGCGGCCAGTGCCCAGACCATCCGGCAGGCGTATGCGTAGGCGAACCAGAAGTGGTTGGAGGGCGACAGCAGATGCATGGTGTCGGGAGAGAAGTCGGCTACCTGCCGGGGATCCTGGAAATGCCCGATCTCCATGCCCAGTTCGTCGGCGGAGAGCTGAAGACCGTGCTCCAGGTTGGCCGCCCACAGTCCGTCGACTTCCCCGTCCGAGGAAGCCTGGTCGGGGAAGTCATGGATCAGGGTCGGTTTGAGGAAGGCGGCCCACTGCCGGGTCACCCGCAGAGCGGCCATGCTGGACGCGTTATCGGTGCCACCACCGCCCGACAGCCACTTGAAGGCTTCTTCCCCGTCGCTGAACCGGCCGAACCAGAGCACCATGAAGAGCAGGAAGCACAGATACTGTTCCGGGATGTCCGCGGGGAATTCCTCCCGTATCGCGGCCATCAGGCGGTCCAGTTCGGGTTCGGCGGTCGCCGGATTGCTGGACCATAACGCGCCGACCAGCGCCATGAGAATGTCCATGTGCTCCCGCCGGCCGAGGTCCGCGCGGGCGGCGAGCCGCAGGCCGGCGATCGCCTCCTCCGTACGGCCGTGGTCGAGATTCTTCTGGGCCGCGTGCCAGAGCACTGTGACGCCCTTTTGGTCGGGCGTTCTGTCGGCGGTGACCAGGAGTTCCGCCACCGCGATCGGATCGGCCCCGTCGGCATACAGAAGTTCGGCCGCTTTCGCGCTGAGCCGGGCCCGGTCCTCCGCCGACAGCGTCTCCAGCGTGATGAATCGCGCCGCGGGGTGCCGGAAACGCTCGTCCTCCAGCAGTCCCGCGGAGTTCATGACGGTGATGGCCCGGGTCGCGCGTTCCCGGCCGCAGGCGAGCAGACTGGCCACCCGCCACGGGCTGCCGTACCGGTCCAGCGCCGCGAGGGCCTGTGCCACCTGGAGCAACGCCGGATGGGACAACAGGCACCCGCGATAGGTCTCCTGGAACTCCGCGCCGACGGTCACATCCGTCTCCGACCCGCCCGCAGCGGCCTGGAGATGGTCCCGCAGCAGGGCCTTGACCAGCCGTGGGTTGCCACCGCTGACGGCGTGACAGGAGGCGCGGATCCGGTCGGCCAGGTCGGCGTCGCCGTGCCGCTCCAGCAGGTGTCCGACCCCGGATTCCGGGAGTGTATCGATCTTGATCTTGTAGAGCTCATGGAAGCCGTGAGTCCCGGCGCTCAACTGATGGCTCTGCCCACAGGTCATCACGACGAGCGTACGGGTGCCGGAGGCACGCCTGGCGATATGCAGCAGGCACATGAGGGAGGGGTAGTCGGCATGCTCGGCATCGTCAACCGCGATGATCAGTTGCTTGCCGCCCGCGATACGGTGCAGCACATCGGATATCTCTCGGACCAGGCTTCTCAGTATGCCGGGTTCGGCTTCCGAATACCGCTCTCCGGCGGTCCTCCAGCGCGCCACGACATCCAATTCGCCCGTGAACGCGGACGACCAGATGAGCTGTTCCACTATATTGAACGGGATCGCGGTGTCGTCCGCGAATCCCGAGGCCATAAGACAGACCGCGCCCGATTCGGCCGCCTGTTCCTTCAGACTGCCCAATAAGGAGGTCTTTCCGACACCGGGTCCCCCGGTCACTTGGAGAAGCCCGCCGTTTCCTCGTACTGCCATGTCGAGGACGTCGCGAAGCCCTAATTGATAATCTGTCAGTCCCATACTCATCAGTCCTCGCTGTGGGGGTGGGCGTCTGAGCGATGAGTTGATCTCCGCGGTCATCCCACCCTGCGGAGGAAGCCTTCTCTGACGAGACAGATAACCGCTGCGCCGACGGCGGCTGATTCCCTGATCTGGATCACCTCCGGTGGGAGCCCATGTCCTTGACGTTCATACAAGCAGAGTCACAACCGGAGCGAAACCGTCCACCGGCCATGATCAGCCACGGTTTCCGCCCCCGTGCGAACGTGCCCGGCTGAGCGGGCGGCCCCGTCCTCGCACCCCCGAAAAGGGCGGGATGCCGCCGGTGCGGGCGCGCAGGACAAATGCGATGTGCGGCATGCCGACGCGAATGCACCTCAGCCTCTGAACCGGTTATGGACCCGGCAGTATTCCTTACCCTGTGCAAAGCTGGTAGTTTACCAGCAGCCGCCCCGGCAGGCCGCCGCTCCACGCCCGTCCCAGCGGGCTCCGGAGCGGCAAGCGTCCCACCTGCGGCCATCCCCCGGTTGCCTCAAAGTCATGTCGCGCACCATTCCCGGCAACCTTCTCGCCCCTCAGCAGATAATGCCTGCCCCCGACTCGTCGCGGAGATACGGGGATTGACCCCTATAGGATCACCGCGCCGGCGCGACCATAAACGGCCGCCACCCCATGATTCCCCTAAATTCTGCGCCATGATTTGGCCGGGATTTATCTGCCTGCAAAACGGCCGAAAGGGGTGTGCCATGGACCGAACCCGGGACCGGCCCCGCGGCATACGATGCCGGAAGTCCTGACTGTTGGCCACATCAGAGACGAGGGAGCGTGAACTGTGACCGTCAAGGGCGCGTTGTTCGACTTCTCCGGGACGCTGTTCCGAATCGAGTCCACCGAGTCCTGGCTCCGTACGGTGCTGGAGCGGAGCGGGACCGCGGTCCCGGACGAGGAGGCCGTACGGTACGCACGGGGCCTGGAGGAGGCCGGAGCGCTGCCCGGCGGTGCCCCGCCGCGCGCGGTGCCGCCGCACCTGGCGGAGGTGTGGGCCGTACGGGACCGCAGCACCGAGCTGCACCGGGCCGCCTTCACCGGTATGGCCCGCGAGGTTCCGCTGCCCCGCCCCGAGCTGTACGACGCCCTCTATGACCGCCATATGGAGCCCGCGGCCTGGCGGCCCTACCCGGACGCCGCCGGGGTGCTGGCCGAGCTGCGCCGGCGCGGGGTGCGGATCGCGGTGGTCAGCAACATCGGCTGGGATCTGCGCCCGGTCTTCCGCGCCCACGGGCTGGACCCGCTGGTGGACGCCTATGCGCTGTCGTACGAGCACGGGGTCCAGAAGCCGGACCCAAGGCTGTTCCGGGCCGCCTGCGACGCGCTGGGCGTGGCCCCGGGCGATGCGCTGATGGTGGGCGACGACCGCCGGGCGGACGCGGGAGCGGCGGCCCTGGGGTGCCGGATCCACCTGGTGGACCATCTCCCGGTGGACCGGCGTCCGGACGCCCTGCGCGCGGTTCTCGGACTGCTGCCGGACGCCGCCGCGGCCCCCTAGGTCCCGCGGAACGGAGCCCGAAAAGGGATCCCGTGGGGCGAACCCACCGGTTCGGGCGATCCCCCCGTGTCGCCCGAACCGGCGGAGACATGCGGCGGCCCTGGCCGGATCGGCGGACAACCGAACGTCGCCTGAGTATATTGGCTGACAGCCAGCCAACGCAGGAGTTACAGCATGGTCCCCCGAAGCCCGTCGGTCAATGAGGAGTTGCGCCGCCGATCCCAGGTCCGTCTGCTGGAGGCGACGGTCGAGCTGGTCGACGAGCACGGCTACGAGGCGACCACCCTCGGCGATATCGCCGACCGGGCCGGAGCGGCCCGCGGCCTGGTCTCGTACTACTTCCCGGGCAAGCGGCAGTTGCTGCAAACGGCCGTCCACCGGCTGATGCATATGGAGCTGGCCCGGGGGCTCGAGCGGGAGCCGCGTCCGGAGGGCGCGGAGACCGGGCGGGAGCTGATGGCGCGGGCGATCGACGCGATCCTGGGGCTGGCCCGGGACCGGCCGCGGCTGATGCGCACGCATATGGCGGGGATCCTCACGGCCGAGGGCTTCATCCAGTGCCCCGAGCAGCAGCGGCTGGCCACTCTGCTGCGGGACACCGTCACCCGGTACGGCTCCGAGGACCCCGAGACCGACTACCGGCTGCTGCGCGCTCTGCTGATGGGCGCCGTGGTCGCGGTGCTGCTGCCGGGGGCGCCGATGCCGCCCGAGCGGCTGCGGGCGGAGCTGTTCCACCGCTACGGACTGGACTGGGAGCTCGGGCTCCCGCCGGGCGAGGAGCCGCCCGACGGGAGCCGGATGAGCACGCTGGAGTGAACGGACGTGCGCTCAGCGGTAGTCGGGCTGCGTCTGCGTGTTCAGCTCGCCCAGCCGGACCGACGCGGCGCTGTCGGTGCGCCGGTCGTGGATCTTCAGGACGTCGAAGCCCTTCTCGATGTCGTTGGAGTAGATGTAGCCGTTGTAGTAGTACGCGGACCAGGAGCCGCCGGTGATGAGCGAGTCGCTGGAGAGCGGCCCGCGCTCGAAGTATCCGATCTCCTTGGGCTTGTCGGAGTCGGTGAAGTCCCAGACGGAGACGCCGCCCTGATACCACGCCTGGACCATGATGTCGCGGCCCTTGGCCGGGATCAGCGAGCCGTTGTGGGCGACGCAGTTCTCGGTGTCGGCCTGGTGGCGCGGGATCTTGTAGTAGCTGCGGAAGACGAGCTTGCGCTTGTCGCCCTTGCCGACGATGTCGTAGATGCCGTCGGCGCCGCGGTCCTGGCCCACCTCGGTGTTGCAGGTCGCGGCGACGCCGCCGCCCAGCTCATCGGTGAACACGACCTTGGTGCCGCGCTCGTTGAAGGTCGCCGAGTGCCAGAAGGCGAAGTTGACGTTGTCCTCGACCCGGTCGATGACCCTCGGCTTCGCGGGGTCGGCGATATCGAGCAGGACACCGTCGCCCATGCACGCGCCCGCCGCCAGCTTCAGCTTGGGGAACGTGGTGAGGTCATGGCAGCCGGTGGTCTGCGAGACGCCCGGGTTGGTGGGCCCGCCGGGGTTTCCGCCGTCCGGGAAGAGCACGGGAAAGTCGATCACCGCGGCCTTCTCGGGCGTCTTACGGGGCACCTTGATGACGGAGATGCCGTCATGCGGGGGCTGGCAGTCCGGGAAGGTGGCGCTGGGCGCGTACGAGGAGACGTAGATGTACACGTCCTTGCGCTCGGGCACCAGGGTGTGGGTGTGCGAACCGCAGGAGGTCTCGACGGCGGCGACGTACTGCGGGTTCCGCTTGTCGCTGATGTCGAAGACCTTCATGCCCTCCCAGGAGGACTTCTCGGTCGCGGGCTGGGTGGTGCTGGTGCAGGAGTTGTCGCTGCGCGAGGAGTCGGTGGAGAGGAAGAGCAGGTCTCCTGAGACCGACACATCGTTCTGCGAGCCCGGGCAGAGCACCTGGCTCACGATCTTCGGGCTCTTCGGCCGGCTGATGTCGTAGATGACGAAGCCGTCGTAGTTGCCCGCGAAGGCGTACTTGCCCTGGAAGGCCAGGTCGGTGTTGATGCCCTTGAGGCCCTGCTTGGGGATGTTGATGAGGTGGCTGACATTGTCGCTGTGGACCACCTGGTCCACCCCGGGGATGTCGCCGTTCTCGATGGCGGCCCTGGCTTCCGACTGCTGACCCTTTGTCACCCGCTCCTTGTGCGGGGCGTCACCGGGGTCGGGCGTCGCGGCCGCCGGGCCCGCGGCCAGCAAGGTGGCCACCAGACCGAAGGCGGCCGCGGCCGCGCCGAGATATCTGCGCCGCTGCGGAGGTCTTTCCCACGGCTTCACTGCGTCCTCCCTTTGTCGCCGTCCCCGTTCGGAGTTGAGCGGTTGACGGACCGGAGGAAGTATCGCTCTATCCATGTACACCACAACAGGTAGCAACAAGTTCGTAAAGAGAATTTCCCAACGCGTCCGGCCCGGACGCGCCGCTGACGTGCTAAGACGGTCTGCGGATCCCAAACGCCCCAGGAGGCCACGGTGTTGAACCGCCGTACGACGCTCCACACCGCATCCCTCGCGACCGCCGTGGCAGCGGCCCTGGCACTCGTCCTGACCGGCTGTGACACGGAGAGCGGCGGCAAGGCCGACGCCGGAGCGGGCAAGGACGGGAAGCCCGCGGTGATCGCGCCGGGCAAGCCCGGCGAGGCGGCGAAGAAGCTGTCGGCCGAGGAGGCGGCGAAGGCGGGAGACGACGACTCCCCCAACACGGCCGACCGCTCCTACGTCCGCATGATGATCGAGCACCATGCGCAGGCCCTGGTGATGACCGACCTGGCCACCGACCGGGCCAAATCGGCGAAGGTCAAGCGGCTCGCGGAGCGCATCGCGGCCGGGCAGAAGCCGGAGATCGAGGCGATGCGCGGCTGGCAGAAGACCAACGGCGGCGCGCCGAAGGGCGACGACAGCGCCCATGAGGGCCATGACGCGAGAATGCCGGGGATGGCCACCGCGGCCGAGCTCAAGCGGCTGCGCGACGCCCGGGGCGCCGACTTCGACGCGCTCTTCCTCAAGCTGATGATCGCCCATCACCGGGGCGCGGTCTCCATGGCCACGGATGTGCTGGCCCAGGGGAACAACGTCCGGGTGGAGGAGATGGCGGGCGATGTGATCGCGCAGCAGAGCAGCGAGATCCGGCGGATGCTGCAAATGTCGTAGGCGGATATTCGTAGGCGGATCTCGCAGAGGGGCGTACGGGGGCGTACGGGCCGTTGCGCCGGTCTCGTCGAGCCGGGCTCGCGGCGCGGTCGCGGGCCCGTGGACCGGTGGCCGGGAGGCGTCATCCGGGCCGGTCCCCCGGCGCGTAGTACCGGACACGGCGCCCCGCCGGGTGGGATGCTGGAGACATCCTGCGGAAGGGGCTCCTTCGTGCTTCGCGTCGCGGTCGTCGGATCCGGGCCGAGCGGGGTGTACGCCGCCCAAGCGCTCGTCCAGCAGCAGGCTGCCCCGGAGGTGTCGGTGCATGTGCTGGACCGGCTGCCCTGTCCGTACGGGCTGGTGCGCTACGGTGTCGCGCCCGACCACGAGAAGATCAAGTCGTTGCAGCACACCCTGCGCGCGGTCCTGGAGCACCCCCGGGTCAGCTTTCTCGGCCATGTGCATGTGGGCCCGCCCCCGCTGGTGCCCGAGCGGCTGCTGGAGCTCTACCACGCGGTGGTCTACTGCGTGGGGGCGGCGACCGACCGGCGGCTCGGCGTTCCGGGCGAGGAGCTGCCGGGCAGCTTCTCCGCGACCGACTTCGTCTCCTGGTACAGCGCCCATCCCGACGCGACCGGCGACGCCTTCGCGCTCGGGGCGGGCTCCGCCGTCGTCGTCGGGGTGGGCAATGTCGCGGTGGACGTGGCGCGCATCCTGGCCCGCGGGGCGGAGGAGTTGCGGCCCACCGATGTGCCGCACGCCGCCCTCGGCGCACTGTCCCAGAGCCGGGTCTCGGACATCCATATGGTCGGCAGGCGCGGGCCGTCGCAGGCGAAGTTCACCACCAAGGAGCTGCGTGAGCTCGGCTCACTGACCGGCGCCGAGGTGCTGGTGCACCCCGAGGAGCTGGCGCTGGACCCGGGGTACGAGGACCCGTCGGGGCTGCCGGGGGTCAACCGGCGCAATGTCGAGGTGCTGCGCGACTGGGCGCGGCGCGCGCCCGTGGGCCGCCCGCGCCGGATCCATCTGCGGTTCTTCCTGCGGCCGGTGGCGCTGCTTGGCGAGGGCGCGGTGCGCGCGGTGCGCTTCGAGCGGACCGCGCCGGACGGGCACGGCGGGGTCGCGGGCACCGGGGTCTTCGAGGACATCGAGGCACCGCTGGTGCTGCGGTCGGTGGGCTATCGGGGGGTGCCGCTGCCGGGGCTGCCGTTCGACGAGGAGCGCGGCACGGTGCCCAACGCGGCGGGGCGGGTGCTGCGCGGCGGCCGGCCCTCGCCCGGGGAGTACGTGGCGGGGTGGATCAAGCGCGGGCCCACCGGGGTGATCGGCACCAACCGGCCGTGTGCGAAGGAGACCGTGGCCTCGCTGCTGGCCGACGCGGAGGCGCTCGCCGCCCGCCCGGTGGTGGCGGATCCGCTGCGGGCGCTGCGCGAGGCGGGGGTGGAGCCTGTGGAGTGGACCGGCTGGCTGCGGATCGAGGCGGCCGAGGAGGCGCTCGGGGCGGCGCTGGGGCGTACGAAGGTGAAGATTCCGGACTGGACGGGGCTGCTGGGCGCGGCGCGCGAGCAGGAGTGAACCGGGCGGGGCGCCGGTCGGGCTCCACCGGCGGTCCCCGGGTCCGCGCTGTCAGAGGGGTTGACACATGACGGCAACGCCCCTGAAATCAACAGATTGTTGAAGCCTTCTACGGTTGCGTCACCCTGACCCGTCACCCTGACCCGTCGCCCATCCCGCCGTCCATCCCGTCGCCGTGCGAGGAGCCGCCATGACGTCCGTACGCCCTCCCGTGTCCATACGCCATCCCGTGGACGAGGTGCCGCCGCCCGGCCGGCTCGCCGCCTTCGGACTTCAGCATGTGCTGGCCATGTACGCGGGCGCGGTGGCCGTGCCGCTGATCGTCGGCGGCGCGATGAAGCTGTCCCCCGCCGATCTGGCGTATCTCATCAACGCCGATCTGCTGCTGTGCGGTATCGCCACGGTCCTCCAGTGCGTGGGGCTGTGGCGGTTCGGCGTCCGGCTGCCGATCATGCAGGGCTGCACCTTCGCGGCGGTCACCCCGATGGTGCTGATCGGCACCGAGGGCGGCGGGCTGCGCGCGATCTACGGTTCGGTGATCGTGGCCGGGGTGGCGATGATCCTGCTGGCGCCGGTCTTCGGGCGGCTGCTGCGGTTCTTCCCGCCGCTGGTGACCGGCACGGTGATACTGATCATCGGCCTGTCGCTGCTGCCGGTCGCGGGCAACTGGGCGGCGGGCGGCCAGGGCGCGGCGGACTTCGGCGCGCCGAAGAACCTGGGCCTGGCCGCGGGGGTGCTGGTCGTGGTCCTGACCGTCCAGCGCTTCGCGCCCGGCTTCCTGAGCCGGGTCGCGGTGCTGGTGGGCATCGTGGCCGGAACGGCGGCCGCGATACCGCTGGGCTTCACCGACTTCTCCGGGGTGGGCGATGCCGACTGGGTCGGCGTCTCCACCCCGTTCCATTTCGGCTCCCCCACGTTCGAGACCCCGGCCGTGGTGTCGATGCTGGTCGTCGCGGTGGTGACGATGACCGAGACCACCGGCGACTTCATCGCGGTGGGCGAGATGACCGGGCGCCCGGTCGACCGGCGGCGGCTGGCGGACGGACTGCGCGCGGACGGCACCGCGACCGTGCTCGGCGGGGTTTTCAACACCTTCCCGTACACCGCCTTCGCGCAGAACGTCGGCCTGGTGGGGATGACCCGGGTGCGCAGCCGCTGGGTGGTGGCGGTCGCGGGCGGCATGCTGGTGCTGCTCGGGCTGGCCCCGAAGCTGGGCGCGGTGGTGGCGGCGATCCCGGCCCCGGTGCTGGGCGGGGCGGGTCTGGTGATGTTCGGTACGGTCGCGGCGAGCGGGCTGCGCACACTGGCCGGGGTGGATTTCCGGGACAACCACAACCTCACCGTGGTCGCGGTGTCGGTCGCCGTGGGGCTGCTGCCGGTCGGCGTACCGGGGATCTACAAGGAGTTCCCGAACTGGTTCCAGACGGTGATGGACAGCGGGATCAGCGCCGGATGCGTCACCGCGATCGCGCTCAATCTGCTCTTCAACCACCTGCCGGGCGGGCGGACTTCAGCCCCGGTCGCCGCCGAGGCGCCCCTCCTGGAGAGCCGCGGCGGCGAGGACGCTGTCGAGCAGACCGGGGAACAGCGCCTCTAGGTCCTCCCGGCGCAGCGCGTTCATCTTGGCGGTGCCCCGGTAGATCTGGTGGATCACCCCGGATTCGCGCAGCACCCGGAAGTGGTGGGTGGTGGTGGACTTGCTGACCGGCAGGTCGATGACCGAGCAGGTCAGCTCGGCGGACTCCTCGGCGAGCGTCCGCACCACCCGCATCCGCATCGGGTCGGAGAGCGCGTGCAGCACATCCTCGAGGCGGATCGCCTCACGCCGTGGGTGCTCCAGCGAGCGCCCCGTCGCCTGTGGCTGGGGCCCGGTCGGCGTGGTCTGCGTCTGCACGGCTGCTCCTCATCGCCTCGGTCCGTGACCTCCAGTATAGTTTGACGATCGGCGTACTATTTCGGGCCGGAGGGAACGGCGGCGGTCCGGGCTACCGGACCGCGCGGTGGTACTGGTCCGGGTTGCGCACCTGGCCGCCCAGTTCGCCCGCCGCGCGGCGGGCGAAGTAGGGGTCCCGGAGCAGCTCGCGGCCGAGCAGGACGGCGTCCGCCTCACCATTGGTGACGATCTTCTCGGCCTGCTCAGCCTCGGTGATCAGCCCGACCGCGGCCACCGGCAGCCCGGTCTCCCGGCGCACCCGCTCGGCGAACCGCACCTGGTAGCCCGGCCCCGTCGGAATGCGCACACCGGCGGCGTTGCCACCGCTGGAGACGTCGAGAAGGTCCACTCCATGGTCCTTCAGCAGGGCGGCGAGCCGGACGGTGTCCTCCGGGGTCCAGCCGTTCTCCTCCAGCCAGTCGGTGGCCGAGATACGGAAGAACAGCGGCAGGTCCTCCGGCCAGACCGCGCGGACCGCGTCGACGACCTCCAGGGCGAAGCGGACGCGGTTCTCGAAGGAGCCGCCGTAGCCGTCGGTGCGGTGGTTGCTGTGCGGGGAGAGGAACTCGCCGATGAGGTAGCCATGGGCGCCATGGACCTCGGCCACCTCGAAACCGGCCGCGAGCGCGCGCCGGGCGGCGTCCGCGAACTGGCGGGTGATCTCGCCGATCCGCTCCACGGACAGCTCGTCCGGCGCCGGGTGGCCCTCGTCGAACGAAATCGGGCTCGGCGCCAGCGTCTGCCAGCCTCCCTGGTCGGCGTCGAGCGGCGCACCGCCCCTCCAGGGAGCGTCGGTGGACGCCTTACGGCCGGCATGGGCGAGCTGGATGCCCGGGACGGTGCCCTGCCCCTTGAGGAATCCGACGAGCTTACGGAACGCCTCGACCTGGGTGTCGTTCCAGATGCCGAGGTCTCCGGGAGTGATGCGGCCCTCGGGGGAGACGGCCGTCGACTCGACCAGGATCAGCCCGGTGCCACCGGTGGCACGGGCGCCGTAGTGGACGAAGTGCCAGTCGTGCGGCACCCCGGGGCCCGCGTCCCCATCCGCGCTGTACTGGCACATGGGCGACATCCAGAGGCGGTTGGGGATGGTCAGCGACCGCAGGGTGAAGGGCTCGAAGAGGGCACTCATCAACGTCTCCGTTTCTCCTCGCGGGGCCCGGCCGGACCTCGCATTAGTACGGTAACCATCGTAGTACGACGATCGCCAAATTACGAAGCCCTTCGAATAAATGCGGACGCGCTCCCTCCGGTTGTCGGTGGCCGGGTGCAGACTCTGTGATGACGGACACACCCGCCTTCCCGCACCCGCACCCACACCCGCACCCGCACCCCAAGGAGTGAGCCGTCATGAACGATGTCCTGCTCGCCGTCGGCACCCGCAAGGGCCTCTTCCTCGGCCGCCCCGGCGGTCGCGGGGGCTGGGACTTCACCGGCCCCCACTTCCCCATGCAGGCGGTGTACTCCGTCGGCATCGACACCCGGGGCGACCGCCCCCGACTGCTGGCCGGAGCGGACAGCTCGCACTGGGGCCCCTCGGTCTTCCGCTCCGACGACCTCGGGGATAGTTGGCACGAGCCCGCCAAGCCCGCGGTGAAGTTCCCCGAGGGCACCGACACCTCGCTGGAGCGGGTGTGGCAGCTCCAGCCCGCCGGGCCCGACGAGCCGGGGGTGGTCTACGCGGGCACCCAGCCGGGTGCGCTCTTCCGCTCCGCGGACGGCGGGGAGACCTTCGCGTTCGTCCGCGGCCTGTGGGACCACCCGCAACGGCCGGAGTGGGGCGAGGGGTTCGGCGGGCAGGCCGTGCACACGGTCGTCCCCGATCCGAGGGACCCGCGGGCGCTCCTGGTCGCCGTGTCCTCCGGCGGGGTGTACCGCTCCGCGGACGGCGGGGAGAGCTGGGCACCGTCCAACAGCGGACTCAAGGCGGATTTCCTGCCGGATCAGTACCCGGAGTTCGGGCAGTGCGTCCACAAGGTCGCCCGGGACCCGGTCGACCTCGACCGGCTCTATCTACAGAACCACGGCGGGGTGTACCGCAGCGACGACGGCGGGGCGCACTGGGCCGAGATCGGCAAGGACCTCCCGGCGGACTTCGGCTTCGCGATCGCCGTCCATCCGCGCCGCGGCGGCGTCGCGTATGTCTTCCCGGTCAACGACGGCTCGGACCGCTACCCCCCGGGCTACCGCTGCCGGGTCTTCCGCACCGAGGACGCGGGCGCCACCTGGGAGGAGCGCTCCGCCGGGATGCCGGACGAGCTGCACTACGGGGTGGTGCTGAGGGACGCGCTGCGCACCGATGACGCCGACCCGGCCGGGGTCTACCTCGGCAATCGCAACGGCGAGGTGTACGCGAGCGCCGACGAGGGCGAGAGCTGGCGGCAGATCGCCCGCCATCTCCCGGATGTGCTGTGCGTCCGGGCCGCCGTGATCGGCTGAGCTTGATCGTGAGCGGGATCGGCCGAGAGTGATCGGCTGGGAGTGATCGGCCGAGAGTGATCGCGAGGCGGCACACGGCCACCCGCTGAGCCACTAGAGTGACGCGGTGTGGCAGCACGACCCTTGAATGAAATTGTGGAAGCGGGCTGGGCCAAGGCACTTGAGCCCGTCGGGGAACGCATCGCGGCGATGGGCGACTTCCTGCGGGCCGAGATCGCGGCAGGCCGTACCTATCTGCCCGCCGGGCCGAATGTGCTGCGCGCCTTCCAGCAGCCCTTCGACGAGGTGAAGGTGCTGATCGTCGGTCAGGATCCGTATCCGACGCCCGGACACGCGGTGGGGCTCAGCTTCTCGGTGGCGCCCGAGGTCCGGCCGCTTCCCGGCAGCCTGGAGAACATCTACCGCGAACTGCACACCGACCTCGGTCTGCCGCGCCCGTCCAACGGCGATCTGACGCCCTGGACCCAGCAGGGCGTCCTGCTGCTCAACAAGGCGCTCACCACGGCCCCGCGCCGGCCCGCCGCCCACCGCGGCAAGGGCTGGGAGGACGTCACCGAACAGGCCATCCGGGCGCTGGCCGGGCGCGGCCGCCCGCTGGTGTCCATCCTGTGGGGCCGCGACGCCCGCAACGTACGGCCGCTGCTCGGCAGCCTTCCGGCGGTCGAGTCCGCGCACCCCTCCCCCATGTCCGCCGATCGGGGGTTCTTCGGCTCACGTCCGTTCAGCCGCGCCAACGACCTGCTCGTACAGCAGGGGGCCCAACCCGTCGACTGGCGCCTTCGCTGACCCCATCGTTCCAGGTGGGCGAGAGGTAGTCTGCCCGCCATGACATCACATCCGAACACCCCTGCGGGGTGGTACGCGGACCCCCAGGGGACGCCGAACCAGTTGCGCTGGTGGGACGGTGCCCAGTGGACCGCGCATACGCACCAGGGCCAGCCCGGCCAGGCCGTTCCGACGCAGGCCGCCCCGCCCAACCCCAACCCCGCCAGGGTCCAGCACCAGGTGCGGCAGCAGGCGCATGTGGGGCCCACGATGGGTGGCGGCGGCACGCTGTTCACCGAACCGGTGCTGGTGGTGAACCAGAAGGCCAAGCTGATCGAGCTCACCAATGAGTACAGCGTCTTCGACCAGCAGGGGCGCACTCTCGGTTCGGTGGTCCAGGTCGGCCAGAGCGCGCTGAAGAAGGTCGCGCGGTTCGTCTCGAGCCTCGACCAGTTCATGACGCACAAGCTGGAGATCCGCGACGCCAACGGGCAGCCGCATCTGGTGCTCACCCGGCCCGCGAAGTTCATCAAGTCCAAGGTCGTGGTGACCCGCCCGGACGGACAGCCGGTGGGCGAGATCGTCCAGCAGAACGTCATCGGCAAGATCAATTTCGGTATGCACGTCAACGGCCAGCAGGTCGGCGCCATCAAGGCGGAGAACTGGCGGGCCTGGAACTTCGCCATCGTCGACCACGCGGACAGCGAGGTCGCCCGGATCACCAAGACCTGGGAGGGCCTGGCGAAGACGATGTTCACGACGGCGGACAACTATGTGCTGCAAATCCACCGCCAGTTGCCCGATCCGCTGCTGAGCCTGGTGATCGCCACGGCCCTGACCGTGGACACCGCGCTCAAGCAGGACTCGCGCGGATTCGGCTGAGCCGGTGGGCGACACGGTGCCCGACGATGCCATGCCCGACGATGCGGTGACGCATGTGCTCGGGATCGATTCGGGCGGTTCCGGCGTACGGGTGGCGGTGGCACGCGCCGATCCCCCCGGCTGCTCCGCGGAGCAGCCACCGGCCTGGTCCTCGTCACCGACTTGGTCCCCGCCACTGACCTGGTCCTCGGCCACGCCCGCCACCGTCGGCGACCGGGGCATCGACGCGGAGAGCCTGCTGGCGCGGGTCCTGCCCGCGGCCCGGGAGCTGCTGCGCGAGGCCGGTGCCCGGCGCCTCGGCGCGGTCTGTGTCGGCGCGGCGGGCATGGCCACACTCGGCGACGATCTGCGCGCCAAGCTTCCGGACGCGCTGGCAGACGCCTTCGGCGTACGGCGACTCGCCCTGGCGGCCGACGCGGTGACCGCCTACGCCGGAGCGCTGGGACAGCGTCCAGGCGCGGTGGTCGCGGCGGGGACGGGCCTGATCGCGCTGGGCGCGGTGCCCGAGGGCTTTGTCGGCGGGCTGGGCGGTACGTATGGCGAATCCGAAACGGGCGGTGCATCCGGCACGGGCGGCACATCCGGTACTGACGCGGCGGCTACGGACGCGACGGCCACAGGCACCACGGCCACGGGCGGCGACACTCGCTGGGCCACCGGCGGCTGGCGGCGCGCCGACGGCTGGGGCCATCTGCTGGGCGACTGCGGCGGCGGTGCGTGGATCGGCCGGGCGGGCCTGGAGGCGGCCATGCGCGCGTACGACGGGCGCGCGGGCGGCTCGAAGCCGCTGCTGGCCCGTCTGGAGGCCGTGTTCGGCCCCGCGACCGAGCTGCCGGGGCAGTTGTACCCGCGCCCCGACCGCCCCGCCGCCCTGGCCTCGTTCGCTCCCGAAGTGGGCCGGTGCGCCGGGGAGGATCCGGTCGCGGAGGCGATTCTGCGGGCGGCCGCCCGCCATATCGCCGAGGCCGCGGAGGCGGTCTGCCCCCGGCTTGAGCCGAGCGAGGTGGCGCTCACCGGCGGGCTGTTCCGCATGGGCGCGCCGCTGCTGACGCCCGTACGCGAGGAGCTGGCGGCGCGGCTGCCCGGGGTCCGGGTCACGGAGGCGGCCGGGGATCCGCTGGACGGGGCGCTGTGTGTCGCGGCGGCGCTGGCGGCGGACGGACTGCGGCTGCCCCGGGACCCTGCGCTGCTCAGCATCGTCTGAGCGCCGCCCAGTGCGGGCACGACGATCGTCTGAGCGCCGCCCCGTGCGGCCGCGACGAAGGGCTTCCAGCATGGGTATCCCATATGCGCGCCCAGTATGGGATCCCATGACCGGCAATTCCGGACACATGGTCGATTCTTCGAGCAAGTATGGCCGCTGAGCGCACATCACCACACAACACCAGTCGACAAAATGGGGCAGATGCCCCCAGTCCCACCCTCCCGAACAGCCGAGCCCATCGAGCGACTAACATGCGGCGCCATGAGCTCCCCCACAGGGCCCGCGTCCGGCCTGCCTGTACGAATGCCGCGTCCCCGCCAGCCCGGACGGCACCGCCGACCGGAGGCCGCCGCCGCGCCTCTCGGCGCGCCTCCGCTGGTGCTGGCCGTCCCGGGTGCCCCGAGCGACGGTGCCCGGCGCCTTGCCGAGGACCTGGTGAGCATCGCCCGCTCCGAGATGCCGGGGCTCGACGCTCAGATCGGTTTCCTGGACGGGGACGGACAGGAGTACCCGCAGCTCGAGGCCGTGCTCACGCGCGCCGCCCAGGAGAACCCCGAGCGTCTGCGGCAGGCGGCCGAGGCCGCCAAGGCCCTCGCCGACGAGGCGGCGGAGGCGATCGCCGCGGCCGAGGCCGCGGGCGAGGTCGTCGACGAGGTCCCGCTCGTCCCCACGGTCCCCACGGACGGTCCCGCGGCCGTCGTGGTCCCGCTGCTCGCGGGCCCGGACAGCGCACAGTTGCGCCGGATACGCCAGGCCGTGATGAGCAGCGGCTCGGCGGCCGAACTCACCGACGTCCTCGGCCCCCATCCGCTGCTCGCCGAGGCCCTGCACGTGCGGCTGTCGGAGGCGGGCCTGGCCCGCGCCGACCGCGCCCGTCTCTTCACGGTCGCGACGGCCGCGGACGGCATCATCCTGGCCACGGTCGGCGGTGAGGAGGCGGCCCAGGCCGGTGGCATCACCGGCATGCTGCTCTCCGCGCGCCTCGCGGTGCCGGTGATGGCGGCCGCGCTGGACGTGGACGGGGCCGTCCTCCGCGTCGCCGAGCAGTTGCGCTCGGCAGGCTCCGCCCGGCTCGCCCTCGCGCCGTATCTCATCGGCCCGGAGGTATCCGCCGAGCTGATCACGGCGGCCGCCGAGGAGGCGGGCTGCGCGGCGGCCGAGGCGCTGGGCGACTACCCGGCCGTGGGCAAGCTGGTGCTGTCGAAGTACGCGGCGGCGCTGGGCATCACGCTTCAGCAGGTGTCGCCGGCGATGCGCTGACACAACGCACGACGGAGCGACGCACGAGAAAGCGGGGGGCGGTGACCGTCGAGGTCACCGCCCCGCTCGTATCCAAGGGGCCCCTGTCCGCCCGGCGACGTCAGCCGAAGACCACGCAGGACGCCGCCGGGGCCGGGACCGAACCACCACGACGCGGCACCCCCGTCGAGGGGTCGACGTCGAACCAGGTGACATCGCCCGAGCGCTCATTGGACACATAGAGCCGACGGCCCGACGGGTCGAGCGTCAGATCGCGGGGCCAGTGGCCGCCACAGGACGTGGTGGTGACCAGCTCCATCCGGTCGCCGGGTGCGTCGAGGGCGAGCGTGGCGATGCTGTCGTGGCCGCGGGTGGCGGCCCATACGAAGCGGCCGTCCCCGGAGACCACGGCCTCGGCGGGATAGCACTCGACATCCGTACCCTCGGGGACCAGCGGCGTCTCGCCCAGCGGTTCGAGCACGCCGGACGCCGCGTCCCAGCGGCAGGCCGTGATCGTCGGATCGAGTTCGTTGATGACGTACACGCGGTCGCCACGCGGATGGAACGCGAGATGGCGCGGGCCGCTCCCCGGGCGCAGCCGGACCTCGTGGTGCGGACGCGGCCCGGGCAGCGCGTACACCTGGACCGCGTCGATCCCCAGGTCGACGGCGAGCAGCCAGCCCCCCGACGGATCGGGCGCCACCGCATGGGCATGCGGCCCCTCCTGCCGCTCCGGATCCGGTCCACTGCCCTCGTGCCGCGACACGGCCACCGGCTCCCCGAGCCGGCCGTCCGCCAGCACCGCCAGCGCGCTGACGCTGCCGGAACCGTAGTTGGCAGTCAGCAGCCGCCCGCCCGCGAGCGCGAGATGGGTGGGCCCCGCACCCCGCACCGGCACGGGCTCCCCGAGCAGCGCGGGCGGATCCTGTGTGACATCCAGCGCGGCGGCCGCCCCGTCCTCGGTCTCGCTCACCGCGTACAGCACGCGCCCGCCGGGGGCGAGCACCAGATAGGACGGGTTGACGACCGCATCCGTGGAGTTCCGGATCCGCAGCGCGCCGGTCCCGTCGTCGACATCCGCGACGGTGATCCCGGCCCCGCCCGCCAAAGTGAACGACCCGATATACGCCCGCAGCCCGCTCCCACTCGCGCCCACCGCACTGCCCTTCCGCCGACTCCGGTTCCGTTATCCGCTCGGCGCCGACGGTAACAGAGCGGTCTAGACCAACACGCCGTCATCTCCCTCCCACGCCGGGCACCGGAGGCTCCCCCGCGAGCACCGGGCCGAACTCTTGGCATGCTGTCCCCATGAACACCATGCCCGCCGTGATCTTCGATCTGGACGGCACTCTCGTGGACAGCGAGCCCCTCTACTACGAGGCGGGGCGGCGGACCCTCGAGCGGTACGGGGTCAGCGGCTTCACGTGGGAGGAGCACGCTCAGTTCATCGGGATCGGCACCCGGGAGACCCTGGAGACGCTGCGGGACCGGTATCGCATCGGGGCGCCCGTGGAGGAGTTGCTCGCCGTCAAGAACCGGCACTATCTGGAGCTGGCCGCGGCGACCGAGGCGTTTCCCGCGATGCGGGCGTTCGTGGAGCGGCTGAGGGCCGGCGGGCATCCGTTGGCCGTCGCCTCCGGTTCGTCGCGTTCGGCGATCGAGACGGCGCTCAAGGCCACCGGGCTGGACGCGCTGCTGCCGGTGTATGTGTCCGCGGAGGATGTCGGCCGGGGCAAGCCGGAGCCGGATGTGTTTCTGGCCGCCGCGCGGCTGCTGTCCGTCGGTCCGGGGCGGTGTGTGGTGGTCGAGGACGCCGGTCCGGGGGTGGAGGCGGCGCGGCGGGCCGGGATGGACTGTATCGCCGTGCCGTATGTGGCCGGGCCGTCGCCGGACGGTGAGCCGTTCGCCTCCGCCGGGCTGCTCTTCCGGGGCGGGCAGCCGGAGTTCGACGCCGAGCGGGCCTACGAGTGGGTCGCGGCGCAGGGTTGAGGCCGTGAGACCATGCGTCGCATGCCCGGATATTCATGGGCATGTCGTAGGAGAGACGGAGGGCGTATGGAAAGACGTGGGGGTAAGGCGATGCGCCGCCTGGGGACGGCGGTCATCGCCTCGGCGGCGGCCTTGACGGTCGCCGTACCGGCGAACGCGGCCCAGGCCACCGAGGCCAGGAGCGGCCCGTCGGGGGTCAGCGCCAAGGGCGCGTATCTGCTGGACAACAACACCAACAAGCAGCTCTGGGCCAAGGCGGCCGACACCAAGCGGCCGATGGCGAGCACCACCAAGCTCATGACGGCCGTCGTGGTGCTCGACACCCGGGGGCTCGATCTCGGCAAGAAGGTCACCGTCAAGCAGTCGTACATCGACTACACCGCCCGCGTGGGCGGCAGCAAGGCGGACCTGAAGAAGGGGGACAAGCTCACCGTCAAACAGTTGCTGTACGGCCTGCTGCTGCCGTCCGGCTGTGACGCGGCCATGGCGCTCGCGGACACGTTCGGCACCGGTGACACCACCGCCAAGCGCACCAAGTCGTTCATCGCGCAGATGAACAAGAAGGCGTCCGCGCTGGGGATGACCAAATCCCACTACGACACCTTCGACGGCATCTCGCAGGGCGGACAGAACTACACCACGCCCCGCGACATGGCCAAGCTGGCCAGGCACGCGCTGGGCAACGCCACCCTCGGCACGGTGGTCAAGTCGGTCGACACCATCCAGAAGGCCCCGGCCGCCAACGGCAGGACCAGGTCGTACTACTGGAACAACACCAACCGGCTGCTGGGCTCGTACAGCGGCGCGATCGGCATCAAGACGGGCACCGGCACCGCGCCCGGCAGGTGTCTCGTCTTCGCCGCGAAGCGTGACGGACGCACCGTCGTGGGCGTGATCCTCAACGCTCCCAAGCGGTATCCGGACGCGAAGAAGATGCTCGACTGGGCCTTCCGGTCCCACACCAAGGTGACCTGGCGTCAGTTGCCCAAGGGCACACCGCAGGACTGATCACATCGCATTGCTGATCCACGGCCCGCTTTTCCCGCGGGTGGTGCCCCGGCCGGATGGCCATCCGGCCGGGGCACCGGCCGTAGGGGCGGCGGTCAGCCGCACTTACGGCCGGTGTTGATGCACTTCACTGCCTTCTTCATCAGCGAGTTGGACATCACGTTGATGAAGTCGCCGTGGTCGGTCACCGGCTTGTGCAACTGCTCGGGGAAGCTGTCGACGGCGAAGAGCGAGCCGGGCGCGACCTTGTAGGTGATCCGCTGGACGAGCTGCGGGATGGCCTTGAACCCCTTGGCGCACGCGCCCTTGGCGTCCGCGAAGGCCACATGGGTGCGGTGGTTCGCGCTGTCGGCGTTCTTGCCGTCCCAGCAGCTCTGGAACTTGAACGTACGAACCACCTTGCTGCCCTTCGGGCAGAGCGGGTACTTGTCCTTGAGCTGCCGGTTCTCGAATCCGGTGCAGCTCCAGGAGGCGTTGGCGTTGGCCGTGCCGTTGGTGAACGCCTTGGCGTCGCCGGTGATGATGCGCAGGAACTTGGGCATCTCGACGACCTTGGCCACCGCGCTGCCACGGAAGCTGATGGACGCGGTCTCCGGGCGCAGGATCCGCCCCACATTGCCCTCGGTGCCGCCGCCGGGCTGGTCGGCGTCGGCCTCCTTCGTCCCGTCCTGCTGTCGCAGCACCGGCCAGTAGTGGGTGGAGCGGTCACCGTTGGTGCAGGTGGTCCCGGCGGCGGCGAGGCCGTCGTTGGTGGAGAAGGCGTCGGTGTCGCGGTTGCCGACGTAGTCGTGCATATGGTGGGCGCCGTTGCTCACGCCGGGGGCGACGATCACGTTGTCCGAGTTGAAGTGCTTGTTCTGGTTGCGGCCACAGCGCGATGAGAAGGTGCCGCGGGAGGCGTTGGCCCGCGTACGGGGGTTCTTGACGTTCGGCCGCACCCTGCGGATGTCCACGAAGTCCGCCTTCACCGGGCCGGACTGCGCCTGGCCACCCGCGGGCGGAGCGGCGGAGGCGGCGGGGGCGGCCGTTCCCGCGGCGGGGGTGGCGCCCGCCGG
>NZ_JAHLEM010000569.1 GCF_018883605.1 Streptomyces niphimycinicus | reverse complement strand
CCACCCCCACACCCAACGACACCATCCCACCACGACCCGACAACCCCGCCCCGATCGCCCGACTCCGCAACACCACCACCCGCGCCGCATCCTCCAACGACAACCCACCCGCCACACACGCCGCCGCAATCTCACCCTGCGAATGACCCACCACCGCCGCAGGCACCACCCCAAACGACCGCCACACCCGCGCCAACGACACCATCACCGCAAACGACACCGGCTGCACCACATCCACCCGATCCAACAACACCCCACCCCCCACACCCCGCACCACATCCACCAACGACCACCCCGTCAACGCATCCAACACCCCCGCACACTCCCCCAAAGCCTCAGCGAACACCCCACACGACTCCAACAACTCAGCCCCCATACCCACCCACTGCGCCCCCTGACCAGGAAAAACAAACACCACCCGGCCCCGAACATCCGCCCTACCCGCCCCACCGCCCTCCGCAACCGCCGCCAGCCCCGCCAACCCCTCAACCCGATCCCCCGCCACCACCACCGCACGGTCCGACAACGCAGCCCGACCAGCAGCCAACCCCGCACCCAACTCCCCCACACTCAAATGCGGATGGGCCTGCACATACTCCAGCAACCGCCGTGCCTGCCCCCGCAACCCCGCACCACCACGCCCCGACACCACCAACGGCACCACACCACCCGGAGCCTCCACCACCGGCGCCGCCTCACTGGCCACCTCCGGAGCCTGCTCCAAAATCACATGCGCA
>NZ_JAHLEM010000568.1 GCF_018883605.1 Streptomyces niphimycinicus | reverse complement strand
GTGCCTGCCCCCGCAACCCCGCACCACCACGCCCCGACACCACCAACGGCACCACACCACCCGGAGCCTCCACCACCGGCGCCGCCTCACTGGCCACCTCCGGAGCCTGCTCCAAAATCACATGCGCATTCGTCCCGCTCACACCAAACCCCGACACCCCAGCCCGACGCGGACGCCCCACCTCCGGCCACACCCGCTCCTCGACCAGCAGCTCCACCGCACCCGCCGACCAATCCACCCGCGACGACGGCTCATCCACATGCAACGTCCGAGGCAACACCCCACGCTGCAACGCCAACACCATCTTGATCACACCAGCCACACCAGCAGCCGCCTGGGCATGACCAATATTCGACTTCAACGACCCCAACCACAACGGACACCCCTCAGGCCGACCCTGACCATACGTGTCCAAGAGCGCCTGCGCCTCGATGGGGTCGCCCAGGGCAGTGCCCGTCCCATGGGCCTCCACCGCATCCACATCCGCCGCCACCAGCCCGGCACTTGTCAGCGCCTGCCGGATGACACGCTGCTGCGAGGGACCGTTCGGCGCCGTCAACCCATTCGACGCACCATCCTGATTCACCGCACTGCCCCGCACCACAGCCAACACCCGATGCCCAAGACGCTCCGCATCCGACAACCGCTCGACCAGCAGCACGCCCGCGCCCTCGGAGAAGCCAGTGCCGTCCGCCGCCTCCGCGAACGCCCTGCAACGACCGTCCTTGGACATCCCGCGCTGACGCGAGAAGCCGACGAAGATACCGGGGTTGGCCATGACGGTCACCCCTCCGGCCAGCGCCATCGAGCACTCGCCCAACCGCAGCGCCTGTACGGCCAGATGCAAGGCCACCAGCGACGAGGAGCACGCCGTGTCCACCGCGACCGAAGGACCCTCGAAGCCGAGCGCATAGGACACCCGCCCCGACAGGACACTCGCCGACGTGCCCGTGCCCATGACCGCCTCGAGCTCCTCAGGGACCCGTGCTCCCGAGCCGTAGCTGTGGTACGTCACCCCGGTGAAGACGCCGATGTCCTTGCCGCGCAGCGCGGTCGGGTCGATCCCGGCGCGCTCGAACGCCTCCCAAGAGGTCTCGAGCATGATGCGCTGCTGCGGATCCATCGCCAGCGCCTCACGTGGCGAGATCCCGAAGAAGCCAGCGTCGAATTCCCCCGCGTCATGGAGAAAGCCACCCTCGCGGACATAGCTGGTGCCCGGGTGATCCGGATCCGGGTCGAAGAGGTTCTCCAGGTCCCAACCACGGTCCTCCGGAAACCCACCAATCGCGTCGCCGCCGGACACCACCAGATCCCACAGCTCCTCCGGCGTGGTCACCCCGCCCGGCAACCGGCACGCCATCCCCACGATCGCGATCGGCTCCGACAAGCCACGGCGTATGTCGGCGTTCTCCCGCTCGAGCCGCTCGTTCTCCATGAGCGTGACACGCAGCGCTTCGACGACCTGCGCTTCGGGAGTGGTCATCCCGGCCTCCGCATTTCGAACCGACATTACTTCCCGGCCTTGTTCATGGCTCGTTGCACCAGACTGGCGACGTCCATATCGGCGATCGTGGCGGTCGGCCGCCCGTCCGCCGGTGGCCCGTCCGCCGGTTGCTCTTCCACCCGTTGCCCGTCCGCCGGCCGCTCCGCTTCCGGTTCCCGGACCAGCGTCATGAGGGTGTCCAGGATGCCCAGCTCCTGGAAGCGGCTCAGCGGTGTCCTGGCCAGCGCGCGGCGCAGGCCCTCCTCGCTGCCGGTGTGGCTCTGCGCGGGCGGAGCGTCCGGGCAGAGTTTCATCCGCAGGTGGCGCATCAGGGCGGTGGGCGTCGGATAGTCGAAGACCAGCGTGGCCGGGAGGCGTATCCCGGTGTGGTTGGCCAGGCGGTTGCGCAGTTCCACCGCTGTGAGGGAGTCGAAGCCGATTTCGTTGAACGCCAGGTCCGGCCCGATGGCGTGAGCGGAGGCGTGGCCCAGTACCCGAGCGGCTTCCCGGCAGACCAGGCCGAGCAGGATCTGTTCCTGCTCCTCGGACGTGGCCCTGGTCAGACCCTGGGTGAAGGCGTCCATATCGGCGGCAGTGCGCGCGGTGCGCCGGCTCTGCCGGACGAGGCCACGGAGCAATGGTGGCACCGGTCCGGTGGCGGCCTCGGCCCGCAGTGCGCCTGGGTCCAGTTTCATGGGGAGCACCACCGGCTGGGGCATGTGCAGCGCGGTGTCGAACAGTTCCCCGCCTTCGTTCTCCGACAGTCCGGCCACTCCCCCGCGCACCATGCGCTGCTGGTCGGCGTCGGTGAGGTGGCCGGTCAGCCCGACTCCCGCGCCCTGTGCCCACAGCCCCCAGGCCAGGGAGATGGCGGGGAGGCCCTGGGCGCGGCGTCGATGTGCCAGTGCGTCCAGGAAGGCGTTGGCCGCCACATAGCTGCCCTGCCCCGAGCTGCCCAGCGTCCCCGCGGCCGAGGAGAACAGCACGAAGGCTGCCAGCTCCAGGTGCCGGGTCAGCTCATGCAGATGGAGTGCGGCATCCGCCTTCGGGGCGAAGACCGTGTCCAGTCGTTCCCTGGTCAATGCGGTGATCACACCGTCGTCCAGCGCACCGGCGCTGTGCACCACGGCGGTCAGCGGCGCGTCGCCCAGCAGCGAGGACAGCAGCTCGGCCAGGGCGTCGCGGTCTGCCACATCGCAGGCGGCGATCCGTACCCGTGCGCCGAGTGAGGTCAGTTCCCGCTCCAGCTCGTCCAGCGCACCGGCGCTGTGCACCACGGCGGTCAGCGGCGCGTCGCCCAGCAGCGAGGACAGCAGCTCGGCCAGGGCGTCGCGGTCTGCCACATCGCAGGCGGCGATCCGTACCCGTGCGCCGAGTGAGGTCAGTTCCCGCTCCAGCTCGTCCAGCGCACCGGCGCTGTGCACCACGGCGGTCAGCGGCGCGTCGCCCAGCAGCGAGGACAGCAGCTCGGCCAGGGCGTCGCGGTCTGCCACATCGCAGGCGGCGATCCGTACCCGTGCGCCGAGTGAGGTCAGTTCCCGCTCCAGCTCGGCCGCGCCGGTGGCCTGGGGTCCGCTCCGGCTGGTCAGCACCAGGTTCCGTACGCCGTGCTCGGTCACGAGGCGCCGGGCGGCCACCTTGCCCAGCGATCCGGTGCCACCCGTGATGAGCACGGTGCCCTCGGGATCCAGTCGGCGCGGCAGGGTGAACACGTTCTTGCCGATGTGCTGCGCCTGGCTCATGAACCGGAAGGCGGCCGGAGCGCGCCGGATGTCCCATACGGTCATCGGCGGCGGGGTCAACACCCCCTTCTCGAAGAGGTCGACCAGCTCGGTCAGCATCCGCTGGATGCGCTCGCCACCCGCCTCGGCCAGGTCGAACGCCCGATAGGCCACGCCGGGGTGCTCGATGCCCACCTCTTCGGCGTCCCGGATATCGCTCTTGCCCATCTCGATGAAACGGCCGCCCCTGGGCAGCAGCCGGAGCGAGGCATCGACGAAGTCACCGGCGAGGGCGTCCAGCACCACATCGAAGCCACGGCCCCCGGTCATCTCGAGAAACCGCTGCTCGAACTCCACTGTCCGGGAGTTGGCCAGCCGTCCCTCCGGGACACCGGCGGCGCGCGCCGCGTCCCATTTGGCCGGCCCGGCCGTGCCGTAGACCTCAGCGCCCCAGTGCCGGGCCAACTGCACCGCGGCCATGCCTACGCCACCGGCGGCGGCATGGATCAGGACCGACTCCCCGGGCTCCAGCCGGGCCAGGTCCCGCAGCCCGAAGTAGGCGGTGAGGAACACGCAGGGGACCGCGGCCGCCTGCTCGTAGGACCACCCCTCGGGGATGTGTACGAGGGTGAGGCAGTCGGCGACGGCGATGGGGCCGCCCGCACCCTCGAAGAGCCCCATGACCCGGTCGCCCGGTGCGAAGCGGGTGACACCTGGGCCGACCTCCGCGACCACACCGGCGCCCTCGTTGCCGATGCTGATCTCGCCGGGGTACATGCCCAGCGCCATCAGCACATCGCGGAAGTTGAGTCCCGCGGCACGTGTCTCGACCCGGACATGGCCCGGGGGAAGTGGCGCCAGGGCCGTCGGTGACGGCAGCAGCGCCAGGCCCTCCAGCGTTCCCGGACCGCGGGTGCCCAGCCGCCACGCGGGCTCTCCCTCCGGCGCCACGAGCGCCTCGTCGGCCGTCGCCCGGGTCAGGCGGCGCAGATGGCAGACGCCTGCGCGCAGCGCGAGCTGTGGTTCGTCTCCGGCGAGCAGGGCGGGCAGCAGCGTGGGCAGGTCCTTCGCGGAGGCCGGTGAGCCGTCCAGGTCGAGCAGCAGGATCCGCCCGGGGTTCTCCGACTGCGCGGTGCCGACCAGCCCCCAGGCGGCGGCGACCGCGGGGTCCACCGGATCGGCGTCCCGCACGCCTACGGCGCCCCGCGTCAGCACCACCAGACGAGAGTCCTCCAGCGAGGGCTCGGTCAGCCACGTCTGCAACACGTCCAGCACCTGACCGGTCAGTTCACGCGCGCGGGCCGCGTTGGTGTCGTCACGTACGGCCTCGCCGGGGCCGATCTCATACAGCAGGATCGGCGGTGCGACGGCTCGCGAGGCCAACTGCCTTACGTCCTGCGCGGTGTGCACGGAGACGGTGTCCACCGGCGCGTCGGCGGCGGCGACGCGCAGCTCCTCCCACCCCACGAGGAACATCTGGTCCGTCGACCTCCGTGTGGCCGCGTCCAGCAGCGCCGTCGGCATGGGCCGTGACACCAACGATTCGACCACCGCGACCGCCGCCCCGCTCGGATCGGCCAGTCGAAGGCCCACTCCGTCCTTGCCGTTGGGCGTGATACGTACGCGCAGCGACGAGGCTCCGGCGGCGTGCAGGGAGACTCCGCGATAGGCGAACGGAAGTGTGGGCCCTGCCTGGGCCTCTGCACGGTCGCGGAACGCGGTGGCGTGCAGGGCCGCGTCGAACAGTGCGGGATGCAGCCCGAACGCGGTGGCGTCGGCCGACAGCTCCTCGGGCAGGGTGACCTCGGCAAAGATCTCGTCACCCCGCGTCCACGCGGCCCGCAGACCACGGAAGGCCGGGCCGTATCCGTAGCCGCCGGCCTCCAGCTCCTCATAGACGCCGCGCACCCGCTCTTCCGGGACCGCCACCGCCCCGGTGGGTGGCCACTGCGTCAGGTCCGCGTCCAGCTCATCGGGGGTGTCCTGGGCCAGCGTGCCGCTGATGTGGCGAGTCCAGGGCGCGTCTGAGGCGTCGTCCTGGCCACGTGAGTGCACCGCCACCGGGCGACGGCCCGAATCGTCCGGTGCGCCGACGCTCACCCGCACCTGCACACCGTCGCGCTCGGGCAGGGTGAGCGGCGCTTCTACGACCAGCTCTTCCACGACACCGCAGCCGACCTCGTCACCTGCGCGCACCGCCAGCTCCACGAACGCCGCCCCGGGCAGGAGTACAGTGCCCGCCGCCGCGTGATCGGTCAGCCACGGATGCGTACGCAGCGACAGTCGAGAGGTGAACAGCACGCCCCCCGACTCCGGCAGCTCGGTGACGGCGCCCAACAGCGGGTGGTCGGCCCGGGCAAGTCCCAGCGCGGCCGCGTCCACCGTTTCACCTCGCCGTCCCAGCCAGTAGTGCTGGTGTTGGAAGGCGTAGGTGGGCAGGTCCAGGGCGGCATGCGCGGGGATGTCACCGAGCAGCGCGGTCCAGTCGACGGGGACACCGCGCACATACGCCTCGCCCAGGGACGTGAGCACACGGCGCATACCGCCCTCGCCCCGGCGCAGTGTCCCGGTCACCACGACCGGTCCGGCGTCGTCCGCCTGCTCGGCCGCCGCCTCGATGCTCATCGTCAGCACCGGATGCGCACTCACCTCAACAAACGCCGCAAAACCCTCCTCAATCAACCGGTCAATCGACGCGGCGAACCGCACCGTACTCCGCAGATTCCGATACCAGTACCCCGCATCCAACTCCACCGTATCCACCCACCCCGCCTCCACCGTCGAAAAAAACGGGATACGGGACGACACCGGCCGCACCTGCGACAACGACCCGGCAAGCTCCTCCTCCACCGCCTCAACCTGCACCGTATGCGAGGCGTAATCCACATCCACCCACC
>NZ_JAHLEM010000567.1 GCF_018883605.1 Streptomyces niphimycinicus | reverse complement strand
TTTCCAACCTTACCAGATCCGTTTTCCGTTCCGTTTCCGGTCCGAATTCCGTTTCCGGCCCCCTGCTGGAGCGGGGTCTTTCGCGCCTTCCGGCGTGTCCACTACTTTAGCCAATTTCCCGCTCAGCTCCTAATCGGAGCCCCGGGTCTTAATTTCGCGCAGCGAAATAGGACCCTGTTCGGGAGTTGTCATTAGTGGTTGGCCGCTCCGGGACTACTGTGACTCGACCTTGCGATCGTGCCGACAGCGCTGCCCGTCTCAAGCGGCTCGGGCTACGTTAGGCGTCCCGTCCAGCAGAGTCAAGTTCCGACCTGACGGCGCGTCGCATTCCGGCGACGCGGGGTGTGCGCCCGGTAGGGGCTGACCGAGGGCTCGCCGTCGATCCAGAAGCGCCAGGGGTGAGTTGCGCCCTCGCCGCCCACCCCGGTGCGCGGGCCGCTGAGGATCTGGTCGGGCCGGGCGGGGTGGCCGGTGAGTATGGAGAGCGGGGCATCGGTGCCCGCGCAGAAGTCGCTGCCGTCCAGCCGGCGGTCCACGCCCAGGGCCGTGGCCAGCCGGGCCGGGCCCTTGGCCAGCTCATGGTCGTTGCGCGCCTTCGGCCTGCGCTGATGGGCCCACTCATGGCCATGCCGTACCTCGCCCGCGCGCAGCAGCACCCCGCTGGGGTGGCCCTCCGGTCCGCAGACCACATTGAGGCAGTGCCACATGCCGTAGGTGAAGTAGACATACGCATGACCCGGGGGGCCGAACATCACGGCGTTGCGCTCGGTGCGGCCTCGATAGGCATGCGAGCCGGGGTCGGCCGGGCCCGCGTACGCCTCGACCTCGGTCAGGCGCAATTCGATCGGTCCGTCCGGGGTGCGCCGCACCAGGACGCGGCCCAGGAGGTCGGGCGCGACCTCGAGAACGGGTCGGTCGAAGAAGGCGCGGTCGAGGGGCTCGCGGTCAGGTCCTGCTGTCACGCGGCCCGAGCGTAGTGGAACAGATATGCACCGGTGGTTGGAGGCGGCGCCGGTCCGCTGGAAGGCTATGAGCTGCGGAACCGTCCACGGCTGTTTCGCGTTCCTAGGTGTCAACAGTGATCGAGTGCGATCAAGTCAAGACGCAGTCGCGTCCTTGAGAGGGAGAACATGGGCTTCAAGAAGCTGCTCGCGAGTCTGGGTGCCGGTGGCGCTTCGGTGGAGACGGTACTGACCGAGGAGAACGTCGTCCCGGGCGGCATTGTGCAGGGCGAGGTCCGCATCCAGGGCGGCTCGGTCGCGCAGCAGATCGAGGCGCTCTCGGTCGGCTTGCAGGCCCGGGTCGAGGTGGAGCGGGACGACCAGGAGTTCAAGCGGAACGTGGAGTTCACCCGGCAGCAGTTGGGCGGCGCGTTCGAGCTACAGCCGGGTGCGGTGCATGCGGTGCAGTTCGGCCTGGAGATCCCGTGGGAGACCCCGATCACCATGTTCCTGGGCCGGCACCTGACCGGTATGAACGTGGGGGTGACCACGGAGCTGGCGATCGCGCGCGCGGTGGACTCGGGCGATCTGGACCCGGTCAATGTGCATCCGCTCCCCGCCCAGCAGGCGATCCTGGACGCCTTCGGCTCGCTCGGCTTCCGGTTCAAGAGCGCCGATCTGGAGCAGGGGCACATCCGTGGGACCCGGCAGCGGCTGCCCTTCTACCAGGAGATCGAGTTCTACGCCCCGGAGCAGTACCGGGGCCTGAACCAGGTGGAGTTGTCCTTCGTCGCGGACGACCGCGAGATGGACGTGGTGCTGGAGATGGACAAGAAGCCGGGGCTGTTCACCGAGGGCAGTGACACCTACCGGTCGTTCACGATGAACCTGGCGACCTTCCAGGACACCGACTGGGCCGCGTATCTGAACCAGTGGCTCGCCCAGGTCGGCGGCAAGCGCAACTGGTTCTGAGGTTCCCCCCTCCCTGGGCCGGACTTCCGCGCGGGGCGTGCGTCGACGGCAGGTCGGTGCACGCCCCGCGTCGTATGTCGGCGCCTGGTGCGTCGTACGTCGGGTGTCGTACGTCGGGTGTCAGGGGCCGTCGTCGTAGCGCACCACCAGGGGCCGTCCCTGTGTCGCCCAGTACGCCTCCGCGTCGGCCAGGATGTCCGCCGCGATCGCGGCGGCGTCGGGGTCCGCGTCGCGGAAGGCGAGCCAGCCCTGGATGTCCAGCAGACAGCCGCTGGGCTCGCGGCCCTCGGACCACCAGGACAGATCCGTGAGGCAGTCGGCAAGGGCGTCCCAGTTGCGCCCGTACCAGTCGGGAAAGCGCAGGTCCCGGGCGCAGCGGTCGAGGAAGCCGTCCTTGTCCGTCACGCCGTCGAGGCGCAGGTGGAGGGCGAGGGTGGGGCCGGTCATGGGCGCCATGGTGCCAGCCCGCCGTCTGGCGGTCTCGTTAGGCTGGCCGCGGAGATGATCCACCGCAACCTCAGGAGGTTCTCGACGTGTCCGAGCAGAACCGGCCGCCGCTCCCCCATGACTTCCATCCGCCGGTGCCGTCGTTCACGGTGGCGAGCGACGATGTGCAATCGGGCGGCACGCTCAAGTCCGCCCAGGTGCAGGCGGAGGGGAACACCTCTCCGCAGTTGCGCTGGGAGGGATTCCCGGAGGGGACGAAGAGCTTCGCCGTCACCTGCTTCGACCCGGACGCGCCGACCGGCAGCGGTTTCTGGCACTGGGTGTTGTTCGACATCCCGGCCACGGTCACCGAGCTTCCGGTGGGTGCGGGCAGCGGCGCTTTCACGGGCCTGCCCGAGGGGGCCGTACAGGCGCGCAACGACTACGGGACCCGTGACTTCGGCGGGGCCGCGCCGCCGCCCGGGGACGGTCCGCACCGCTATGTGTTCACCGTCTACGCGGTGGACGCGGAGAAGCTGGGCCCGGACGCGGACGCCTCGCCCGCGGTGGTCGGCTTCAATCTGCGGTTCCACACGCTGGGGCGTGCCCAGTTGATCGGCGAGTACGAGGTGCCGGCCGCGGGCTGACGCGGCGAAATTGCGTTGTTCTCGGCCAGCCTCCCGGCCAGAGTTGATCCCGGTCCCGCCCATTCCAGGCGCGGGGCCGGGATACCGGGACGCGGGGGTGGTCGGGATGCGCGAGACGCTGGTTCTGAACGCGAGCTTCGAGCCGCTGGCGACGGTGACGCTGCGGCGCGCCGTGGTGCTGGTCCTCCAGGACAAGGCCGTCGTCGAACACGCCCACCCGGGGCTGCGGGTGCGGGCCGCGGATATCGATCTGCCGCTGCCACGGGTGATCCGGCTCTGCCGGTACGTACGGGTGCCGTTCCGAAGACGTGCCCCGTGGTCGCGGCGCGGGGTGCTGGTCCGGGACCAGCACCGGTGCGGGTACTGCGGCCGCCGGGCGACGACCGTGGACCATGTGGTGCCGCGGTCGCGCGGGGGCCGGGACACCTGGCTGAATACGGTGGCCTCCTGTGCCGAGGACAACCACCGTAAGGCGGACCGGACTCCGGAGCAGGCGGGGATGCGGCTGCTCAAGGCGCCGTTCGAGCCGACGCCTTCGGATGCGCTGCTGCTGGCCCTGGGGGCGGCGGAGCGGGACGCTCTGCCGGAGTGGCTGGCGCTTCCTGCCTAGCCGCGGGTTCGTCCCGCGGGAGCCCGGCCGGGAGCCCGGGCGGGCCGCCCCAGGCGCTGGAGGGCCCGTCCCGCCGCCGTCCGTTCAGTCGATCGTGGGCTGTTCGCGGCGCGGGGCGGGCTCCTTGCCGGTGGCGGCGGGGGTGCCGCCGCCGTTTCCGCCGCCGGTCAGCGGGCCGAAGTTGCCCATGGCCCCGCCGAGGCCCTTGAGAGCGTCGCCGATTTCGCTGGGCACGATCCAGAGCTTGTTGGCGTCGCCCTCGGCGATCTTCGGCAGCATCTGGAGGTACTGGTAGGAGAGCAGCTTCTGGTCCGGGTCTCCGGCGTGGATGGACTCGAAGACCGTACGGATCGCCTGGGCCTCGCCCTCGGCGCGCAGCGCGGCGGCCTTGGACTCACCCTCGGCCCGCAGGATCGCGGACTGCTTCTCACCCTCGGCGCGCAGGATCTCGGACTGCCGGACACCCTCGGCCTGGAGGATCGCGGCGCGCTTGTCACGGTCGGCGCGCATCTGCTTCTCCATCGAGTCCTGGATGGAGGTGGGCGGCTCGATGGCCTTGAGCTCGACGCGGTTGACGCGGATGCCCCACTTGCCGGTGGCCTCGTCGAGGACGCCGCGCAGCGCCGCGTTGATCTCCTCGCGGGAGGTCAGGGTGCGCTCGAGGTCCATGCCACCGATGATGTTCCGCAGGGTGGTGACGGTGAGCTGCTCGATCGCCTGGATATAGCTGGCGACTTCGTAGGTGGCGGCGCGGGCGTCGGTCACCTGGTAGTAGATGACGGTGTCGATGTTCACGACCAGGTTGTCCTGGGTGATCACCGGCTGCGGGGGGAAGGGCACGACCTGTTCACGGAGGTCGACCCGGTTGCGGATCGAGTCGATGAACGGGACGACGATGTTGAGGCCCGCGTTGAGGGTGCGGGTGTAGCGCCCGAAGCGCTCCACGATGGCGGCACTGGCCTGTGGGATGACCTGGATCGTCTTGATCAGTGCGATGAAGACCAGCACCACGAGGATGATCAGGACGATGATGATCGGTTCCACAGCAGCTCCCCGTGCCCTTCATGCGGCGATTCGGATGGTCGGGATGATCAGATCTGGCGGTTCCCGAGGGTGGAGTCTGTCAGATTCATGGTCGACTCCGCAGCTCAACCGGGGCGCCCTCAACTCTTGGTAGGACACTCCCGGTACGGCGTCTACATGACGACGGCCGTCGCACCGTCGATCTCCACCACGTCGACCTGCTGCCCGGGTTCGTAAGCCTGGCCGGGGTCGAGTGAGCGCGCGGACCATACTTCGCCCGCGAGTTTGATGCGGCCGCCGCCGCTGTCGTCGACGCGTGCGAGGACGACGGCCTGACGTCCTTTCAGCGCCTCGATGCCGCTGCGCAGCTCGGGTTGCTGACGGCGGCTGCGGACCGCCATCGGGCGTACGACCGCGACCAGCGCGACCGAGACGGCGCAGAAGACGACGACTTGGAGCACGATGCCGCCGCCGAGCGCGTCGGTGATGGCACCGGCCACGGCACCGACGGCGACCATCCCGAATTCGGGCATCGCGGTCAGTACGAGCGGGATACCCAGTCCTACGGCGGCGATCAGCCACCACACCCATGGATCCACATGGTCATGGTAGTTGTCGCCGGTCCCCGGGGACAGTGCGCGGATCATCTGCCGGTGGCACGGCGGGCGCAGGGGGCGGACATCAGGCCAGCGGCAGGCCCTGAGCGGTCCAGCGGTCGCCGCGGCGCTCGACGACCAGCGGCAGGCCGAAGCAGCGGGAGAGGTTACGGGAGGTCAGTTCGGTCTCGACCGGGCCCGCGGTGAGCACCTTGCCCTGGCGGATCATCAGAACATGGGTGAAGCCGGGGGGGATTTCCTCGACATGATGTGTCACCATGATCATCGACGGGGCGAGCGGGTCGCGCGCGAGCCGTCCGAGGCGGCGGACGAGGTCCTCGCGGCCGCCGAGGTCGAGTCCGGCCGCGGGCTCGTCGAGGAGCAGCAGCTCGGGGTCGGTCATCATGGCCCGGGCGATGAGCGTGCGCTTGCGCTCGCCCTCGGAGAGGGTGCCGAACTTCCGGTCGAGGTAGTCGGTCATGCCGAGGCGGTCGAGGAAGGCGCGGGCGCGGGTCTCGTCGACCGTGTCGTAGTCCTCCTGCCAGTGGGCCGTCATGCCGTACGCGGCGGTGAGGACGGTCTGGAGGACGGTCTGGCTGCGCGGCAGCTTCTCGGCCATGGCGATGCCCGCCATGCCGACTCGGGGGCGCAGCTCGAAGACGTCGACGCGGCCGAGTTGCTCGCCGAGGATCCGGGCGTTCCCGGCGCTCGGGAAGAGGTAGCTCGAGGCGAGGTTGAGGAGGGTGGTCTTACCGGCTCCGTTGGGGCCGAGGATGACCCAGCGCTCGCCTTCTTTGATCGACCAGGAGACCTCGTCCACCAGAGCCCGCCCATCGCGGACCACCGATACGTCCAGCAGCTCCAGAACCTCGCTCATGAGCGCGTTGTCTCCCATTGCAGTCTCGAGTCGTGCGTGCGCCTGTGGGCGCAGCCCCCCTGAGGAAAACCTACGCCACACGTTGTCGGTGCCAGTCCTTAGGCTGGTGCCATGCTCGATGAACCACGTTCAGGGCGCCTCGCAGCTTGGGGAAATGCCCTTATCGCCGGACTTGTCTCCCCCGATGAGGCGGCGCATCGCATCGCGGACGAGGACGCGTCACACCGGGTGGCCGGGCTTCCGGGGGAGTCCGGGCCGGTGGGGCTCACGCTGGCGCTGGGGCGGCTGCGAGCGCTCGGGGCCAAGGGGCTGCGGGTGGCGCTGCCCATAGCGGGGCATCCCCTGGGGCTCAGCGGCCCGCCGGAGTTCAACGCCCAGGCGCTCGACGCGGGTGAGGCGGTGATCGCGACGGGCGCGGCGCTCGGCCTGGTGCCCGAGGTGTCGGCGGCCGGGCCCGAGGGCGATCAGCACGTCGAGGTGGTGTGGCGGTGCCAGAGCGTGCGGGAGGCGCCGCCGGCCGATGTGCCGTCGCTGAGCGAGGCCGAGCGGGAGCTGGCCGAGGCGCTGCGGGAGGCCACGGAGGTGCTCTCGCGGCTGAATGTGGCCGGATCGGGCCCGGTGGCCGAGGCGGCCCTGGAGGCGTATCGGGCGCGGGCCGAGCGGGGGCGCGAGGTGCTGGCCCCGGGCTATCCGCCGCGGGCCATCCGGGTGCTGGAGCTGGCCCAGCGGGTGGGTGCGCTGGTGGACATCGCGTATCTGGCGGGCGGGGACGGCCGGGAGCACGGCGGTGCGGTGAGTGCGTCGGAGATCACAGCGCGGGCCGAGGCGCTGCGGCCGGTGGAGCGCACTTCACGGCGGGCGCAGGTGGCGGCGTACAACGCGTATGTGGAGGAGCGGGAGCGGGGCGGCCTCTGAGCTTTCCCGGGGGTCTCTGGCCTTTCTCCGGGGCTCGGACCATCCTCGGGGGGCTCCGAACTTCCCTGGTGGTCTCCGGCTTTCCCGGGGGTGTCATGGGGCCGGCCCCGGAGGCGGGTGCCTCCGGGGCCGGTCGGTGGTGCGTCAGATATCCGCCGGGCGGTCAGCCGCCGCAGGGCGTACCGAGCGCCGGGTTCATGGACCCGATGGCCGAGACGGTGTTGCCGCAGAAGTTCACGGGCACGTGGATGGGCGCCTGAATGTTGTTGCCGGAGACGACACCCGGGGACATCGTGGCCCCACCGTCGGCCCAGGGGCCCTGGGCGGTGGCGACACCGGCACCGGCGACGGCGAGTCCGCCGGCCGTGATCGTGATGGCAGCGATCCTCTTGATGTTCTTCACTTGGCAAGACCCTTCATTCATCAGCGCGTCACCGCGGCGGAACGCCGCGGTACGCCGTGGAAAACGGCCCGGCTGATGGCGAGTTGCGCTGTTCGAGTGATGGCCACCCGTTGGTGTGATTTCACGGAGAAACGCTGTTCATGCCCCAATCCCATGCCGTACGGCCCACAGCGCGGCCTGGGTGCGGTCGGCGAGGTCCAATTTCATAAGAATGTTGGACACATGGGTCTTCACGGTCTTTTCGGACAGCACCAGCGCACGGGCGATCTCCCGGTTGGACCGGCCGTCCGCGATCAGTGCGAGCACCTCGCGTTCCCGCTCGGTGAGTGAGCCCCCGCGCCCCTGGCCGCCGCCCTCCTCCTGGGAGAGCAGCGCGAGGGCCACCTCGGGCTGGAGCAGCACATGCCCGGAGTGGACGGACCGGATGGCGCGGGCGAGCGCCTCGGGGTCCACGTCCTTGTAGACATAGCCCGCGGCGCCCGCGCGCAGCGCGGGGACCACGGTGCGCTTCTCGGTGAAGCTGGTCACGATCAGCACTCGGGCGGGGTTGTCGAGGCCGCGCAGGGTGCGCAGCGCCTCGATGCCGTCGAGGCCGGGCATCTTCACATCCATGAGGACGACGTCGGGGCGCAGCTCCTCGGCGCGGGCGACGCCCTCCTCGCCGTCCGACGCCTCGCCGACCACCTCGATGTCGTCCTGGACCTGGAGAAAGGTCCGCAGACCGCGCCGCACCACCTGGTGGTCGTCGACGAGCAGCACCCGTATGCGTCCGGGGTCAGCCACCGGGCACCTCCATCTCGATCACGGTGCCCTTGCCGGGCACCGACTCCACGGTCAGAGCGCCGCCGACGCCGCCGGCCCGGTCCCGCATCGACACCAGCCCGAGGTGGCGTCCGGCGCGCCGGACGGCCGAGGGGTCGAATCCCCTGCCGTCGTCGGTGACGCGGAGCCGGGCGCCCTGGCCGTGCCGGGTGAGGGTGACGTCGACCTGCCGCGCGTCGGCGTGGCGCAGCGCGTTGTGCAGGGCCTCCTGGGCCACCCGCAGCACCGCCCCCTCCTGGGCGGCGGGCAGCGCCCGCACGCCGTGGCAGGCGAAGGCGACCTGGGCGGTGTGGGCCCGGTCGAGCACCTGCACCTGCGTCCTCAGGGTGGCCACGAGGCCGTCCTCGTCGAGAGCGGCGGGGCGCAGCTCCACGACGGCGGAGCGCAGCTCGTCGGTGGCCTCGGCGGCGAGAAGGGCGATCTGCTGGAGTTCGTCCTTGGCGCGGCCGGGGTCGCGGTCCACCAGGGCCGTGGCCGCCTGGGCGGTCAGCCGCAGCGAGAAGAGCTTCTGGGAGACCGCGTCGTGCAGCTCATGGGCGAGCCTGGCCCGCTCCCCGGCGATCGTGAGCTCGCGGCTGCGCTCGTAGAGCCGGGCGTTGGTGAGGGCGATGGCGGCGTGCTGGGCCAGGATGGCCAGCAGCTCCTCGTCCTCGGCGGTGAAACCGCAGCCGCCCTCGGGCTTGGGGCATCGTTTGTTGGCGAGGAATACCGCGCCGAGAACTTCATCGCCGTCGGCAATGGGAAGACCCAGAAAATCCGACATTTCCGGATGAGCTGATGGCCATCCCTCAAAACGGACATCTCGCCGCACATCGGCGAGTCGCTGCGGAGTGGCGTCCTTGAGCATGGCGGCGAGAATGCCGTGCTGCCGGGGCAGCGGCCCGATGGCCTTCCACTGCTCGTCGCTCACCCCGTCTACTACGAACTGGGCGAAGCCTCCGTGATCATCGGAGACCCCCAGAGCGGCATACTCCGCATCGAGCAGCTCACGGGCGGACACAACGATGGTCTTTAGGACATCACGGACTTCCAGATGTCGGCTCATGGCGAGCAGCGCACCGCTCACCCGGCTCAGCCCGGCTCCGGGTCCACCGCCCCGTCCTTTCGTCATGGCCATTACCGTACCGACCCGCCATCCGGTGGGCATATCGGCCGGTCGGCGGCCACCTGATAAGACCTGAGCCCTAGGTCGAACGGCGCACACAGGACCCCCAAAGGGGCTGTTGCAGGGGTGGAAAAAACAAACACCCTGAGCATTTGCGTGGGCACAGCGCGCAATATGAGAAGCTCCGCGATGTGAGCCCGGACACACGATCTAAATCACTTACGAACGTGCTTAGTGGACGTTTCATAGGCGACTGAGCGGGGATGACGGCCGTTCGCATGGGCATGAGCGGCCTACTTATCCACTAAGCAGCATCGTATGTCACGCCTTTGCGACAACTTTTTGCGGCAGCTAAGAATTTCCCCCAGTCGCACGGCGCCGTAGATCCAGGAACGGCGCTCTGCGCGCCGATTTGGCCTGCGACTCAAGCGATTGGAAGAGGTCTACTCCGCCATGCCCCTGCCCAACATCCCCGGATACGCCCGTCTCAACAAGACGCACAAGTACTCCGCCGCCGGAATCGCTGCCGCCGGTGCGGCCGCCATAGCCTTCGCAGTCGTCCCCGGTGGCAACGCCGACGCCAAGACGACGGCCCAGGACCTGCCGAACAAGCCCGTCGCCCTCACGTCCCAGAAGGCCGACGCCCAGGCCCACCACGAGGCCCTGGTCAAGCAGTCCGCGCTCGCCGACAAGCAGGCCAAGCAGGAGGCCGCCGAGAAGAAGGCCGCGGCGGAGGCCGCGAAAAAGAAGGCCGCGGAAAAGGCCGCTGAAGAGGCCGCCGCGAAGAAGGCCGCCGAGGCCAAGGCCGCCAAGGAGCGCGCCGTCAAGCAGGCCGCGAGCCGCTCCGCCACGCGCATCGAGACGGTCGCCGCCACGGAAAAGACCTACCCGGACAACCTCGACGGCTGGATCCGGGAGTCCCTCGACATCATGAAGAAGAAGGGCATCCCCGGCACCTACCAGGGGATCCACCGCAACATCATCCGGGAGTCCGGCGGCAACCCGCGCGCCATAAACAACTGGGACATCAACGCCCGGAACGGCGTGCCCTCCAAGGGCCTGCTCCAGGTGATAGCCCCGACCTTCCAGGCGTACCACGTCGCGGGCACCGCCTGGGACGCCTACGACCCGGTCGCGAACATCACCGCCGCCTGCAACTACGCGGCCGCCCGGTACGGCTCGATGGACAACGTGAACGGCCCGTACTGACCCGTACTGAGCCTGAACGGCCCGTCCAGAACCCGGCGTTCCGACGCCGAAGGGCGACGGCACCCCCTGTGTGCGAGGGGTGCCGTCGCCCTTGTGCGAACGTCGCCGGCGGCCGCTTGCGCAGGACTTCCGGCCGTAGCCGCTTGCGCAGGACCTCCGGCCGCGGCCGCTTGCGCATGACCTCCGGGGCCGCGGCTACTTGCGCATGACCTCCGGCTCATGGCGGCGCAGCAGCCGCGCGACCACGAAGCCGCATGCGATGCCCAGAATGATCAGCACGATCATGTCGATGCCCCACTGGGTCGTGGTGTGCTCCCACAGCGGGTCGGTGTCCAGGGGCTTCTTGCTGTCCCACGGCGCCATCATGTGGCCGACGCCCGGGCCCAGGTCCAGCGTGGCACCGGCCGCGCCGACCGCCCACCGGGACGGCATCAGCCAGGCGAACTGCTCCACACCGAGCGATCCGTAGATCTTGAACAGGACGCCGGTGAAGACGACCTGGATGATCGCGAACATGACCAGCAGCGGCATGGTCTTCTCGGCGGTCTTCACCAGGGACGAGATGACCAGGCCGACCATCATCGAGGTGAAGCCGATCGCGATGACGGCCAGGCAGAGCTCGGCGGCCGGCGGCATCAGCAGGCCCTCCGAGGGCAGCTTGCGCGTCGAGAGACCGATGCCGCAGATGATGACGCCCTGGCAGGCGGTGATCACACCGAGCACGATCACCTTGGACATCAGATACGCGGAGCGGGACAGGCCGACCGCCCGTTCCCGTTCGTAGATGACCCGTTCCTTGATCAATTCTCGTACGGAATTGGCCGCACCGGTGAAGCACATGCCGACCACGAGGATCAGCAGAACCGTCCCGGCAGCCTGGTTGAACATGCCCTTCGGGGCCATCACGAGGCCGAACTTCGCCGGGATGACGACGCTCACCGAGCCCAGCACGGCGGGCAGGATCACCATCAGCCCCATGAAGCCCTTGTCGGAGCCGATCACCGACAGATAGCGGCGGATCAGCGTCCAGAGCTGCGATCCCCAGCTCTGTGGCTTCTGCATCCGGGTCGGCGGGGCCTGGACATGGACGGACTGCGGAGCGACGGAGTCGAGGTCAGCCGCGTACATCTGGTAGTGCTGCGAACCGCGCCAGCGGCCCGCCCAGTCGTAGTCGCGGTAGTTCTCGAACGACGAGAAGACATCCGCCCAACTGTCGTAGCCGAAGAAGTTGAGCGCCTCGTCCGGCGGGCCGAAGTAGGCCACCGAGCCGCCCGGCGCCATCACCAGGAGCTTGTCGCACAGCGCCAGCTCGGCGACCGAGTGGGTGACCACCAGCACGGTGCGGCCGTCGTCTGCGAGACCGCGCAGCAACTGCATGACATCGCGGTCCATGCCCGGGTCGAGACCGGAGGTCGGCTCGTCCAGGAAGATCAGCGACGGCTTGGTGAGCAGCTCCAGCGCGACGGAGACCCGCTTGCGCTGACCGCCGGAGAGGGCGGTGACCTTCTTCTCCCGGTGGATGTCCAGCTTGAGCTCGCGCAGCACCTCGTCGATCCGGGCCTCGCGCTCGGCCTCGGCGGTGTCACCGGGGAAGCGGAGCTTGGCGGCGTAGCGCAGGGCCTTCTGGACGGTCAGCTCCTTGTGCAGGATGTCGTCCTGGGGCACCAGACCGATGCGCTGGCGCAGCTCGGCGAACTGCTTGTAGAGGTTCCGGTTGTCGTAGAGGACATCGCCCTGGTTGGCCGGGCGATAGCCGGTGAGCGCCTTGAGCAGCGTGGACTTACCGGAGCCGGACGGGCCGATGACCGCGACGAGGGACTTCTCCGGAACGCCGAAGGAGACGTCCTTGAGGATCTGCTTGCCGCCGTCGACCGTCACCGTCAGATGGCGGGCCGAGAAGGAGACCTCACCGGTGTCGACGAACTCCTCGAGGCGGTCGCCGACCAGCCGGAAGGTGGAGTGACCGACGCCGACGGTGTCGGTGGGGCCGATGATCTGCTGCCGGACCGGCTGACCGTTGACATAGGTGCCGTTGTGGCTGCCGAGGTCACGTATCTCGAAACGGCCGTCGGGCAGCGCCCGGAATTCGGCGTGGTGGCGCGAGACCTGGAGATCGGAGACGACCAGCTCGTTCTCCAGCGCACGACCGATGCGCATCACCCGGCCGGCGGCGAGCTGATGGAAGGTGGTC
>NZ_JAHLEM010000566.1 GCF_018883605.1 Streptomyces niphimycinicus | reverse complement strand
TCGGGCAGCGCCCGGAATTCGGCGTGGTGGCGCGAGACCTGGAGATCGGAGACGACCAGCTCGTTCTCCAGCGCACGACCGATGCGCATCACCCGGCCGGCGGCGAGCTGATGGAAGGTGGTCGGGCTGCGGTCGCCCTGGGCGGGCGCACCGCCGGCCGGGCCGGAGGAGCCGGTGCCGGGGCCGTTCTGCGCGAGGTTGTTCTGCGGGGCCTGGGGCTGCTGATGCGGCGGCTGGGGGGCCTGCTGGTGCTGCGGCTGCTGATGCGGCGCCTGCTGCTGCGGGATGAACGGCTGCTGCTGGTGCGGGGCCTGGGGCTGCTGCTGGGGCTGCGGCCAGCCTTGGGGCTGCGGCGCACCCTGCTGCGGCCCGCTCTGCTGGGGCACACCCTGCTGCGGCACACCCTGCTGGGGCCAGCCGGGGCCGGGCTGCTGCTGCGGCTGCTGGGCGGGGAGCTGCTGAGCCTGGTGGGGCTGCTGAGCCTGCTGGGGCATGCCCATCGCCGCCTGCTGGCCGTACGCGCCCGCGGCGCCCATCGAGGCACCGCCGCCGGAGACGCTGAGCCGAGGGCCGTCGGTGGCATTGCCGAGATGGACGGCCGAACCAGGGCCGATTTCCACCTGTTGGATTCTCCGGCCCTGCACATAAGTGCCGTTGGTGGAGCCCTGATCCTCGATGACCCAACTGCGCCCACCCCAGCGCACCGTGGCATGCCGCCAGGAGACCCTGGCGTCGTCCAGCACCATGTCGCCCTGCGGGTCACGCCCCAGGCTGTACGACCTGGACGGATCAAGTGTCCAGGTCTGTCCGTTCAATTCCAGTACGAGTTCCGGCACTCCATGCCCCACTAGTTGTCCCCCGAGTTACCCCCCTGACAGAGGGAGTCTAGGGATGGCGAACATCCTGAGGAACTATTTCAGGCTCAGTCCCTTCACCGGAAGTCGGGCTTTGACAAGAGCACAACTCGGGCGTCATTGACTCATCCGAAAGGCCCTCGGAAAGTGGTAAGCACTGACGCATAGTGCGGATCATTGTTAATCCGGGCAACTCGCGACGATCGGGAGTCGGCGATATGAGCGCGAGCGGTGGCGGACGAGTGCCCTGGGGGCCCGCGCTGCTCGCCGCGATCGCAAGCGTGAGCTGGGCGTTTCTGGCCATGGTCGGGATCGCCGCGCTCGGTCTGCATCTGATCGGCGCCGACCGTGCGGGCGCGCTCGGGCCGATGACCGCCGCGGCGACGGTGCTGGCCGTCGGCGGTTCCGTCACCCCGTCCGGCGATGTGGGCGTCTTCGGGCTGGAGGGCGCCCAGGCCCATGCCGCCATCGATATCGCGCCACTCGGGGTGAGCCTGGTCGGCGCGCTGCTGCTGGGATGGCTGTTCTCACGGTCGTTACGGGCCACGGGGGCGGTGATCGGCCCGGCCGAACTCGCCGTGCGCGCGGGCCTCGTGGCCGTCCTCTTCCTGCTGCTGCTCGCCGGGCTGACCTGGGTGGGCAACGATACGGTCACGATCGACGGCGCCACCCTCGCCCTGCCCGGCCTCGGCAGACAGCGCACCGAGCACGATCTGCTGCGCCGGCTCCCCGAGCAACTGGGCGATATCGCGGATATCGGCGCCGGGCTGCTGCCGGACCGGCTGGCCGAGCTCGTCGACGCCAAGGCGTCCGTCGGCTTCACCGTGGCGGCCGGCCGCTCGGTGCTGGGCGGCGCGGTGTGGGTCGTCGCCGTCCTGCTGATCGCGCTGCTGGCCGCGCGCCGTACCCCGCTGCCGCCCGGCGGGCAGGCGCTGCACCGCACCGTCCGGCCGGCGGTGTCCGCGCTGTGCGGGGTGCTGGTGCTCGCGGTCGGCGCGGGTCTGGTGGCCGGGATCTACGCGGCGGTCGGGGACGACCATCCGGGGCTGGTGCTCGGATCGGCGCTGCTCGGCGCGCCCAACGGGGTGTGGATCGGCGTACCGCTCGGGCTGTTCATCCCCTGGTACGGCAAGGCGAGCGGCGCCCTGCGGCAGGTGCTGCCCTATCCCATGGACGATCTGCTCGCCGGGCCGGGCGGGGAGCCGCTCACGGTGGGGCGGCTGGCCGAGCTCGACGGCCGGGTCTGGCTGCTGGTGGTCGCGAGCGTGCTGCTGATGCTCGCCGCCGGGGTGCTCACCGCCGCCCGTACGCCCGTGGCGAGCTCCCGGCCGTTCGCCTTCGCGGGGCGGTGTGCGCTGCGGCTGGGCGTGGTGACCGCGCTCGCGCTGCCGCTGCTGGTGTGGCTGACCCGGGTCTCGGCGGGCGCGAGCCTGTCCGTGCTCGGCTTCGACGCCTTCGGCGCTGGGCTCGAGCTGTACGGAAACGCTCCGCTCGCGGCTGCGCTGGGCGCGGGGTGGGGCGCGGCGGCGGGGGCCGCCGGGGCACTCGCGGCATGGGCCA
>NZ_JAHLEM010000565.1 GCF_018883605.1 Streptomyces niphimycinicus | reverse complement strand
CCCGCGCCGTACCAACGCCCCGACGGCCGCCGTCAGCCGCTCGTCCCGCACCAGCGGACCGGCGCCGCCGACCAGGGCGGCGTGCAGCCGCAGCAGGGCGGGGACCAGTACGGGATCGGAGACCACCGGCCGGTCGAACAGCGGCAACGCCGCCCGGCCGGCGGCGCTGTCGGCCGCGGTGCCGGCCATATCGGCGAGGACATTCCGCATCACATCGGGACCCATATGGACGATGCGGTACTTGTAGCCGAGTTCGGCGGCCGCCTCCCCGTCATGCGGATCGTCGGGATTGAAGACCATCACCATCCCCGCCCCGCTGGTGCGCAGCGCGCCCCGGCACCGGAAGCGCTGGGCGCCGATCTCGGTGACGGCGAAGGAGTAGGCGTCATGGCTGTGCGGATGGAAGCGATGGCTGAAGAAGTGGGCGTGCATGGCCTCCACGGCCCGGTCGGGATCGCGCCAGTACCGGGCCCAGTCCGCGGGCCCCCGCTCCCCTTCTCCTGCCACACCCACGCCCCCATTGTGCCGCTGTGCCGCGTACCGTCCCCGCACCAGCGTTCAAGACCGCGGGCCCGAGCGGTGGCGAGACTGCCGTCCATGCGTTTCGACACCAAGATCGCCGTCATCGTCCGCACCGACCTCGCCGACTGGCAGAAGCTGAACGTGACCGCGTTCCTCTCCAGCGGCCTGGCCCACGCCACGGACGAGATCGTCGGCAAGCCGTACGAGGACGCCTCGGGCAATGTCTACCTCCCGATGTTCCGCGAACCGGTCCTCGTCTACGCCGCCGACGCCCCCGCCCTCACCCGCACCCACGCCCGCGCCCTCTCCCGCGACCTGCCGACGGCCCTCTACACCGAGGAGCTCTTCGGCACCGGCAACGAGGACGACAACCGCGCCGCGGTCCGCGCCATCGACGCCGATGCGCTGAACCTGGTCGGCCTCGCCGTCTACGGGCCGCGCGGCCAGGTCGACAAGGTGACCAAGGGCCTGAAGCTGCACGGCTGAGGGTGAGGCACCGCCGAGGCGCCGCCGACGCGCGGCATCGGCTACGGCAAGATGGGGCCATGAGCGTAGTCAAGATCAATGTGCTGACCGTGCCGGAGGAACAGCGCGAGGTGCTGGAGAAGCGCTTCGCGTCACGCGCCGGAGCCGTGGAGGGCTCCGACGGTTTCGAGTGGTTCGAGCTGCTGCGCCCGGTCGAGGGGACCGACCAGTACCTCGTCTATACGCGCTGGCGCAGCGAGGCGGACTTCCAGGCGTGGATGGAGGGCCCCATGAAGGCGGCCCACCAGCACGGCGGCGAGGACGCCCCGAAGCAGAAGCCCGCCGCGTCCGGCTCCACCCTGTGGTCCTTCGAGGTCGTCCAGCAGGCCGCGCCCAAACAAGGCTGAGCCGGGCCCTTACGGAGATCGCCCCGAGGGCGGCGCTGGTGCCGCCCTCGGGGCTCGATCGGGTATCAGCGGCGGGTTTCGATCTTCAGGTCGCCCGCGGTCACATTGCGGATGTGGTCACTGGCGAGCATGTCGTGCGGGAAGCCGAGCCCCGTCGCGCTGACCTCGTCGAGGCGGGCCAGTTGGGCGGCGGTGAAGTCGACCGCCAGGGCGCCCAGGTTGTCCTCCAACTGCGCGGGGGTGCGGGCGCCGATGATCGGTGCCGTCACGCTCGGGTTCCGCAGGGTCCAGGCCAGTCCGACCTGTGCGGGTGTGCGGCCCAGTTCCGTGGCGACCTCCTTCACGACATCGGCGATGGCGAGGTTGCGCTCGGTGAGTGTGCCCAGGGCGAGGTTGAAGCTCTTGCGGGTGCCGTCGTCGGATGCGGCGTGCGTCGCGGTCAGGTCGTCGCGGCTGTACTTGCCGGTGAGCACCCCGCCGGCAAGGGGTGAATACGGGAGCACGCCCAGCCCCATCTCGCGTGCCATGGGGATCAGATCACGCTCCCCGGTACGCTCGATCAGGTTGTATTCGATCTGGAGCGCGACCAGCGGTGACCAGCCGCGCAGGTCGGCGATCGTCTGCATGCGGGAAATCTGCCAGGCCGGGGCGTTGCAGATCGCCACGTACAAGATCTTGCCCTGTCGGACCAGGTCGTCCATTCCGCGCAGGATCTCCTCGACCGGTGTCGTGAAATCCCATACGTGCAGATAGAGCAGATCGATGTAGTCCGTCTTGAGCTGTCGCAGACTCGCTTCCACCGAGGTGAACAGGCTCTTGCGGTGGCTGCCCGCGGAATTCGGGTCGCCGGGGCGGCGCAGCGTCGTGTATTTGGTCGCCAGCACCAGGCTTTCGCGGTTGTCACGGCTGAATTCGCCCAGCATGCGCTCGGAAGTGCCATTGCTATAGGTGTTGGCGGTGTCGATGAAATTGCCGCCGCGCTCGACGTAGCGGTCGAACAGCTTGCGCGCCTCGTCCTGCTCGGCTCCCCAGCCCGACTCGGTGCCGAAGGTCGCCGCGCCCAGCGCCAGCGGTGAGACCCGCAGCCCGGAACGGCCCAGCAGCCGGTAGGTGTCGAGGGTGAGGGACATCGCGTCCTCCTGTGCTTGCTCGTGATCCGTTGTCGAGCACAAGCCTGTGACCGCCGCGGGCCAGGGATAAGGGAAGGAAGTTCCTGGGAAGGCCAGTCCCACCCTGGCTGTTGGAACGCGTATGACGACCCACACCGTGGACACCACACAGGAGCTGGCCGCGTTCCTGCGGGCCCGGCGCGAGCGGCTGGACCCGCGCGATCTCGGTCTGCCGTCGCGTCGGCAGGCCCGGCGGACCCCGGGACTGCGCCGCGAGGAGGTCGCCGAGCTGGCCGGGGTCAGCGTCGACTACGTCGTGCGGCTGGAACAGGGCCGCGGGCTGCGGCCCTCGGCGGACGCGGTGGACGCGCTGGCCCGGGCGCTGCGCCTGCCCCCCGTCGAACGCGCCTACCTCTTCAACCTGGCCCAGCAGCGCCCCCGCAGCGCCGACAAGCCCGCCACCACCGCGCCGCCGCCGCTGGCCCATTTGGTCACCGACTTGTCGCCGCTGCCGGCGATGCTGCTGAACCACCGCTACGACATCCTGGCCTGGAACCGCGAAATGACGAGGCTGCTGGTGGACTTCGACGCCCTGCCTCCGTCGCAGCGCAATGCGATGTGGCTGTGTCTGAGGCATCCGGAGATACGCGAGTTCTACGTCGACCGGGAACGCGTCGTACGAGAGGGAATCGCCCATCTGCGCGCCGCATGGGCCAGACATCCGGAGGATCAGACGCTGACCGACCTCATTTCCGAATTCATGACTCGCGACGAGGAATTCGCGCGATTGTGGGCCGAGCGGGACATCCAGGTCAACGGCCGCGGGCACAAGGTGATGCGGCATCCTGACGTCGGTGTGATCGCGGTGGATTTCGAAGTGCTGATACCGCTGCAAGATCCGGATCAGCGATTGGTGATCTTCCGCCCCGCGGATGAGGAGAGCCAGTCGGCATTGGACCGGTTGTGCGCACGGTGACATCACCTGGCCTTGGCCTTGGCCTTGGCCTTGGCCGCCGACGCTGCGATCGTTGCTACGGGTCGCACACTCACACGGAGGCGTCGATGAATCCGCATGCTGACGAGAGCACGCCGGCGGTCTGGAACCGGTCCCAGTCCAGCGGTTGGATGCTCGCCGTCGGCGCGATCCTGGGGCTGGGACTGATCGTCTTCGCCGTCGTCGACAAGACACACCGGAGCGTGAGCCTGGCCCTGCTGCTCGCGGCGGCCGCGTTCCTCGTCACCGGGGCCATCAAGGTCACCGTCTCCCCCCGCGGCGTCACGGTGGCCTCAGCCCTCGCCCCCTTCCTGCGGCAGCACATCGCGATGGACCGGATCAAGGGTGCCAAGGCCCGCTGGACCCGCCCCCTGGAGATCGGCGGCTGGGGCTACCGATGGAAGCCGGGCGTGCGGGCGGTCTCGCTCCGGAAGGGCGACGCGCTCTGGCTCGAACTCACCCGCGGAACCCGCTTCGTCATCACGATCGACGACGCGCAAACGGCGGCGGACCTGGTCAACCGATACCTTCCCCCACGCCACAAGGACCATTGACCGCTCAACCGGGCGGCGTGACCGCGGCCCACACGCCGAACCACTGCTCGGCGCCGTACTCCTGGAACCGCTCCACCTCGGTGAACCCCAGCTTCGCCGCGAGGCGCATCGAGCGGTCGTTGGCGGTCTGGGTGCAGAGCACCACCGGCTCA
>NZ_JAHLEM010000564.1 GCF_018883605.1 Streptomyces niphimycinicus | reverse complement strand
GCCGAACCACTGCTCGGCGCCGTACTCCTGGAACCGCTCCACCTCGGTGAACCCCAGCTTCGCCGCGAGGCGCATCGAGCGGTCGTTGGCGGTCTGGGTGCAGAGCACCACCGGCTCACCGGGAAGCGCGTCGGCGAACCAGCCGAGCGCCGCCGCGCACGCCTCGGCGGCGTACCCGCGTCCCCACGCCTCCGGCAGAAACAGACAGCCGAGCTCGGCCTCCCCGGCATCCGGACGGATATGCCCCGGACGCTCCGCGTCGCGCCGGTCGAGGTTGATCGTGCCGATCATCTCTCCGCCGAGATCGATCACGAAAAGGCCAGGGCGCCGCCCGGGCACCTCAGGCACCGCACGTTCGAGCTCATCACGCGGCCGAGGCCCCCCGAGATAGGTGCGCACCTCAGGCGATGCGAACAGCTCGATGAACGCCGCCCGGTCCCGGGCCTCGGACTCCCGGAGGACGAGCCGTTCGGTCCTTATCGGGGCAGGCGGCCAGGCGACGGGGCCGAGTCCGGTCATGGCGGGCAACTTATCGCATGCCCGGTTGGCGGCTGGGCACTTGCGCCGATACGCATCGGGGGCACTGGCACGGCGGCCACACCGACGTCTCCAGCGGCATCAGGGGCTCGGTGGACCTGATCACGCGTGTCGGCCCGTAGGTCCTCCCGCCGTCCCGCGACACTCGCAGCGTCATCATCGGGCGGCCCTTCACCGGGCCGCCTCGGTGTGCGGCGGGCCGTCGTGGTGCCGCTGGAGTTCGATGAGACAGGTGGTCGCCCACTTGTGATCCCCGTTACGCCTCGCCTCGGCTTGCTGTCGTAACAGCGCCCCGCACACATCGCAGTCGTCGTCGGGCGTGTTCGCGGGCGGGGTGGCTGGGCTGGTGTCCGACACGTTGTCGCTCCCGTTAGGTCCTTACGTACGCCCAAGACAACCGCGAATGTGCCGTCGCGGTTGGTGACCACTTGGTGACTACGTGGTGACAGCCGTACCCTGGTCACCATGAACAGCGGGGAGTTCAGCCAAAGAGTCCGCGACCTGCTCCGTGACCGGGACATGAGTGTTCGGGCGGTCGCCCGCCATCTGAACTACGACCACGCCTATCTGTCCCGCGTACTCTCCGGGAAACAGCACCCGTCGACACAACTCGTCACGGCGCTGGACAACCTGTTCAAGACGAACGGGGAACTCGCCGAAATCGCGGCACGAGTAGCACCGCCGACAGATTCACCGGAATCCGCTGAATCACCGGCCATCACCGATCGGATACTCAGACTCAACGAGGCACGCGGAGCCGACTTCGCACAGGCCATCCGGGAGACTTCCCACCGCCTGGTCGTCCTGGACAACGAACTCAGCGGAGTATCCATCGCCGAGCCCGCAGGCCGCGCCTTCAAGGTCGTGCATCGGCGGCTCGGAGCCGGAGACTACGATCCCCGGTACGAGCGCGACATCCAGTCGGCGGCTGCGGAACTCGCGGAAGTCGCCGGTTGGGCTCTCTGGGACGCGGAAAGAGACGACGCCGCAAAGCGCTTCAACTACGAGGCGCTATTTCTCGCGAAACTCTCCGGGGATCGCTCCATCGAATTGCTGACGCTACAGAACATGGCGATGCAAAGTGAATGGAGCGGACGGAACCAAGAGGCGCTGTCCATCGCCCGGTCGGTGCTCAACGGGAGGCGGCTGTCCCCGCGCGTCGAGGCGATGTTCCGCATCCGTGAGGCCAAGGGACTGGTCGGCACGGGACGTACTTCGGATGCCATCGAGTCGCTTCAACGCGCCCGGTCACTCATCGAGGGCAGTAGCGATGTCGGCGAACCGGACTGGACATGGTGGGTGACCAGCGGGGAAATTGACCGCCAGTGGGGTCACACACTTCAGATCGCAGGTGACACACAGAAGGCAATCGAGCTACTGCTGCAATCCTTACAACCAGGACGCGACGTCACGACTGGCTACTCAAGCGAGCGAGTCGCACGGCTCGCGCAGTGCTTACTGAACGTCAATGCGTGGCACGACGCGGAAGACATAGCCAGGTCCCTGGTCACCTCCGCACCCGGAATCTCCTCGGGTCGGACCCTCCGCCTCATCGGTCACGTCGCCAAGCAGCGCGACAGGCTGAACGGTGCACCGCCGAGCCTTACGGATACTCTTGAGCACCTGGGAGAAAAGCTCAACGAGGATCCCTTCACCCTTTAGCGCCGACACCCAGCCGCGTTCACCGTTGGGCGGCCAGCACCGCCGCGAGGCCCTCTTGCAGGTCCTTGACGAAGTACTCGGGGACCTCCAGCGACGGGAAATGTCCCCCATTTTCGGGCGACCTCCATCGGACGATCTGCCGGTACCGCTCCTGCGCCCAGGGGCGCGGGCACTTCTCGATGTCGTAGGGATAGACAACGATTGCCGACGGGACGTCGACGCGAAGTTCGGGGTCGAGCGAGAGGTGGCTCTCGTAGTAGATGCGGGCTGACGATGCGCCGGTCCGCGTCAGCCAATACAGGGTGACGTTGTCGAGAAACCTGTCCATGGAAATCGTCTCGAACGGGCTGTCTTCGGTATCCGTCCATGCGGCGAACTTGTCGAGGATCCAGGCGAGAAGCCCGACCGGTGAGTCGACGAGCGAGTAACCGATGGTCTGCGGTCGGGTCGCCTGCTGCTTCGCGAACGCCGAGGCGGGGCCGTCCCAGAAATCACGCGTCTCCTCGGTCCACTTGCGCTCGGCCGCCGTCAGCCCGTCCGTGGTCAATCCGGGCGGTGCCTGCGCGGTCGTTGTGTGGATGCCGAGAACGTGCTCCGGGAACCTGCCGCCGAGGACCGTGGTGATCGGACCTCCCCAGTCGCCGCCGTGGGCCGCGAACTTGCCGTAGCCGAGCCTTCCCATCAGTTCCACCCATGCGGCCGCGATCTTTTCGAGTCCCCACCCGGTGGTGGCCGGCTTGTCGCTGTAGCCAAAGCCCGGCAGCGAGGGAACCACGACGTGGAACGCCGGAGAGTCCGCGTCTTTCGGATCCGCCAGCTCGTCCACTACATCGATGAACTCGGCAATGCTGCCCGGCCAGCCGTGCGTCATGATCAGAGGGGTGGCATCCGCGCGCGCGGAGCGGCGGTGCAGGAAGTGGATTCCCAGATCATCGATGGTCGTGCGGAACTGGCCGATGCGGTTGAGGCGCTCCTCGAACGACCGCCAGTTGTATCCGGTGCGCCAGTAGTCCACGACATCGACGAGGTCGGCGAGCGGAACGCCCTGTTCCCACCGGCGAGGGTCGGGCCCGGCGCGATGGACCGTCTCGGCCTCCGGCAGTCGCGCCGCGGCCAGTCGCGCGCGCAGATCGTCGAGGTCGGCGTCGGTCGCGTGGGCTTCAAATGCCCGCACATCGCTGGTGGGACGGGGCATGAGACCTCCTGGCTATCGTGGAACCGGCTAAGGCGGTTCTAACAGCCCTCCGAGCCACGCTGCAACCCCCTAAGGTGGTTCCATGCGTGCTCGGTTCCCTGACTTCCGCCTCGGCAGCGTGCTGGCGACCAGCTTCACGGGGACTCTGTCGGAGCGTTTCGGCGACGCCGTGGAGCGCATTCCCACGCCGCACCGGCTCATCGACTGGCTGGCGGTGAACGGCCTCGCCGTGGACTCCTGCACCACGGCCCAGCTCGACCTCGCCCGGGAACTGAGGGAGTCGATTCACGCCGCCGCGACGGCGGCCGCGATCCAGGACGCTCTCCCCGCGCCCGCCGTCCACGTCATCAATGACCGCAGCGCTCAGGGCCGGGCCGCGGCGATCCTGACGCCCGAGGGCAAGCGGCAATGGCGGCTCAGCTCGGCTTCCGGCGTGGAAGATGCCCTCGGCGTGATCGCCGCCGACGCGGTCAGCATCATCGCGGGCGAACGAGACGGAAAACTGGCCTTGTGCGCATCGCCGACCTGCCAAGCCGCCTTCTTCGACACCAGCCAAAGCCGCAGCCGCAGATGGTGCGACATGAACACGTGCGGGAATCGCCAGAAGAAGGCGCGCTTCCATGCCAACCAGCGCAAAAAGCCCAGATCGGCTGAGTGATCACACCAGCCCGGGCTGCGGTTCCGGTTGCAGCGCCGGTGCGGCCTTGGGCTCCCACAGTCTGGTGGTCCGTACGTAGCCGTGGATCACTGAGGCCATCGCCAGCAGAAGAAGGGGTCCGAACAGCCACGGATGTCCGGCCATCTGCGTCGGCAGATAGCGATAGGACACCAGGAGCGCGACGAAGACCGTCGTGCCGTGAGCGACCAACCGGATCCCGGACCGGTCCCAACCGCGTGCGAACGAGCGCAGCGCCGTCTCGATCGTGAGCGCGAACACCACGCCCGCGATGAGATCCACGCCGTAGTGGTAGCCGAATCCCAGCGTCGCGCCGAGCGTCGCGATCAGCCAGAAGGTGCCGGCGAAGCGCAGCAGACGTGGGCCCTGGCGGGAATGGATGAAGATCGCGGTGGCCCATGCCGTATGCAAGCTGGGCATGCAGTTGCGTGGCGTGATCTCGTCGTACGGTATCGAGTGCGGGGCGCTGATGGGCGGCAGCGTGTGCGGCCACAGGTTGGCCGTCGCCCACAGCTCGCCGCCGGTACCGAAGGCGCCGCCGCCGTAGGCGAAGATCGGTCCGACCACCGGGAAGACCATGTAGATGGCCGGCCCGAGGAGCCCGATGGCCAGAAAGGTGCGCACCAGATGGTGGCCCGGGAAGCGGCGCTCGACCGCCACGTTACGCAGTTGATATAGCGAGACGATGACCGCGGCCACCGGAAGCTGAGCGTAGACGAACTGGAGAACATGGGCACCGATCGGCCCCATGGCCTCGACGATCCGGCCTGCCATCCACGACGGGTTGCCCAGCGCGTGATCGGCGGCCGCCAGGTACGGATCGAGCACCGTCGGGCGGGACTTCGCCGTGATGAGCAGCCAGGTATCGCCGATCTTGCGGCCGGCCACCAGCAGCAGGCCCAGCCCGGCGCCCTTCAACAGCAGGGCGCGTTCCCGGCCGGTGCGGCGCGTGATCGCGATGACCACACAGCCCAGCATCACCCACAACGCGCCGTTGCCGAAGGGGTGACCTTCGGTCACCTTCGCGTCGGCCACCCACCGCACCAGGAAGATGACAATGTCGATGCCGATCGCGGCACCGGCCGCGATGAGCCGCTCCCGCCAGGTGAGCACCACCATCATCAAGCCCATACCGGAGTACAGCAGAAAGCCCGATTTGGGGGCAAATACAATCTCTTGCACCTGACTGGTGACCGGCCCCGGCAGACCGTAGCGACGCGCGGTGATCTCCAGCGTGACGAAGAATCCGAGGGCCACCACACTCGCCACGACGTACAGCATCACCCGTGGTCGACGCCACGTGGTGAACGCGGTACTGCGGCTTATCCGGGAAATCACCCGCAATGCTATGGATGTCAATGCTTTGGCCGATTTGCTAGATGTTGGGCATTGGTCACCCTTCAGACCGCATAGCGCCGTTTTCCGGCGAAGGGCGGACGATGGGGGTTCTCGTCGTGAGGGTCCGATCATGTTAACGGAGCGCCGCGGGCGGGTGTCGTCGCGGTGCCGCAGCCCCCAGTCGGCCGCGAGGCTCCATCGGGGTCGGCGGGCGGCACCGTGAGTCGGGTGCGCTCGCCTGTTTTTCAAAATTGCCTGAAACAAGTTCTCGTCCAGCAGACAGCTCTCGACCCGGGGGTAGGGTCAATAGACCGACCCAGAAACACACTCGGACAGAACGAAAGAACGTGCGCACATGATGGCATCCCCCACTGCCACCGAGGGCGATACCAAACGATCGACCACCGTACGCGCCGGAGAGGCGAGCGGTGACCGCATACGTTTGAGCGTCTACGACATGCTCATCGGATTGGTCTACACCCCACGTACCTTCTTCTACCGCGAGACGCTCGACGGCGAAGCGCTTCGCGCCTCCCTCAGCAGAACGCTGCGCAACTTCCCGATGGTTTCAGGCCGCATGAAGAAGGATCCCGACGGCCGTCTCAGCGTGCTCTGCGACGACGGAGGCGTGCGCTTCATCGAGACATACGCATCCCAGCCCATGCCGGATCACGGGCCTCACCACACGGCGAAAAAGGGCATCAATCGCTACCTGAGCCAGATCAACCCACTCCAGGTGGTCGACGGCGACACACCGCTTTTCACGGTGAAGCTCACCCATATGAAAGGCGGCGGCTCCGTCCTCGGTGTCAACATGAACCACGCCGTGGCCGACGGATCCGCCTATATGCGGTTCATGGAGAGCTGGTCGAAGGAGCATCGAGGGCTCGAGTACCCCGCGCCCGGCCACGACCGCGCCATCATCGACGCCCTCGCGGCGCCGGTCGCCGATGACGTCCGGCCGGACAACGACCACTTCACGGTCACCAAGCGCGGCCGGAAGTCCGCCTATGTGGCTCGTATGCTGCTGTGCATGGTCGCCAAGACGACGACGATGGTGACCACCCGCTTCACCGCCGCCGAACTGGCCACCATGAAGGATGCCGCGATGGCCGACCTCGCGGGCACGGAGCGGTGGGTGTCGACCAATGACGCGCTGACCGCCCATCTCTGGAAAGTCCTCGGCGCATTGCGGGACCGCCCCGACAGCAGCGAGGAAAAGCTGGGCCTCCTCGCCGACTTCCGTGCTTTCGGCGGCGGGGCCGTACCGGACGGCTACTGGGGCAACACCGTCACCAACACCCGGCCCGGGATGGCCGCGGCCGAACTGCGCTCCCGTCCTCTCGGCGAGGTCGCCACGGCAGTCCGCGCTGGCTATGCCGAGAACACGGAGGAGAAAATCCGCCAGGAAACGGCGTTCCTCTCCGCCCAATACGAGGCGGGCCGCCTCAAGCGCACCCTGCCCACCATGACGCTCGACAAGTTCGAGAACACCATCGTCATCAACAACTGGTCGAAGCTCCCCTTCTACGAACTCGACTTCGGAGCGGGCACGCCCTTCTGGTACGACGTCCCGGCGCTTCCCACTCCCTGGACCCTGCTCATCGCGCCGACTCCGGCGGACGAGCCCGGTGGCCGTGATGTGCATATGGCAGTGCCCCGCGCATTGGTCCAGACCCTTCAGGAACAGTCCTGGGCCGACCGGTTCCACTGTTACGCGGATTCCGGCGAGGCGTCCGCGCTGACTTTCGGATCGCCCAAAGCCGCAGGGTGACAAAGCCGAAAGCCGAGGAAAGCGGAAGACCCCGGGCCGTGGGGGCAGGCACCCCCACGGCCCGTATGCGCCCCGCCCCGTCCGCCCTTGAGCCCCGCCCTATCCGCCCTGTCCGGATCTCATCGGTCCCGGTCAGGGCCCCGTGCCCCGGAACCGTCGGTTCACGTAGTGTCATGGCGTGTACGGGAGTGTCAGCGAGAAACCAGCGCCCGCCCGTGGCAGCGGGCAGCACATCCTGGTCGTCGACGATGAATCGAGAATCGCCGAACTGCTCTCGACCACCCTCGAACTGGCCGGTTACCGGGTCGGCACCGCGGCCACCGGCGGAGAGGCGCTCGATCGGGTCGGGCGGGAGCGCCCCGACCTGGTGATCCTCGATGTGATGCTGCCCGATCTGGACGGCTTCACGGTGTGCCGCCGCCTGGTCGCGGCCGACGAGAACCATCCGCCCGTCCTCTTCCTCACCGCCCGCGACTCGCTGGAATCGCTGGTCACCGGCCTCGGCATCGGCGGAAACGACTACGTCACCAAGCCGTTCCGGATCGCCGAGGTGCTGGCCCGGGTACAGGCCCTGCTGCGCACCCGCACCCGGCACCGCGAGGAGCCCCCGCCGCGCTACGCGGATCTGCTGCTGGACGATACGACCCGTCAGGCGCGGCGCGGCAGGCGGGCGCTGGAGCTGACCCCGGCCGAATTCCGGCTGCTGCGCTATCTGCTGGTCAACGCGGGGCAGGTGCTCTCCAAGGACCAGATCGGCGAGCATCTGTGGGTGGCGGACCACCGGCGTTACGGGGACAACGCCATCGAGAAGCTGGTCTCCCGGCTCCGCCACAAGGTCGACGAGACCGGGCCCACCCTGATCCACACCCGCCGTGGCTTCGGCTACTGGCTCGGCCGGCTCGCCTCCCCATGAGCAGGAACGAGCACCCGTATGGATAAGCCTGGATAAGTATGGATAAGCACTGCGGGGACGGTCGGCGCCATGGCGAGGACGCGTACGAGCGCCAGCAGCGGCTGGAGGTCCTGCTGCATGAGCTGCGCACCTCCCTGACCACCATCCGCGGCTGGGCCGAACTCCCTTTGCAGGGGCTCAGCGACGACCCCGAGCTGATGGTGCGCGCCCTGCGCCGGATCCAGGACGAGGCCGACCATATGCATCAGGCGGTCCAGCAGGTGTTCCCGCGCGCGGACGCCTCCTGGGTGCGGCCGCTGGACTCGGAGCCGGTGGATCTGCGGGACGTGGCCGACGAGGCGGTGGCGGATCTGGGGCTGCTCGACCCCGATCGCCCCATCGCCCGCGAGAACTCCGGCCGGGCCACGCTCGTCGCCGACTACCGTCTGCTGCGGCACGCCATCCGCAATCTGCTGGGCAACGCGCTGCGGCACACCCCTGCCGGATCCCCGGTGACCGTGGCGGTGCGCGGCCCGGTGGCCGGGGCCGGTGGACAGCCGCACGTCGAGCTGTCGGTCAGCGACCAGGGGCCGGGCATGAGCCCGTACGACATCGCCCGGCTCACCTCCCCCCGCTCCGCGGACGGCCCGATCGAACTGGGCGGCGGCCTCGGCCTGTCCATTGTGCGGCGGGTGGTCGAGCGGCACGGCGGCGAGGTGAGCGTGCGCAGCGCACCGGACCGCGGCACCACGGTCACTGTGACCTTGCCCACAGTCAGCGTTTCGTCAGGAAACTGACCGGAGGGCGTCAGGTCGAGCGGGTTCGCTGGTCATCGTCCCCGTGACGCGAAGGTTCACGTCCCCCTGACGCGAAGGTTCACGTCCCCACCTGACGCGAAGGTTCACGCTCCGCTCCCATCGGAATCCCCCCTCCCGAGGAGAGACATGACCGAGACGCTGGCAGAGACCACGGCCGAGGCGGAAGAGCCGCTTCCGGAGTTCCCGATGCCGCGGGCGACCGGCTGCCCCTTCGCCCCGCCGCCGACCGCACAGGCCCTGCACACCGAACGGCCGGTCACCCGGGTGCGGCTGTGGGACGGCAGCGCCCCCTGGCTGGTGACCCGGTACGCCGACCAGCGCGCCCTGCTCGGCGACCCGCGGGTCAGCTCCGAGGCCACCCGGCCCGGCTTCCCGCATGCGAGCGCCGGCTTCCGCGAGAACGCCGGGCGGCGGCGCTCCTTCATCACCATGGACGACCCCGAGCACGCCCGGATCCGCCGGATGGTCACCGCACCGTTCGCCATCAAGCGGATCGAGGCGATGCGGCCCGAGATCCAGAGGATCACCGACGAGCTGATCGACACCATGCTGGCCGGGCCGGCCCCGGCCGACCTGGTGCGCGCGCTCGCGCTGCCGCTGCCGTCGCTGGTGATCTGCAAGCTGCTCGGGGTGCCGTACGAGGACCACGACTTCTTCCAGCGGAACAGCTCGAAACTGATCAACCGGCACTCCTCGGTCGAGGAGGTGGTCGGTGCCAACGAGGCGCTGACCGACTATCTGGACGGGCTGGTCGCCGCCAAACTCGCCAACCCGGCCGACGACATGCTCTCCGAGCTGGCCTCCCGGGTCACGGCCGGTGAGCTGACCCAGCGCGACGCCGCCAACATGGGCGTGCTGCTGCTGATCGCCGGTCATGAGACCACCGCCAACATGATCGCCCTCGGTACCGTGGCCCTGCTGGAGAACCCCGACCAGCTCGCCGTCCTGCGGGAGACCGAGGACCCGAAGGTGATCGCCAGGGCCGTCGAGGAGCTGCTGCGCTATCTGACGATCGTGCACAACGGCCGTCGCCGGGTCGCCCTGGAGGACATCGAGATCGGCGGCGAGACCATCCGCGCCGGCGAGGGGATCATCGTCTACACCAGCACCGGCAACTGGGACTCGGAGGTCTTCGCCGAGCCCGAGCGGCTGGACATCGGCCGCGACGCCCGCCGCCACATGGCGTTCGGCTTCGGCATCCACCAGTGCCTGGGCCAGCCGCTGGCCCGGGTGGAACTCCAGGTGGTCTACGGCACGCTCTACCGCCGTATCCCCACTCTGCGACTGGCGACCGGGGTCGACCAACTACCGTTCAAGGACGACGGTTTGGTCTACGGCGTCTACGAACTGCCCGTTACCTGGGCATCTTGAGCAACGGAGGCAAGGAGTCATCATGCGTGTGGAAGTCGATGTTCCCAAGTGTGTGGCGTCGGGTCAGTGCGTGATGATCGCACCCGATGTGTTCGACCAGCGGGAGGAGGACGGCATCGTGATCCTGCTGGAGGAGCGGCCCGCGCCCGAACTCCACGCCGATGTGCGTGAGTCCGCGGTGGTCTGCCCGGCGGCGGCGATACGGGTGGTCGAGAAGTGAAGCAGGTGGTGGTCGTCGGTGGATCCGCCGCCGGTCTGGCGGCGGCGGAGACGCTGCGGCGGGAAGGGTACGAGGGCACGATCACGCTCATCGGCGATGAGCCGTACCACCCGTACGATCGGCCACCGCTGTCCAAGCAGATCCTCGGCGGGCAGTGGGAGCCCGACCGGGTGCCGCTGCGCGCGCCCGCCGATCTGGACGCGCTCGGCCTCGATCTGCGCCTCGGGGTCGCCGCGACCGGCCTCGACCTCGCGGGCCGTACGGTCGCGCTGGCCGACGGGGCGCGGGTGCCGTACGAGGGCCTGGTCATCGCCACCGGCGTCCGCCCGCGCCGACTGCCCGGCGGCGGGGACGGCAACGGCGGCGGGGACGGCGGCGGGGGGAAGCGCGCGCATGTGCTGCGCACCCTGGACGACGCCCTGGCCCTGCGGGACCGGCTGGGCCCGGGGCGGCGGCTGACGGTGGTCGGCGCCGGGTTCCTCGGCGCCGAGGCG
>NZ_JAHLEM010000563.1 GCF_018883605.1 Streptomyces niphimycinicus | reverse complement strand
GCCGAGCGCTGGGAGCCCGGCACCGGCTTGCGCGGACGGCGCTTGGTGGAGGCGGGCGCCGCCCCGTAGCCGACCAGGTTGGCCTGGCGGCCCTCCTTCTCGGCGGGCTCGGCCTCGGCGGCGGGCTGCTCGGCGGGCTTCCCCGCGGCGGGAGCGGCCTGGGGCGCCGCCTCCCCCGCACCGGGGTCGGTGTCCACCGAGATGATCGGCGTGCCCACGTCCACGGTGGTGCCCTCGTCGAAGCGCAGCTCGTGCACCACGCCGTCGAAGGGGATGGGCAGCTCGACGGCGGCCTTGGCGGTCTCGACCTCGCACACCACCTGACCGTCGGTCACGGTGTCGCCCGGCGCCACGAACCACTTGAGGATCTCGGCCTCGGTCAGCCCCTCGCCCACATCGGGCATCTTGAACTCACGGAAGCGCTGTTCGACTGCGGTCATCGTCACGATCTCCTCAAGCCCTTCAGTACGCCAACGCACGGTCTACGGCGTCGAGCACCCGGTCCAGCCCCGGAAGGTACTCGTCCTCGAGCCGTGACGGCGGGTACGGCGAGTGGAAACCGCCGACCCGCAGCACCGGGGCCTGGAGGTGATAGAAGCACCTCTCCGTGATGCGCGCGGCGATCTCCGACCCGGTGCCCAGGAATACCGGAGCCTCGTGGACGACGACCAGCCGCCCCGTCCGCTCCACGGAACGCTGGATGGTGTCGAAGTCGATCGGCGACATCGACCGCAGGTCCACGACCTCGATCGACTTGCCCTCCTCGGCGGCGGCCGCGGCGGCGTCCAGGGCGACCTTCACCATCGGGCCGTAGGCGGCGAGGGTCAGGTCCGCCCCCGGCCGCACCACCCGGGCGGCGTGCAGCGGACCGGGGATCGCGGCGGTGTCGACCTCGGACTTGTCGTGGTAGCGGCGCTTGGGCTCGAAGTAGATCACCGGGTCGTCGCTGCCGATGGCCTGCTGGAGCATCCAGTAGGCGTCGGAGGCGTTGGCGGGCGAGATCACCTTCAGCCCGGCCACATGCGCGAACAGCGCCTCGGGCGACTCGCTGTGGTGCTCCACCGCGCCGATGCCGCCGCCGTACGGAATGCGGATGACGACCGGCAGCTTGACCTTGCCGAGCGAGCGGGCGTGCATCTTGGCGAGCTGGGTGACGATCTGGTCGTAGGCGGGGAAGACGAAACCGTCGAACTGGATCTCCACCACCGGGCGGTAGCCGCGCAGCGCGAGCCCGATCGCGGTGCCCACGATGCCGGACTCGGCGAGCGGGGTGTCGATGACCCGGTCCTCGCCGAAGTCCTTCTGGAGCCCGTCGGTGACGCGGAAGACGCCTCCCAGCTTGCCGACGTCCTCACCCATGATCAGGACCTTGGGGTCGGACTCGAGGGCCGTGCGCAGTGACGCGTTGATCGCCTTGGAGAGCGACATCTTCTCGGCGGCCATGTCAGATGCCCTCCTCAGCGGTGACGAACGAAGCCTGGTACTCGGCGAACTGCGCCCGCTCCTCGTCGACGAGCGCGTGCCCGTCGGCGTAGGTGTGCTCGAACAGCGCCATGTCATCGGGGTCGGGCATGGCCCGCACCGCGTCCCGTACCCGCTTGGCCAGCGCGTCGCTCTCCCGCTCCAGCTCGGCGAAGTACGCGTCGTCGGCCAGGCCCTCGCGGGTCAGCAGGGTGCGCAGCCGCAGGATCGGGTCCTTGGTCTCCCACAGCTCCCGCTCCTCGGGGGAGCGGTAGCGCGTCGGGTCGTCCGAAGTGGTGTGGGCGCCCATGCGGTAGGTGAACGCCTCGATGAGCATCGGGCCCTGCCCGGTGCGCGCCCGCTCCAGCGCGGCCTTGGTGACGGCCAGGCAGGCGAGCACGTCATTGCCGTCCACCCGCACCCCGGGGAAGCCGTAGCCCTGGGCGCGCTGGTAGAGCGGGACCCGGGTCTGCTTCTCGGTGGGCTCGGAGATGGCCCACTGGTTGTTCTGGCAGAAGAAGACCACCGGGGCGTTGTACACCGCGGAGAAGGTGAACGATTCGGCGACATCGCCCTGGCTGGAGGCGCCGTCGCCGAAGTAGGCCAGGACCGCGGCGTCGGCGCCGTCCTTGGCGACGCCCATCGCGTAGCCGGTCGCGTGCAGCGTCTGCGAGCCGATCACGATGGTGTACAGGTGGAAGTTGTTGCTGTTCGGGTCCCAGCCGCCGTGGTTCACCCCGCGGAACATCCCGAGCAGATTGGTCGGGTCGACTCCCCGGCACCAGGCCACACCGTGCTCGCGGTAGGTGGGGAAGACATAGTCGTCGTCGTGCAGCGCCCGGCCGGAGCCGATCTGCGCCGCCTCCTGGCCGAGCAGCGACGCCCACAGGCCCAGTTCGCCCTGGCGCTGGAGGGTGGTCGCCTCGGCGTCGAAACGCCGTGTCAGCACCATGTCCCGGTACAGACCGCGCAGTTCCTCCGGGGTGGGGTCGATGGCGTATTCGGGGTGCTCGACACGCTCGCCCTCGGGGGTCAGCAACTGTACGAGTTCGGGCTGGCCCTCATGCTGCTTCTTGGCGTTCCGCGCTGTGGTGCTGCGCTTGGCTCCGCTGCGGCGCGGCTTGCGCGCGGCAGTGCTCTCCACGGTCACGTGTGCTCCTCCGTCTGTCCGGCCCCCGGGATCCGCCGGCGGCCAGTTGCGGCTCGCCCGTTCCGTCCCGGCGCACGGGGTGGGTGCGCCGGGACATGGCCGGGCGTGACAGGTTCCCGGCGGCTGGCCCTGCACAAAGCACGTTACCCAGTGCGTCGCATGTCTGCGAAACCCCACCTGACCTGCAATTTTGCTTGGATTTCCAAGTAAATCGCGCGAGAGGGGAAACATCCACTGGTCACAGCCCCGCAGGCCGCCGGACAAGCGCACGTTATCCCGCAGGACAAGGGCACGGGAAGACATCGTGTGTGAGACTGGATCCGTGCGCGAAGAAGGAAAAATAGGGATTTTCCTGGTTGACGACCATGAAGTGGTCCGACGCGGCGTACGGGATCTGCTCGCGAGCGAGCCGGACATGGAGGTGGTCGGCGAGGCGGGCACCGCGGCCGACGCCCTGGCGCGGATCCCGGCCGCCCGGCCGGATGTCGCCGTCCTGGACATCCGGCTGCCCGACCGCAGCGGGGTCGAGGTCTGCCGGGAGATCCGCGCCCGCGACGAGAGCATCCGCTGCATGATGCTCACCTCCTTCGCCGACGACGAGGCGCTCTTCGACGCCATCATCGCGGGCGCCTCCGGCTATGTCCTGAAGGACATCCGCGGCGAGGAACTGCTCTCCGCCGTCCGGGACGTGGCCGCGGGCCGGTCGCTGCTCGACCCGGTGGCCACCGCCCGGGTGCTGGAGCGGCTGCGCGGCCAGACGGCCGCCAAACCGGACGACCGGCTGGCCGCCCTCACCGAGCAGGAGCGCCGGATCCTGCTGCTGATCGGGGAGGGGCTCACCAACCGGGTGATCGGCGAACGGCTCCATCTCGCCGAGAAGACGATCAAGAACTATGTCTCCAGCCTGCTCTCCAAGCTGGGCATGGAGCGCCGGTCGCAGGCGGCGGCCTATGTCGCCCGGATGCAGGCGACGCAGCCCCAGAAGCGCTAGCCCTGGCGGGGGCGGCACGGGCCCGGAAGCACTAGCCCCGGCGGGGGCGGCGCGGGCCCGGAAGCGCTAGCCCCGGCGCGGGCGGCACGGGCCCAGAAGCACTAGCCCCGGCGCGGGCGGCACGGGCCCGGAAGCGGTAAGCAGGTCAGAGGATGTCCGCTGCGGTTCGTGCAGCGACCCGAAGGGGCGCTGGGCTGTGTCGATGTGCGGCTCCGCCGCATGGGCGCGACCAGCCACGACGGCGCCGCAGTCGGCCGACGACGCATCGTGTCCGCCGCGTGACAGGGGCCTCGCCCCTGGGTCCCGGGGTCTGGGGCGGAGCCCC
>NZ_JAHLEM010000562.1 GCF_018883605.1 Streptomyces niphimycinicus | reverse complement strand
TTGAGGGAAGGGGCGGGGAGGGGAAACAGCCCGCCGCAGGCGCCAAGCCGCGCCGGACACCCCGGCCCCGGGCGGGCGACACGGGCCGGGACGCGTCGGCCCGTCACGGGTCGACCGGCCGTACCCCGGTGTGCCGTGCGGCCGTACCCCGGCGCGCCGTCCGGCCGCACCCCGGCGTGCCGTCCGGCCGCACCCCGGCGGGCCGTGCGTCGTCGTCCTCGCGCGCCGTGGCGGTGATCCCCGGTGATCTAACATCTGGCAGGTGCCGCGCTCACATGTACACTCCGCCGAGGCCGCTCCCGACGGGGAAACCCTGGGCGCCCTGCTCCGCCGCTACGACAGCGCCGGTGAGGCCGTCTCCTGCGAACCGCTCACCCAGGGACTGCTCAACCGGGGCTACCGCCTCGCCACCACCCGCGGCCGGTTCTTCCTCAAACACCACCTCGACGGCGACCGCACCGCCATCGCCCGCCAGCACCGGGTCACCCAGCGGCTGGGCGCGCTCGGGGTGCCCGTCGCCCCGCCGGTCCCCGACGCCGACGGCCGTACGGTCGCCGTCATCGGCGGCCGCTGCTACGCGTTACACCCCTGGATCGACGGACAGCACCGCGCCGGCGGTGAGCTGACCGCCCCCCAGTGCTGGCGGCTGGGCGGCCTGCTCGGGCTTGTCCACACCTGTCTGGAGCGCGTCATGCGGGCCCGTACGGGCGACCGCCGGCCGCCCGAGGCGGCGGCCGACCCCGAGGACACCTTCGCCGTCATCGACGAGCTGCTCACGCTGATCCGGGGGCGCCGGGACCGTGACAGCTTCGACGAACTCGCCGAGCACCGCCTGGTCGAGCGGCGGACGCTGCTGGAGCGGCACGCCCACCGCCGCCCGGAGGCCCACGCCGCGCCGGCCGCCGGCTGGGTGCACGGCGACTTCCACCCGCTGAACCTGCTCTACCGCAACACGGAACCGGCCGCCATCGTCGACTGGGACCGGCTCGGGGTGCAGCCGCGGGCCGAGGAGGCGGTCCGGGCCGCCGCGATCTTCTTCGTACGGCCGGACGGCACCCTGGAGCTCACCAAGGTGCGCTCCTACGCGCGGGCGTACCGCTGCACGGCGGGGGCCGGGGCCTTTGAGATGGCCGCGGCCGTGCACCGGGTGTGGTGGGAGCGGCTCAACGACTTCTGGATGCTGCGCTGGCGCTACCAGCGCGGGGACCGGCGCGCCGATCCGCAGTTCCCGGCGGCCGCGGCGCTGGTGGTGTGGTGGACCCGGGAGTACGACGCGGTCCGGGACGCCTTCTGCGGGTGACGTCCGGCCCGGAGAGGGCCTTGGGAGGGGGCGCCGCGGGGCGCCCCCGGACCGTTACGGGATGCCGCCGTCCGTGGAGCCCGCCGTATCGGTGGGATCGGTGGTGGGATCGGTCGTCCCGCCGTCGGTGGGCTCGGTGGTCGGATCATTGCCGCCCGGGGTGGTCGGATCGTCGGTGGGCACGTTGGTGCCCGGGTCCGTCGGCGAGTCCGTCGGCTGGTTCGTGGGGTGGTCTTCGGAGTACGAGGGCCTCGGGTCGCCGGACGGGGTGTAGTCGTCGCCCGTGTTCCCGGCGGTGGAGTCGTCGGTCGGGGCCGAGTCGCCGCTGGTGTCGTCGGTCGGCTTGTGGCTCGGCTTGTCGCTCTTGTCCTGGGTGACCGACGTCTTGGGCTTGTCCGGCTGCTTGTTGCCGTCCTTCTTGCCGGCCTGGAGGGCGAAGGCGACCCCCGCCGCGACCGCGATCACCGCGAGCACCGCGATCAGCCACACCTTGCCGCGGCCCTTACGGCGGCCGGAACCGCCGTGGTAGCCGCCGTCACCACCCGGGCCGGTGACGATCGGCTGCTGGGAGGTCTCGCCATGACCGGGGTGGGGCAGCGCGGTGGTGGCCCCGGACACACCCGGCATGCCCATGGCGGGGGTGGCGGCGCCCAGGTGCTGGGTGACCGGGCCGGTACTCCAGACACCGGTGTGGCCGCCCGCCTCGTGGAGCATCTGGAGCGCGTACTGGACCATGCCGCGCATTTCCTCGGCGCTCTGGAACCGGTCGTCCGGGTCCTTGGCGAGGGAGCGCATGACCAGGCCGTCCAGCTCCGGCGGCACCGTGCCGGAGGTCTCCGAGGGCGGCACCGGGGTGTCCTGGACGTGCTGGTAGACCACCGACAGCGGGGTCTCCCCGGTGAACGGCGGGCGAAGCGCCAGCAGCTCGTAGAGCAGACATCCGGTGGCGTACAGATCGGAGCGGTGGTCCACGGCCTTGCCGAGGGCCTGCTCCGGCGAGAGGTACTGGGGTGTGCCCATGACCATGCCGGTCTGGGTCATGGTGGACTGCGCGCCGTGCAGGGCGCGGGCGATGCCGAAGTCCATCACCTTGACCGCGCCGCTGTGGGTGATGATCACGTTGGCGGGCTTGATGTCGCGGTGCACGATGCCGTGCTGATGGCTGTAGGCGAGCGCCTCCAGCACCCCGGAGACGATGATCAGCGCCTGATCCGGCGGCGGGGCCTCGGCGTTGAGCAGCAGATCGCGGATGGTCCGGCCCTCGACCAGCTCCATGACGATGTACGGCACGGTGTTCTGGCCGACGGTGTCCTCGCCGGAGTCGTAGACCGCCACCACGGCGTGGTGGTTCAGCCCCGCGACGGACTGTGCCTCGCGGGTGAAGCGGGCCTTGGACACCGGGTCCTCGGCCAGATCGGCGCGGAGCAGCTTGACCGCGACCGTCCGGCCGAGCCGGAGGTCCTCGGCGGCGAAGACTTCCGCCATACCGCCGCGGCCGAGACGACCGGTAAGCCGATATCGGCCATCGCCAACAAGCCCTCCGTTGCCCCACGCTTCGGGCAAATCCGGCATTCCGGACCCGCTGGCGTCAGGTTCGGAGGGCCCCTGGGCGCTCTGGGTCTGTGCCATCGGTCCTCGCCGTCTCGTTCTCGGTGGGGGTCTGGTCGAGATCGCCCCGCCCACGGGCGGTACGGTTCCTGCTAGGGCACGCTACAGCCTTCGCGCCGTACATCGGTTGGCGATGGACCGGCCATCAAACCTGTTGACGCCAAAGCGATGCAAATCGCGTGACGGGTTCTTGCTCATCCGGTCACGGAACGGGCACGCGGCTTGACGTGTCCGTGGCCTCGGGCAGACTTGGCCACGATATCCAGAACATCAAGATCAATGCGTCGAAACGTGCGCGTCAGAGTAGTGAGTGCGCCAAGGGGGAAGCACGAAATGAGCCAGTACGGCGCATCGGGCAGGTATCACGGCCACTCTCTGGCGAACGGCCGCTATCAACTGCGTGACCTGCTGGGCGAGGGCGGAATGGCCTCCGTTCACCTGGCCTATGACTCCGTACTGGACCGCCAGGTCGCGATCAAGACGCTGCACACCGAGCTGGGGCGCGAGCAGTCCTTCCGCGAGCGGTTCCGCCGCGAGGCCCAGGCTGTAGCGAAACTCACGCACACCAATATCGTCTCGGTCTTCGACACCGGCGAGGACTCGGTCGACGGCTCGCTGATGCCGTACATCGTCATGGAATACGTCGAGGGCCAGCCGCTGCGCGCGGTTCTGGACACCGATGTCCGGCAATACGGTGCGATGCCGACCGAAAAGGCGCTGAAGATCACCGGCGATGTGCTGGCGGCGCTGGAAATCAGCCATGAGATGGGGCTGGTTCACCGCGACATCAAGCCCGGTAACGTGATGATGACCAAGCGTAATGTGGTCAAAGTCATGGACTTCGGCATCGCCCGCGCCATGCAGTCCGGGGTCACCTCCATGACCCAGACCGGCATGGTCGTCGGCACCCCGCAGTACCTCTCCCCCGAGCAGGCGCTGGGCCGCGGCGTCGACGCCCGCAGCGACCTGTACTCGGTCGGCATCATGCTCTTCGAGCTGCTGACCGGCCGGCTGCCCTTCGACGCGGACTCGCCGCTGGCCATCGCGTACGCACACGTCCAGGAGGAGCCGGTCGCGCCCTCCACGATCAACCAGTCCATTCCCCCCGCGGTGGACGCGCTGGTCGCCCGCGCCCTGAAGAAGAACCCGAACGAGCGCTTCCCGACCGCCGAGGCCATGCGCGACGAATGCGCCCGGGTCACCCGCACCGGGCAGACCGGCGCCTCCCCGATCATCATCAGCGGCGGTCCGCCGGCCCGCAGCGGCGTCGGCGTCGGCTCGGCCGTCTTCCCACCGATCGACCAGCAGACGCCCGCCCCCGGCCCCGGTCCCGGTCCCGGTCCCGGCAGCATCCAGACGCCGTATCAGCCGCAGCCCTCCGCCGGGCAGTACGGCACCTTCGGCCCGTCCACCCCGACCCCGGCCACTGCGCCGATGGGGCAGCACGGCTACCAGACCCCGGCGCCCTCGTACCAGGGCCCCAGCACCCCGCCGCCGTACAGCATCTCGCCCTCGGGGCCGTCCGGAGGCGGCGGCAACAGCAACAAGCGCGTGATCATAGGCTCCGCCGTCGTCGCGGCGGTCGCGGTCATCGCCGTGGTCCTGGCCATCGCGTTCAGCGGTGACGGCGGCTCCAAGGACGAGAGCAAGGGGGGCGGGGGCAGCGGCAAGCCGTCGAAGCCGTCGGCCTCCGAAAGCGCCGAGGGCTTCCGCATGGGCGACAAGACCAAGACGATCGAAACGTCGAAGTGCACCGACGCCTACGAGGACTCCGACGAGAAGGGCACGTACTCGGTGCCCGACTTCCAGAACCTCTACATCGACTCGGTGAAGAAGTGCATCCGGGCCGCGGGCTGGAAGTACCGCGTGGTGACCCAGGACGAGAATCTGTGGGGCAAGGGCACCGTCCTCAATTACACGTACCGGAACTACGAGCCGTACAACCCCAAGACGGACACCATCGAGCTGACCGTCTCCACGGGTAACCCGGGATAGCCCCCGGGGCAGCCACGGCTCTGCGCCGGCCACGCGCCCGGCGCACCCCGCCCGCCTCCTCATACGACGCCGCGGGCCGCACCGGAAGGTGCGGCCCGCGGCGTCGTTTCGTCGTACGGTCGTTCCGTCGTTCCGTCGTTCCGTCGTACGGTGCGTGGCTCAGAGATACGGGCCCGAGCGGGCGCCGCCCGGCTTGGGCGCGCCCTCGTCCTCCTCGCCCCCGCCGAGCCCCGGCGGCAGCGCCCGGCGCATCTGCTCGAGCTGGGCGCGCGCCGCCATCTGCTGCGCGAACAGGGTGGTCTGGATGCCGTGGAACAGCCCCTCCAGCCAGCCGACCAACTGGGCCTGGGCGATGCGCAGTTCGGCCTCGGTCGGCACCGCCTCGTCCGTGAAGGGCAGCGACAGCCGCTCCAGCTCCCCGATCAGCTCGGGTGCGAGCCCGTCCTCCAGTTCCTTCACCGAGCTGGAGTGGATCTCCTTGAGCCGGACCCGGCTGGCCTCGTCGAGGGGTGCGGCGCGGACCTCCTCCAGAAGCTGCTTGATCATGCTGCCGATCCGCATGACCTTCGCCGGCTGCTCGACCATGTCGGTCACGGGAATCTCGCGCGACTCGTCGTCCCCACTGCCCTCGCCGGAAGCAGGGCCGACGCCGCCGAGTGCCATCCCGTCCGGACCGACGACCAGGACGTGCGGGCTCTCCTGCGCTCGTTCGTTCATCGGCTGGTTCATACCCCTATTGTTCCGCACCGGCATCCGGTCCGGCGGGCGAGGGTCGGGGATTCGGCGCCGGTGTCAGCGGCGGCGCAGCCGCAGACCGAAGAACGCCAGGCCGAGGCCGAGACCGGTGAGTGCGAGACCGGTGCCCAGCGGCAGCACCCGCATCGCCCGATCGCTGGGCTCGGCGGCGGTCCGCTGAGCACCGTAAGGCTGCCCGGAGGGGAGCGGTTCGCGCGCCTGGTGGCTGTCCGGGCGCTGCGGCATGGGGAGGGAGGAGGGTGTCCACTCGGGCACCAGAGAGAACCGCCCGGCCCCCTCGTCGCTCTCGTTCCCGCTCTCGTTCCCGTCTCCGTCGCCGTCCCTTGTCCCGGCCGAGGGGTCCTCGTCCGACGGGGAGGGGGCGGGGGGCCGGGTGCGGCCGGGGTGCGTACGGCCCTCGCCCGCGCGGGTGCCCGCCAGCCCGCCGCCGTCGTCGTCGCCGTCGTCGTCGGCTTCGGCCGCGTCGTCTTCGGCGGCGGCGTCGTCTTCGGCGCGGGCGGCGGGGGTGGTGGAGGCGGCTGAGGTGGCGGATGCGGCGTGGGCGGCCTGGGCCGCCTGGGTGGCGGTCAGGGCGGTGCCCGCCAGCAGGGCCGCCGCGGGGAGTGCGCGGAGTGTCGCAGGGTTCACGGTGGTCACCCTCCCGTGCCGAACCGTTGCGTAACGGGATCAGCGTCACATGAGGGTATGTACCGGGCACCCTGGGCGCCGCCGTACGGACCGCGACGCCGCCATGGCTGCGGCGCTGCCGTCCGTACGGCTGAGGCCAGGCCGGTGCCGAGTCTGTGCCGGGCCGGTGCCGAGTCTGTGCCGGGCCGCTCCGGGCCTGCTCGCGCCGCTCAGGCCGTCAGCAGGATCTTCCCCACATGCTCGCTGGACTCCAGCAGCCGGTGGGCCTCCGGGGCATCCCGCATCGGGATGGTGCGGTAGACGATCGGGCGGACCCGGCCGCCCGCGATCAGCGGCCAGACATGCTCCTGCACCGCCGCGATGATCGCCGCCTTCTGCGCCAGCGAGCGGCCCCGCAGCCCGGTGGCCGTCACGGCGGCGCTCTTGGAGAGCAGAGCGGCCAGGTTCAGCTCGGCCTTCGCCCCGCCCTGGAGCCCGATGATCGCCAGTCGGCCGTTGGTGGCGAGCGTCTCCACATTCCGGGCGAGGTACTTCGCGCCGACGATGTCCAGGATGACGTCCGCCCCGGCCCCATCGGTGGCCCGGCGGACCTCCTCGACGAAGTCCTGCTCGCGGTAGTCGATCAGGATGTCGGCGCCCAGCTCCCGGCAGGCCGCCAGCTTCTCCGGGCCGCCCGCGGTCACCGCGACCCGCGCCCCGATCGCCTTGGCGAGCTGGATCGCCATGGTGCCGATACCGCTCGATCCGCCGTGGGCCAACAGCGTCTCGCCCGGCCGGAGATGGGAGATCATGAAGACGTTGGACCATACGGTCGCGGTCACTTCGGGCAACGCGGCGGCCGAGACCAGGTCCACGCCCTCGGGGAGGGACAGAAGCTGCCCCGAGGGAACCACCACCTTCTCGGCATATCCACCGCCCGCGAGCAGGGCGCACACCTCGTCGCCCACGGCCCGGCCGGTGACGCCGGGGCCCAGCGCCGAGATCCGGCCCGAGCACTCCAGCCCGGCATAGGGCGCGGCTCCGGGGGGTGGCGGATAGACGCCCTGGCGCTGGAGCACATCCGCGCGGTTGACACCGGCGGCGGCCACGTCGACCAGGACCTCGCCCTCACCGGGTACGGGATCGGGGACCTCGGCCCATACCAGGGCTTCGGGGCCACCGGGTTCGGGAATCGTGATCGCATGCATGGCCGCGAGGCTACTCCTGGACCATCGGCGCGCGAACGATCGTGATCAGCCGGTCGGCCGCCTGAAGCGGGCTGGCGTCGGGGTCGTCGTACGCGAGCAGACGATGGCCGCGCAGCACCGACACCACGAGGTCGTCGGTGTCCCGCACCGACTTGCCCACCTCCGCCTTCACCACCGTGCGCTCCACCAGGTCCAGGCCCGAGCCCTGCTGGATCAGATCCTCGATCACCGCCCCGGCCGTGGGGCTCTGCACGCTCATGCCCAGCAGCCGGCCGGCCGCGCTGGCGCTGGTGATCACGGCGTCGGCTCCGGACTGGCGCAGCAGCGGCGCGTTCTCCTCCTCGCGCACCGCCGCCACGATGTTGGCGCCCCGGTTGAGCTGCCGGGCCGTCAGCGTGACCAGGACGGCGGTGTCATCGCGCTGGGTGGCGATCACGAACTGGCGGGCGCGCTGCGCCTCCGCGCGCAACAGCACATCGCTGCGGGTCGCGTCGCCCACCACCCCCGCGAACCCGTCCGCGTTCGCCGCCTCGATCACCTTGTGGTTGGGGTCGACCACGACCACCCGGTTCTTGGCCAGTCCCGTCGCGCAGAGGGTCTGCACCGCGGACCGCCCCTTGGTGCCGAAGCCGACGACGACGGTGTGATCACGCAACGCTGACCTCCAGCGGTTCAGGCGGTACTGCTCGCGGGTTCGTTCGGCCAGGACTTCCAGGGTGGTGCCGACCAGGATGATCAGAAACAGCACGCGCAACGGCGTGACCAGCAGGATGTTACTGAGCCGCGCACTGTCGCTGTACGGCACGATGTCGCCGTATCCGGTCGTCGACAGCGTGACGGTCGAGTAGTAGACGGCGTCGAGGAAATCGACGCTTTCGTCGGAGTTGTCGTGGTAGCCGGCGCGGTCGACGTACACGATGACCACTGTCAGCACCAGCACCAGCAGCGCGAGCAGCAGCCGGCTGGCGACCTGGCGCAGCGGGCCCGCGGGGAAGCGGGGCAGATGGACGCGGTGGCCGCCGTCCCCGGGGGTGCGGGCGGCCGCGTCATGGCTGGGCAGCTTCACGCCGGGCCCTCCTCGGGGGATATGTCCTCACCGTCTCCATGGCGGGCTGCGTTGTCCTTACGGTGGCTCGCTCGGGGCGTGCGGGGGGCTCGGCCTGTGGGGCGCGTTTGGTCCGCGTGGCGCCTTTGGTCCGCGTGGCGCCTTTGGTCCGCGTGGCGCCTTTGGTCCGCGTGGCGCCTTTGGTCCGCGTAGCTCAGTTGCTCTGTCGCGATCGCCGACCACGGGAGATCCAGCACCTCGACCTCGGTGCCCCGCTTCGCCCCGCCGGGCGGGATCACGGCGAGGCCGTCGGCCACCGCGATGCCGCGCAGCATCGCCGGGCCGGTGAAGCGCAGCGGCACCGCCGCGTCCTGCCGGAAGGTCACGGGGACCAGCCGGGTATCCCGCGGATGCCCCTGTACGGCCTCGGCCAGCGGGGCCGGGCCGGGGGCGGGGGCCGGGCGGCCCGTCAGCGTCCGCAGCAGCGGCTCCGCGAGGGTCAGCAGACCGGACACCGCCGCGAGCGGATTGCCCGGGAGTCCCACCAGGTGCCGGGCGGGGCGGGTTTGGGGTCCGGGAGTTTCGGATTTCCCGGGGTTCTCGGATTTCTTGGAGTCCTCGGGGTTCTCGGGTGCCAGCCGGGCGAGCAGCATCGGGTGCCCGGGGCGCACCGCCACCCCGTCCACCAGCAGTTCCGCGCCCAGGCGGCGCAGCGTGGGGTGGACGTGGTCCACGGGCCCCGCGGCCGTGCCTCCGGTCGTCACGACGACATCGGCGGACGACTCGGCCACCGCCGCGCACACCGCGTCCGCCTCGTCGGTCAGCCGCCGGGTGCCGGTGACCTCGGCACCGAGCGCCCGCAGCCATGGCCCGACCATCGGCCCCAGCGCGTCCCGGATCCGGCCGTCCTGCGGCAGCCCCTCGGTGAGCAGCTCATCGCCGAGGACCAGCACCTCGACACGCGGCCTGCGCACCGTCGGCAGCTCGTCGTACCCGGCCGCGGCGGCCAGGCCCAGTACGGCCGGGGTGACCAGGGTCCCGGCGGGGAGCAGTTGATCGCCGCTGCGGCACTCCTGGCCGCGGGTGCGGATGTCCTGGCCGAGGACGACGGGGTGGGCGGCGGACGCGTGGAGCCAGCCGTCGCCCGCGTCGGTGCCGTACTCGCTGCGCAGCACGGCGGTGGCGCCGGGCGGGACGCGGGCGCCGGTGGCGATGCGGACGGCGTGGCCGTCGGGCAGGGCGGCCGCCGCACCGTGTCCGGCGAGGATGCCGTGGTCGTGGTCCGGTTCGTCTTCACGGGTGGAGGTGGGCAGCCGCCAGGGGCCGGGGCCCGCGAGCGCCCAGCCGTCCATGGCGGAGGTGTCGAAGGGCGGCAGGTCGGTGAGCGCGGCGAGCGGCGCGGCCAGGACCTGTCCGAGCGCCTCGGACAGCGGCCGCATCACCGGGGCGGCGTGGGCGGCCTCCTTGACGGCGGCGCGGGCGGCGATGGCGCGGGCGTCGGGCCAGGAGGTGGGGCTGCGGTGCGGCTTGTCCATAGGGGGATGCGGGTGGGAGGTGGGTGCGGCTGGGGTGCGTTTCGAGTACGGGGCCGGGGCCGGGGGCTGCGGGGCGGGGGCCCTGGACCGCATGTTCTTGCCGCCAGTCCCCTCTGACGTCGAATTACCCAGAAATTCGCGCCACACGTATACGTCGGCTTCCAGATCCCCCGCCGCTCCGCCCCCGTCCCCTCCCGTCTCATCTGCCTCATCGCGGCACTCCCGCCGTTTCGCCGGCCGCTCCTGGGCCAGGTCGAGGGCGGTCTCGGCCCAGTCCGTCCCGGTCGGGTCGGCGCCGGTGTCGCGGCCTCGTTCGGGGGCGGGCCGGTCCGGGCGGCCGTTGGCCAGGTCGAGGGCCGCGTCCGCCCAGTCCTCGTCCTCCCTGCCGAGTGGCCGCTCCGGACCCTGCGGTGGGGATTCGTTGGCCAGCGCCAGCGCCTCGTCGACCTCTCGATCGAGCGGGTCCCCGTCCCGGGGGTTGCGTGGTGTCACTGCTCCTCGGCCCAACGCGCGGCCAGCGCCGCGGCCTTCTCGGTCGCGGCGGCCAGTGCCTCCGGGCCGCCGCCCTTCTGGGCCGCGGCGTAGCCGACGAGGAAGGTGGTCAGCGGGGCGGCGGGCCGGGCGACGCCATGTGCGGCGTCACGGGCCAGATCGAGTAGCGCCGCGGTGTCGACATCCAGGTCGATCCCGAGCTCGGCCTTGACTGCGGTAATCCATTCGTCCAACACGCGTCCATGCTCCCTGATGCGCGCTCGAGCCGTGGTGATGTCATCCCAGGTGTCGCAGTCGAACGACGCCGTGGGGTGCTGGAGGCGGGCCAGGGCCAGCTCGGAGACGAGGAGGCGCAGGGGCAGCCCGCCGAGACCGCCGTGTTCGGTGGCGAGGAGGGCGATCTCGCGGCGCAGCGGCTCGGCGCGGTAGGCGGCGACAAGGGGCTGCTCACGGCCGTCGGAGTCGATGAGCTGGGCGCCTTCGGTGCCCTCGACGCCGTTGAGGAGGGTCTCCACGGTTTCGGGGGTGAGGAAGGGCAGATCGGCGGAGAGGACGAGGACGACCGGAGCGGTGGTCTGGCGGACGCCCGCGTCGACGGCCGCGACCGGGCCGCCGCCGGGGGGCTCCTCCCGGGCCCACCGTACGGGCCGCGCCGTGGGCCTGCGCGGGCCGACG
>NZ_JAHLEM010000561.1 GCF_018883605.1 Streptomyces niphimycinicus | reverse complement strand
GCGCCCGACCCCGCCACGCCGGAGCCCGGCGCGCAGCCCCCACGGCCCGTCAACGGACTGCCCAAGCGGCGCCGTGGCGAGACGCTGGCCGCCGCCACCCGGGCGGCCGGCCAGGCGGCCGAGACGGAACCCAAGGCCAAGACCAGCCGTCCACGACCCGAGGAAGCCGGAGCCCGCTTCGGCGCCTTCCGCCAGGCGGCCCGCGGTGGTTCCGCCACCGGTGCCCCGTGTGACACCGAGCCTTCGGTATCCGCAGAGCACAACGAGACCGCCGAGTCCGCCAAGTCCGCCAAGTCCGCCAAGCCTGCCGAGTCCGCCGAGCCTGCCGAGAACGACAAGCCGTGACAGAAGGAACGCCGATGAACACCACCGACCGCAGCTTGGACTGGCTGTTGGAGAACCTGCTGGAGAAGACCCCGGGGTCGCGCCACGCGCTGGTGCTCTCGCGGGACGGGCTCAAACTGTGCCTCTCCTCCGGGTTGTCCGTGGACCAGGCCGATCAGCTCGCGGCCATCGCGTCCGGCATCCAGAGCCTCGCCCATGGCGCGTCCATCGAGTTCGGCGACGGCAGCGGCGGCGTACGGCAGTCGATGACGGAGTTCCACGGGGGGATTCTGTTCATCGTCGAGGCCGGCGAAGGCGCCCATCTCGCCGTGGTGGCCCATGACGACGCCGATGTCGGCATCATCGGCCACAACATGAACGAGCTGGTCGAGCAGATCGGCGACCATCTACGAGCCGCCCCGAGGGTGGTCGCGGGCGACACCGGCGGCGGGGCGACGGCATGATCCGAGGGCCGCTGGACAAGGAGGGGCCGGACCGGCTGTACACCGTCACCGGCGGCCGCAGCCGGGCGGACGAGAGCCGGTTCGACATGGTCACGCTGATCGTCAGCGAAAGCGACCCCACCCCCGGGATGCAGTCCGAGCACGTCCGGATCCTGCGGATGTGCCGCCGCCCCCTGTCGGTCGTGGAGATCTCCTCGTATCTGGAACTGCCCGTCAGCGTGGTCAAGATCCTGCTGTGCGATCTGCTGGACACCGGCCGGATCACCGCGCGCCATCCGCAGGCGGCCCGCCCCGGCGGCCGGTTGCCCGGGCCCGAAACCCTGAAGAAGGTGCTCGTTGCACTCCAGAATCTCTGACGACACCGTCAGTATGGCGCTCCCCGGCAGCACCGGACCCGCACCGCTGCGGGAGAGCGCGAGCAACGGTCTCAAGATCGTGATCGTGGGTGGGTTCGGCGTCGGCAAGACGACGATGGTGCGGTCGGTCAGCGAGATCCGCCCGCTGAGCACCGAGGAGACGATGACACAGGCGGGCGTCGGCATCGACGACGCCTCGTTCGTGCGGCACAAGACCACCACCACGGTGGCCTTCGACTTCGGCCGGATCAGCCTGGACGAGCAGATGGTGCTCTATCTGTTCGGCGCCCCGGGCCAGGAGCGGTTCTGGTTCCTGTGGGACCGGCTCTTCTCCGGGACCCTGGGCGCGGTCGTCCTGGTGGACACCAATCGGCTGTCCGACTCCTGGTACGCGCTGGACCGGCTGGAACACCACGGCACGCCGTTCATCGTGGCCCGTAACAACTTCACCGAGCCGCAGCACTCGCTGGAGGAGGTGCGGGAGGCCCTCGACCTCCCGGCCGATGTGCCGATGATCGACTGCGACGCCCGTGAGCGCGACTCCAGCAAGGCCGTACTGGTCGCGCTCGCCCGCTACCTCTACTCCCTTTCCACCAACGGCGCCGCCGGGGAGAGCACCGCGTGACCACGCCTGACCCCACGCCCGACTCCACGCCCTCGTCCGAGGGCCTGTCGGAGGACCCGCCCGGGGACCTGCCGGAAGGCTCGTCCGGCGACCCGTCCGGGGACCCGCCCGGGCCCGTCTTCCGGTCCGCCCCCGCGCCGTCCGACGGGGTGGTGCCCGCCGGGTCGGTGCCACTGGACTACCAGCGGTTCCGGGACGAGCCGCTTGACCTCTACCGGGAACTGCGCCGGGACCACGGCCCGGTCGTGCCCGTCCTGCTGGACGGCACGATCCCGGTCTGGGCGGTGCTCGGCTACCGCGAGGTGCTCCGGGTCACCACCGATTCCCGGCTGTTCGCCCGCGACTCCCGCCGCTGGCACTCCTGGCATCTGGTGCCGCCCGACTGGGGGTTGACGACCTTCGTCGGCTACCGCCCGACCATGCTCTTCAGCGAGGGCGCCGAGCACCAGCGGCGGGCCGAGGCGATCTGGGACGGTCTGGGGTCGGTGGACCAGTTCGAACTGCGCGGGCAGTGCGAGCGCGTCGCCGACCGGCTGATCGACACCTTCGCGGGCAGCGGCCGGGCCGATCTGGTGGCCGAGTACGCCAGCCAGATCCCGCTGCGGGTGGTGACCCGGCTGTACGGCCTGGACGACACCGAATCCGCCGCCATCCAGGAAGATTCGCTCCACCTCACCGGACCCGACGGCGCTCTCGCGCTGCGGAATATGCAGACCAGGACGGAGGCGCTGGTCAAGCGCGTCCGGGAGAACCCCGACCAGGTCAATGTCGCCGCACGTCTGGTGGCCCACCCGGCCGGGCTCACCGACGACGAGATCGTCAACGACCTGCTCGGCAGCGTCTACGCCGTCCAGCAGCCCACCAGCGACCTGATCGCCAACGCCCTCCGGCTGATGCTGACGGACGAACGGTTCGCCATCACCCTCTCCGGCGGCCGGCGCAGCGTCGGCCAGGCGCTCAACGAGGTGCTGTGGGAGGACACCCCGGTCCCGTTCTGGATCGGCCGCTGGGCCGCCGAGGACACCATGCTCGGCGGACGCCGCATCAGGAAGGGCGACTGCCTGATGCTGGGCCTCGCCGCGGCCAACGCCGACCCCGACGTACGCCCGGACTTCCACTCCGGTGCGGGCGGCAACCAGGCCCATATGGCCTTCAGCCACGGCAAGCACGGCTGCCCCCCGGCCGCCCGCGAGATCGCCGAGGTCATCGCCGGCGCCGCGGTCGAGGTCCTGCTCGACCGCCTCCCGGACGTCACCCTGTCCGTCGCCCCGGACGACCTCGAATGGCGGGTCACCCTGATGATGCGCGGCGTGGCAGCCCTCCCGGTCCGATTCACCCCGGCCCATCCGCACTGACCGTCCGCCGTCCCCCGGTGGGTGCCGTACCACCGGGGGACCGGGAAAGCCAGACAACACTGCACCGAGTGGAGGCGTTACCTCGGTCCGTGTCGCGTGCGGCTCCTCGCCGGGGTCGGTCATGGCGGCGTTGAAGTACTGGAACGCCGACAGTTCGTAGCCGCTGTGGTGCGTCAGACTCGCGTGCTTGAGACACCACATCTGGGCGTCATCGGCCCGTTGCCGTCGGTGCCATCGTCCAAGGCGCCGTCGTCGGCGTCGGGTTCGTCGTCGAGCACGGGCAGGCGGGCGCCTCGGCTGTCGGCGATGCGCAACACATCGCCGAGGCACTGCATGGCCGCCCGCAGCGCGAGGCGTAGCGCGTACTCCCCAGCCTTGTGGTCGTCCAGGACGGCTTGGACGCCCTTCAGGACATCGGCGCCGTCTCGCAACTGGTCTGCCTCGATCTCGTCCGCGATACGAGCCAGTGCGCCCTGGGAGCCGTTCGTGGACAGGAAGCACGGCTTGCCGGTTTCGGTCTCCCACGGCAGCAGGCGCAGCCCCGGCGTGGGTGCGGGAGCGGCGTCGCGGTCGTAGCTCACCGGGCCGCCACCTTCACGCCGTGAATCCGGCGCGGGCCGATGCCGACGCCGTACGTCGCGAGCACCAGCGCCCGCCGTCGCGCCCGTTGGCGCCGCTCCTGCTGTCGCCGCTCGTGCGCGAGGAGGCAGGGGCGGACAAGGCCGATGTCCCCACTCCGCAACACGGGGACGCGCGGGAGACGGGCCATCGACACGTCCACAGTCGGTACGGGGACTGTCTCAGCGTTCCGATGCCGTCCCGGTGCGGGGAGCAGTAACCGCAACAACAGTTCGAAGATGCGGGCGATACAGTGCGGCATGTCGTCAACCTCCACGGAGTTGGTGGCCACGCCCCCGGGCCGTCACCACGGTCGCGGGGGTCTGTGCGTCAGGCACCCCCACACTTCCGCCCCTGGTGGCGCGTTCCTACTTCGTTCCATGACCGTTAGGAACGGAATGGGTCTACCGTGAGAAACATGCCAAACGTCCCAGGGGGTCACCGGTGAACGAAGCACTGCGCCGCGCCATGCATCAAACCCGGATGACAGATCGTCAGTTGGCGGAAAAGTGCGGCGTGGACATCAAGACTGTCGGCCGATGGATGACCGAGACGGGACGGATCCCCCGTGCCCGCCATAGGTGGGCCGTCTGTGAGGCACTCGGAGAGGAGGAGGCGGTGTTATGGCCAGCAGCCGCCAGGAAGGCGATCAAGGTCGGTCCGGACCGTGAGGTCGTTTCGGTCTATCCGTACCGCTCCGGTTGTCCGGCTTCGCTGTGGCGGTCTTTGATCACCAAAGCCGAGCGTGAGCTGACGTTCGCCGGTTACACCAATTACTTCCTGTGGCTCGAACAGGCCCGATTCGGTGCCGCGTTGCGGCGCAAGGCAGCACAGGGGGGCCGAGTTCGCTTCGTGCTCGGCGACCCGGACAGCGACCTCACACGGTCCCGCGAGCAAGACGAAGCTGTTGCGCTCACGCTGTCGACGCGTATCCGCGTGACGCTGGCCGAGTTGGAGAAGATCAGGAGCCAGCCGGGCGTTGACGCGAGGTTCAGCGACGGACATGCGTACCTGTCGGTGTTCCGCTTCGATGACGACATGATCGTTACGCCCTTGCTGACGCATAGCGTTGGGCACGATGCCCCTACGTTGCATCTGCGTCGTCACCAGGACGACGGCATGTTCGATCGCTTCGCTTCGCACGTTGAAGAACTGTGGAAACGGGGCACTCCGGTATGGGAAGAGGAGGGCAATGGGTAGGCACGATTACGAGGACGATCCGAACGCCCCAGCCGCGAACAGCTTGGTTCCGGCTGCTTCTGCCGTCGTCGTCGACGACGCGGGGCGTATTCTCCTTCAGCGTCGGAGCGACAACGACATGTGGGCGCTTCCCGGTGGCGCCATGAACATTGGCGAGTCATTGCCGAACTGCGCGATTCGGGAGGTGAGTGAAGAGACTGGTATCGACGTCGAGATCATCGGCATCGTCGGGACCTACACCAACCCCTGTCACGTCTTCGCCTACGACGATGGCGAGGTACGGCAAGAGTTCTCCATCTGCTTCCTGGCTCGTCCTGTGGCAGGGAAAATCGCGGTGTCCGAGGAATCCACCGATGTCCGCTGGTTCGAGCCCGCAGAGGTTGACGCTCTCCCCATGGTCGCCAGCATCCGAAAGCGAGTGAATGACTGGCGCGACGGCAACATGCCCGCCGCCCGGTAGTCGGCGCGCACAGACACGTTGACCCCCGTCGCTTCTTGACGGGGGTCGTTGCTGTATGGACTGGGGCCTGTCCTGTGGATCTTGGCCGCTTAGTACTCCGGTGCAGCTTTGTGATCGACGTCGGCATAGAGGATGGCATTTTCGCGCAGCCCGATCTATCATTCGTTGCCGTTTCAATGAATTCTGTGTCGCATGCCGTCCCGCAGTGGCGCCTAGCCTGCCAATGCCGCCGTCAAACACTCTCCATACTTGGGCCTGTTGGTCACAGTGAGATCCGTTTGAGCCATCTGTTGGATCCGGGGGCGCTTTCCGGGCTTTGATGAGCCAATATGTGTTTGTCATTGACCAATCGCAGGGGGAACGGGGAAACAATGAAGTTTGCCAAGGCTGCGGTTTTCAGCGTTGCTTCGCTCTGTCTTGCACTGCCTGTGTCTGCGGAGGCGGTGTCTGTAGACCCGACGGCCGCCGCACATACCGCGTCCAACGCGTGCACGGGAAAGTCGAAGAAGCACGTCGTCAAGACGTACTACCGGGGCCCGTCCACGGTGGTGCTGCGTTGCGGCACAAGGAATTGGGGGTACCGTCATTTGGTGGCTCATGGGCGGTGGAGTGCCAACTTCAGCAAAAAGATCAAGAACGCGATCTGGAGTGGCGACGTCGTGATCGACGTACCGGGTCAGCGCGTTTACGAGCGGCGAGTGATCCAGTGTCCGCCGAGGATCCTGTTCCGGGTGGTGGCCAACCCGGATCCCTATGGAGCCGATCCCCGAATCAAGCCGCAGGGGATCATCACTGCTTACAAGCCCGCATCGCTGACCTCGCCTGACTGTTAGGAGAAGGAATCCGTGCCATCTGTCGACGGTGTCCGTGGCCTCCTCGCCCGGTATTTGACGGGGCGGCTCGAGGACGGCTCGGTCTGTCTTGAAGTCCTCGGGCTTGAGGTCATCGACCAGGGGCGAAGGTTCACGGTGGCGGTCGAACTGATCGCTCCGGACGGGCATTGGAGAGTCCGTCTGGACTGTGACAGTTCCGAGCACCGGATCTTCGACGGCAGCCCGCCGGAGGAACTCGTACAGGCGGTGGCCATGTCGCTCCGCATCCGCCTCTTCGAGTGGTGGCACACCAAGGGCTCCGAGCGGCAGTCGGCCAGGCTCGGCGAGCGTTTGAACCAGGGTCGATTTCGGTGATCCTGCCGCGCTGCTGGCGCGGGAGCGGAAGCGCGTAAGAAGGGGGGCTTGCTGGACCTTCCTTCCCCTCGTGAGGAAGGTCCGGCAACTCTGCGCCCTGTTGGCCTAATGCGCTGTCGCGCGCATTAGGTAACGGGTGTCACAATAGCGAGGGGCGTGTGCGCCGTGCAATGGGTTACCAGGCGTAGAGCGCCCGGATGTCGTGAAGATCTGGTGCTCACGAGGGTGGAGGGGCCGTAGAGTCGGCGCGTCATGACAGAGCGACCACCGCATGGGTCGGCTCGCCCCGGGGGGCGTACGGCCCGGACTCGTGCCGCCGTGTTGGCGGCCGCGTACGAGGAGCTCGATCGCGACTCGTTCGCCGCGCTCACCCTTGACCGGCTCGCCCGGCGTTCGGGGGTGCATGTGTCGACCATCCGGCGGCGCTGGCGCACGGTGGAGGGGGTCGTCGTCGATCTGCTGGCCGAGCACAGCTCGACGCTGCCGACCCCGGACACCGGTGACTTCCGACGGGACCTGACGCAACTCGCCCAGGCCATCGCGGACTTCAACAACGCGCTGCGCAACCGCAACGTCATCCAGGGGCTGCTCGTGGGCGCCGCGCATGATTCCCGGGTCGAGGAGATCGTGCGCGCCGCGTTCGTGCGGCGCACCGAGGAGGTGACCCTGATCGCGCGGCAGGCGGTCGAGCGGGGGGAGATCCCCAAGGGCACCGAGGCGCGGGAGGTCATCGCCGCACTGGCGGCGCCCCTCTACTACCGGGTGCTCGTTCTGCGCGGGTTCATCGACGAGCGGCTGGTGCGTACCAGCGTCGAGACGACGTATCAGGCCGCCATCGCCGGGGTGTTCGTACCCGAGGGCGAGGGCGAGGGCGAGCGCGAGGGGTGATGGCGCCCCCGGGGCGGGGGCGCCATCGGCGGGGCGTCAGGAGGACGCGCCGCGTGCCTTGAGCATTCCGGCCATCAGCTCGATCTCCGACTGCTGGCCCTGGACCATGGTCGTGGCCAGATGCTTCTCGGTCGGGTCCTTGACCAGCTTTACCGCGCCCTTCGCCATCTCGACGCCGCCCTTGTGATGGGCGGTCATCAGCTTCAGGTAGAGCACCTCGGCCGCCTTGCCCTTGGCCTTGCGCAACTCGTCGAGCTGGGTGTTGGTGGCCATGCCCGGCATGAGTGAGCCGTCGTGCGGCTTGTACGTGCCGCCGCCGTCCATGCCCTTCATCGAGCCGTGGTCCATGCCCTCCATGCCGTCCATGTTGTTCATGGCGTTCTTCATCCACGTCATGGGCGGGTCCTCGGACGTCTTGTCCAGCCCCCACATGTCCAGCCAGCCCTGAAGCATTCCGCTCTGGGTGGCCTGCGTGCTGGCGATGTCGAACGCCAGCCGCCGCACCTCGTCGTCGCTGGTGCGGTCGCGCACGATGAACGACATCTCCACCGCCTGCTGATGGTGGACGGACATGTCGCGGGCGAAACCGGCCTCGGCGGAGGTGTCCTTCGGCGTACCCGTGTCGGTCGTGCCCTCCGAGCGGTCGCTCGTCAGCCACAGCACGGCCACCGCCACCAGGGTCAGCAGCGCGAGGGCGGCGGCGATCCCCGCCACCAGCGGCTGGCGCGAGGCGCGGCCGACGGCGGTTTCGTCGCTCACGAGGACTTTCCGTTGGTGCAGTAGGCGCCGGGCTCGGGGGTCTGCTTGCCCTGGACGAACTTCTTGAAGAAGGCGGCCACCCGCGGGTCCGACGCCTTCTGGATGTCCAACTGGTTGCCCCAGGCGTTGAGGACGATCGGCGCGTCCTGCTCCTGGTAGGGGCTCATCATCGAGTACGGGGTCTTCTTCACCCGCTCCGAGAGGGCGGCGATGTCCTCCTTCGGCGCCTTGTCGGTGTACGTCACCCACACCGCGCCATGCTCCAGCGCGTGCACCGCGTTCTCCTTCGTCAGCGGCTTGGTGTAGACGTCGCCGTTGCAGTTCTGCCAGACCTGGTTGTGGTTTCCGCCGACCGGCGGGGACATCGCGTACTTCACCGTGCCCTGGACATGCGTCCGGCCCAGGTTCTTCCAGGTCTTCATGCCCTTGAACTCGCCGCTCCGCACGACCGCGGAGGTGACCTTGGCCTCCTTCTCGTCCTTCTTGTCGCTCGCGTCGACGAGGAAGTAGCCCCCGACGGCCAGTCCGGCGACGATCACCGTGACGGAGGTGATGGTGATGGCCCGGAACCTGCGCTCGCGCGCCTTCTCCGCGCGGCGCAGTTCCTCTATCTTCGCGCGGCGGTCGGCCGCGGTGCCCTTCGTCTTCGATCCCTTGGAGCCCATGGCTGTCCTTGTCCTCGGAGTACTCAAAGTTCGCGCAGTTCGCGCAGTTCGCACGCTGGATGGGTGGTGCGGTGCATCGCGGTTACCGGCGCCGGCCTAGGTCCGAAGCACTTGGAGCTGATGGAGGCCGAGGGCGCGGGCGGGGCGGTCGGGCGGCGCCCGGACGGAGTCCGGATTCCGGTGGCCGTCGGGCGGCGGAACCTCGGCGAGGAAGAGCGGGGGTACGGGCGTGGGCAGCAGGGCCTGGACCACGTCCCGGGGGCCCGTGACACAGTTGTCGCTTCCGGAACCGGAACCGGAACCGGTGTCGGAGCCGGTGTCGGTGCCGGAGGTGGAGCTGGAGCCGGAGACGTCGGACGGGCCATGCGCCGGAGCCGGATAGGTGCCCGGCTTCTCATGCGGCTCGGCCGTCGCGACGGTGTCCGTCAGGCGGCGCGGGCACCCCGTGGACAGGCCATTGTGGTCGGCGGCGGGATGGACGCACGAGGGCGCCACCCATATCGCCGCGGCGAGCAGCAGGACGGCACGGCAGAGGACGGACGGCACGGTGCCGCGCACCGCGTCCCTCCGTATGTGGCCCTCTCCGCCCCGCCGTTTGCCCATCGCGCCAGATCGTAACCACTGCGCCTGTCGCGACTGAATGGGTCCATGGCGGAACGTGGGCAAACGCCTGGTGAGGGCGTGGTGTCAGGCGCGCCGTCCGGCCCCCTGAGGTGGCCCGGCGTCAGCCCCGCCGCCCCGCCGCCCGCCGTACGCCGACCACCGTACGCCGCCCGCCGTACGCCGCCCCTCAGTAGACGCCCTCGATCACGACCTCGTCGTCGAACATCGCGACCGGCCCCACATCCGCCACCGAGTCCCCGGCCGCGCCCTCGGGCGGCGGGACACGGATCGCCAGATCGCGCTCCAGGTTGTTCGGCAGCAGAGCGGACTTGCTGACGTGGTTCATCACCACCTGGCCGCGCTCGCCGTACGGCACCGGCTCCCCGCTCGCCGGGTCCACCACCGAGAAGGTGACGAACGGTGTGCGCGGATCGAAGACACACGGCTCGTCCGGGCCGAGCCCCAGCCGCTCCGTGGCGCCACCGAGGATCATGGTGTTGCCGTAGGTGCCGTAGAGCGCACAGCCGGGGAAGACCTCGGTGCGCAGCAGATCGCGGGTGTCGGCGTCCATATGGGCGCCGCCCCACATGATCCCCTTGACCTTCTCCCCGATCAGCTCGATCAGGTCGTCATGCCGGGCCAGCCGCTCCAGCAGCGGCGGGGTGGTCATGAGCACCCCGATCTCCTGGGTGCGCAGGACGTGCGCCGCCTGCTCCACCAGATGGCTCACATAGGCGTCGGTCTCCTCGGCCTTCCCGGCGGAGATCAGCTTCTTCACCCACCGCGGATCCATGTCGACGCGGAACATCAGCCCACCGTGCCGGGCGGCCGTGCCCGCGACCATCTCGCCGACCATATGGGGGCCGCTGGGCGCGATGGCGAGCCAGTCCACTCCGCGCGGGATGCCGAGCCCGTCGAGGTCGGCGCTCAGCCCGTGGGTGAGCCGGTCCAGCCAGTCGCGCAGACAGACGATCCGCTTGGGCGCGCCGGTGGTGCCGCCGCTTTCGAAGACGCCGACGATCCGGGCGTCGGCGCCGTAGCCCTGGGGGATCAGATCGCGCACCGGCACCTCGCGCAGCTCCCCGGTGACATTGGGGAAGAGCGCGAGATCGGCGACGCCCTTGACGTCCCGGCGCGGATCGAAGTCCAGCGTCCGCGCCTTCCGCAGCCAGAACGGGGAGCCGGTGTCCGGGCCGAAGTGCCACTCCATGGCGGCGCGGATGTACTCATCGGGGTCGGGGCGCTCGTCGAAGGGGACGTCGAGCACGGAAAGGGAAGCTGTCGGCACGGGTTGCTCCTCGCGGATGGCGGCAGGGGACTTATGGGTCAGCCGCGGATGACGGCCTTCGTACGCATCAGGAACTCGCCGAGATACGCGTCGTGCGGGATGCCCGGGGCGATCCAGTGCGTGGGGTGGTCCCCGATGTAGAGGTTCTTGACGGACGGCTCGGCGAGCAGCGCGTCCAGCAGCGCCTCGTCCCCGGTGATCGCCGTGACGACCAGGCTGTCCCGGAGCGCGGCGACCCCCGCTTCACGCGTCCAGGGGGCCACCCAGACGCAGGGGAACGACAGCTCCATGCCCAGCCGCGGGTCCCGCGGATCGTCGAGCTGGAGGACGGCGGGACGCAGGGCCGCGCTGCCGTCGCCGAGGTCGTCCACCACTCCGTCGCCGCCCAGCCATGCCCGGGCGCCCGCGGCCTTGCCGAGCAGCAGGCGCTCGAAGCCGCGGGCGATCTCGACCGGATGGACCGGCAGTATCGCCTTCTCGTCCTGCGGCGGCAGGCTGGGGAGCGCGGCGAGCCGTTCCGCCAGCGCCTCGGCGACCGGCGCCGGATCGCCCTCCACGAGTACGGCGGTGGCGTTGACGCACGCGGTGCCGCCATGGCGGGCGATCGAGTCGACGACGACATCGAGGTGGTCGCGCCAGTCCCGGTCGGCGGTGAGCAGGATCTTGGAGCGGCCGGGGCCGTTGGGCAGCACGGCCGGATCGGCGGCGTAGCGGTCGATGACCTCCTGGCCGCCGTAGACCATGGACAGATCCGCACCGTGCAGGATCTCCCCGGCCGCATCGTGGCCGGTGGGCAGCAGCACCACCTGATCCGTCCCGAAGCCCGCCTCGCGCAGGGCGCTGACCAGCCGGTACGGGGTGAGCGGCTCACGGCGGGAGGGGCGTACGGCCACCCGGTAGCCCAGCGCCAGCGCCTCCAGCCACAGGGCGTGCACGGCGGGGTGGTTTCCGGCGGCGTGCACGGCGAAGACATCACCGCGCCGGATCCACACGGCGGTGCCGCCGCGGGCGTACGGATCGCGCCAGTCGCCCACCGCCCCCACCGGGCGGGCCGCCTGGACGCTGCGGTACGCCTCGGTGGCGCTGAGCCGTATCGCCTCCACGGCGATCCGCACATTTGCGAGCGGTGTGCCCGACATCCGGCACACCGCGCTCTCGTACGCCGCCGCCGTCATCCCGGCGACGGTGCCGGTGGCGAACAGCTCCCCCGCCCGCTTCAGCGCGGCCAGCCGCTCCTCCAGCGGCGGGGTGGCGGCGGCGTGCAGGGCGGCCAGCGCCCGGGTGACGAACAGCCGGGGCACCAGGGAGAGTTCGGCCATGGGGGTGCCGGTTACATCGCCGATGGTGAGGCGGTGACGGGAGCGGTAGGGCCCCTTGGGGCCGAGGGCGTCCAGGGCCTGGAGGGGGTGTGACGGGTCCGGGGTACGCGGGGCGTCCAGGGCGTCCGGGGTGGTGGCGGGCTGGGACACGCTGGCTCCTTCGCGGGCGGAGGACACACCGGCCCCTTGGCGGGCGCGGCGGGAAAGGGGTGAACCACGCTTATCCCACGGTGCGGACGGGGCGGAGTCAATTGGCCCAAAGGCCATACCGGGCCCCTGGGCCGGGCCGGGCGCACCGCGGGCCACGTACCATGCGCGGCCGGAGGTGGTGGGGACATGGGAGAGACAGGTGGCGGTCGCGTCCTGGTGACCGACGACGACGCGGCCATACGACGGTCCCTGGAGCGCGGGCTGCGGCTCAACGGCTTCTCCGTGACCCTCGCGGACGGCGGCCACGCCGCGCTCGCCGCGGTGCGCGACGGCGCGCCCGATGTGGTGGTCCTGGACATCTCCATGCCCGACCTCAGCGGTATCGGGGTGTGCCGCGCCCTGCGCGGGGACGGCAATGACGTCCCCGTCCTGATGCTGTCGGCGCTCGACGAGGTGTCCGACCGGGTGGCCGGGCTACAGGCCGGGGGCGACGACTATCTGGTCAAGCCGTTCGCGCTCCAGGAGTTGGTGCTGCGGCTGCACGCCCTGCTGCGCCGCCGTCCGCCCGCCGCCACCGACCGGGTGCGGGCGGGCGCGCTGGAGATGGCGCCAAAGGCCCGGGAGGCGTGGCTGGACGGGACGCCGCTGCGGCTCACCCGGCGCGAGTTCGAGCTGCTGGACATGTTCGCCCGCAACGCCGGGATCGTGCTCACCCGCGATCAGCTCCTGGACCGCGTCTGGGGCTATGACTTCGAGGTGCGCACGGACGCCGTGGACACCTTCGTCAGCTATCTGCGCCGCAAGCTGGAGGCGGGCGGCCGGCCCCGGATGCTGCACACGGTGCGCGGCGTGGGCTTCGTCCTGCGGCCGTCCGATGCGCCGGAGAGCGGTTCAACAGGCGCGTGAGCGGAAGCTGTTCCGGCCCACAGAATTTCCACAAAGAGGGCTCCTAGCTTTTTCCCCAGTCCGGGACGGTCCGGCCCCTCCCGGACCGTCCGGCTCCGAGGGAAGGAACAGCACCATGCACCGTGGAAAGAGCGCCATCGTGGCCTGTGCGGCCACCGCTGCCCTGCTCGGTCCGGTGGGCGTCGCGGCGGCGGACGGCAGTGCCCCGGCCTCCACACCGGCCGCCGCCCCGAGCGCGAAGCCGCACAAGGGGGCGGGGGACGGCGCCCAGGGGCTGTGCAAGCGCTCCAAGAAGATCGACAAGCGGCTGGACCGGGCGCTGAAGCGGCTGAAGGGCCAGGCCAACGTCAAGGGGTCCGTGGCCCGGCTGGCGAAGCGGGTCGAGCGGGCGAAGAAGGCGGACCACACCGAGGTCGAGACCTTCCTCGACCACAAGCTCACCTTCCGCAGGTCCCTCGTGACCACGCTCGAGCAGCGCCAGAAGGACCTGTCGAAGGTCCGGACGTGGTGCGCCTCGCGCGGTGCGGGTTCCGGCACATGAGGCGCGGCCGGCACATGAGGCGCGGCCGGTCGGTGCGGCGCGGCCCCTGGGCCGTGGCGGCCACGGCGGTGCTCTGCGCCGCGCTGGCCACCGGCTGTGGTGGCGGCAAGGGCGGTTCGGATGACGCGGACGGTTCGGACGGCTCATCGGGGTCGTCGTCCGCCCCGTCGGCCACCGCACCGGCTCCGTCCAGCTCGGAGCTGGACGAGCTGAACAAGCTGCTGGACGACGCCGAGTCGGCGGCCGACAAGGCGGACTCCGACGCCGCGAGCGACAACTGACCACATGAAGCCGGGAGGTCCCCGGCGCGGCATCGCGCCGGGGGACCTCAGACGAGGGTGACCGAGGCGATCAGACCGGCGGTGGATCCGGCCGGTACCGGGTTGGCCTCGGCGCTGACCAGATCGCCGCTCTCCATGACACCGGAGCCGCTGACGTCCACATGCACCCGCAGCCCGTAGTTGTCGCCCGGGACCAGCTCACCGGGGACGGTGACACTGAACGGGACGTGGCCTCCCGGGCTCAGCGGCACATCGGTGAGGACCTGCGCCGCCACGATCGACTCGGGGGTATCGGAGCGGGACACGTTGCGCACCTCCACCACCACCCGCGCCGCCCGCCCGGCGGGGGCGTCGGGGGGCAGGGTCACGATGCCGCTCAGGACACTGCTCACTCCGAGATGTTTTCCCCCTGGACGGAGGACTTGTTCCGCCATCCGGGTGGGAACGCGGCTCGGGCCGGGTGGAGCGTGTCGTCAGCCCGCGCAGGGGCGGCCGTTCAGGGTGAAGGACCCGGGCGGCCGGTTGCCGTCGTTCCAGGTGCCGAGGAAGCCCACGGAGAGGGAGCCGCCCGCCTTGACCCGCTTGTTGTAGTCGGCGGCGGTGGCGGTCACCTTCGCGCCGGCTTGCGTGAAGTCCCCGTCCCACATCCGGGTCACCCGCTGCGCGTCGCGGAAGGTCCAGGTGACCCGCCAGTCGTCGAGGGGCTTGCGGGAGGTGAGGGTGACGGCGGCCTTGAAGCCGTCGGGCCATTCGGTGAGCAACTGGAAGCGGGCCGTGCAGTCGGCGTATCCGCCGTGCCCCCGGCCGGACGGCGGCCTTCCGCCGTGGCCGGACGCGGAGCCGGAGCCGGAGTCGCCCTTGGCGGGCGAGGGGGACGCGGAGGGGGAGTGACCGGGCTTCCCCGTCGAGCCCCTGCCGGGGTCGTGGCCGGAGCCTTCGCCCGGGTCCTCGCCGTCGCTCCCGCCCTTCGAGGGGCTCGGGGAGGCGGGGCCGCCGGGGGTGTTCGGTGAGGAGGTGGCGGGGGCCAGGCTGGGGGTCTCCTCCGGGCCCAGGTACCCGTTGCTGCGGTCGTCGGAGTCCGCGGCGGTTCTGGTCAGCGCGACGAGTGTGGCGAGGGCGACGATGGCGATCACCGCCAGGATGACGGTCGTACGGGCCCTGCGTAACCGGCGGCGGGAGGCGCGGCTCCGGCGGTCGACCCGGTGCCCGCCGGTGCGGGAACCACCCGCACCCTCGACCCCTCCCGCCCCGGCTCTGCCTCCCGCCCCGGCTCTGCCTCCCGCGCCACCGACCCGTCTGCCGCGCCGCCCCCCGAACGCGTCCAGGACCCGGTCGCGCAGCCGCTCCCACAGCG
>NZ_JAHLEM010000560.1 GCF_018883605.1 Streptomyces niphimycinicus | reverse complement strand
CGGTTGCCCGCCGTCGCGCGCTCGGCCGCCGCCCGGTCGGCCCCCGTGCGCGCCAGCTCGACACTGCGCCTCAGCAGCGCGGTGGCCTCCTCGTGGCCCACGCCCCGGTGCGCGAAGCCCTCGTAGGTGGCCTGATAGCTGCTGGTGATGAGCACCCGTGCGCCCGCCCGTGCGTATGCGGTGTGGGCCGCCTCGATCTGCCCCGGGTCATCGGCCAGCAGCCGGGCCGACCACAGCTCGTCGGAGAGATCGCAGCCCTGTGCCTCCAGTTGGTTGGACAGCCCGCCGTCGAGGACGAGCGGTCCGCGCTCCAACGCGGTGGCCAAGGGCGTGCGGGATACGGACATCACGGGTGCTCCTGGTGGTTCGCTCAGCCCAACTGGGCCTGGACCTGCGAGGAAATCAGCTCCAGATGGTCGAGGTCCTCAAGGTCCAGCATCTGGAGGTACATCCGGGAGGCGCCCGCCTCCGCATAGCGGCCGATCTTGTCGACGACCTCGGCCGGGGAGCCCGCCAGCCCGTTCTCCTTCAGCTCCTCGACCTCCCGGCCGATCGCCGCGGCCCGCCGGGCGACCTCGGCGTCATCCCTGCCCACGCACGCCACGAGCGCGTTGGAGTACACCAGGTCGTCGCCCTTGCGGCCGGCGGCCTCGGCCGCCTTCCGCACCCGGCCGAACTGGCGCTCACTGTCCTCGACCGAGGCGAACGGCATATTGAACTCGTCCGCGTACTGGGCGGCCAGCCGCGGCGTACGCGTCGCCCCCTGGCCGCCGATCAGCACCGGCACCTTGCTCTGCGCGGGCTTGGGCAGCGCCGGGGAGTCCACGAGCTGGTAGTGGGCACCGTCATAGCCGAAGGTCTCGCCGACCGGGGTCTGCCACAGCCCGGTGACAATGGCGAGCTGCTCCTCCAGCCGGGCGAACTTCTCCTTGGGGAAGGGGATCCCATAGGCCCGGTGCTCCTCCTCGAACCAGCCCGCGCCCAGGCCCAGCTCGACTCGTCCACCCGACATCTGGTCGACCTGCGCGACCTGGATCGCCAGCACTCCGGGCAGCCGGAAGGTGGCGGCGGTCATCAGCGTGCCGAGCCGGATCCGCCGGGTCTCGCGGGCCAGCCCGGCCAGGGTGATCCAGGCGTCGGAGGGGCCCGGGAGGCCGTCCACGCTTCCCATGCGCAGATAGTGGTCGGACCGGAAGAAGGCGTCGAATCCGAGGTCCTCGGTGGCCTTGGCGACGGTGAGCAGAGTGTCGTAGGTCGCCCCCTGCTGGGGCTCGGTGAAGATGCGAAGATCCATGACCCCCATCCTGCCTCTTCACGCGGCACCACCCCACTCCCCGCCCCACTCGCGGAACGTGAGATGCCGGAGCATCCCGTGCACCCGGTCCCGGGCCTCGTCCGCCGCGTCGATCGCCTCCACGCACTGCCAGTACAGCGCCTCCTCCTCCGTATTGGCGGCGACTCCGACGAGCGCGAACCCCGCCTCCGCGAGCAGATCCCCCAGCGCCAGCAGCACCTCCCTCGGATCGCGCACCTCCGAAAGCTGTGCGGCCCGTAAACCGCCGCCGCGCAGCGTGGGGTGGTGCAGCGCGGGGTGGAACAGGGCGCCGCGCGCCCGCCCGCCCGCCTCGCACAGACCGCGCGCCTCCGCTCGCGCGGCCGCCGGGCCACTCACCACGAAATAACCGCCGACCGCCTCGGCCAGCGCTTGAACCTGCCAGGCTTCGGCCACGATGTCGTGCACGCCTCCGGCCTTCGCCAGGGCGTGCCGGGTGACACCGATCAGCCGCATCGCGTCCATTCCCCGCACCCCTCTCAACGGACTTCCGAGCCCGTCACTCCTCCACTACCCAGAGTGATGACTAACAGGCCGAAAAGCTAGGGGAATTCAGGAATCTGTTGACAACAGTTGCGTTGTGGATAACTTTTTCACTACGGAGAGTGACGAATGAGAGGGTTGGGGGCCTGCGGGCCATCCGAGATAACGGTTCACCGGCAGAGCACCCGTTCACTGCCATAGTCCCCCGCTCACCGCCAGATCCCCCATTCACCGCCAAAGCCCCCGTTCGCGGTCAGCGGCTCTTCGCGATCAGGGCCCGTTCGCGGTCAGCGCCCGCCATTCGCCGGAAAGCGCCCCTCGTTCCGGTCGATCTTCGCCGAGAGCGCCGCGAGCGCGTCGATCCCCAGCACCTCGCAGAACTGGAGCAGATACGCCAGCACATCGGCGACCTCGTCCTCGACCCGGGCCGCTTCGCCCTCGTCCTCCATCACCCGCGCCGACTGCTCCGGCGTCAGCCACTGGAAGATCTCCACCAGCTCCGACGCCTCGACGCTGAGCGCCGCCGCGAGGTTCTTGGGGGTGTGGTACTGCTGCCAGTCACGCGCCGCCGCGAAGGCGGCCAGCCTGCGCTGTAGCGCCGCCACATCCAGGCCGTCGGTCCGGCCACCGATTCGGCCGCCGGTCCGGCCACCGATTCGGCCGCCGGTCCGGTCGTCGGTTCGGCCGTCGGTTCGGTCGCCGGTCCGGCTATCGGTTCGTCGCTCACTCTCATAGGACTCGCTCACGCCCCAGGTCTACCACCGTGACGGGGGCGTCCCCGACCGCCCCCGTCACGTCCCCCACCGTCCCCACGAGCCGGATGTGCCCCCGTGCGCACATCCGGGCCGCCACCCCCAGGAGCTCCCGCGCCTGCCGCCGGTCCAGACACCGGTCGAAACCGTCGGCCAGCACGGTCAGCACCTGCCGCGCGGGGAGCACATCGGCCGCCGGGTCCACGGCCAGCACACCGGGCCCGGTCAGCAGCACGAGCGCGAGCGCGAGATAGCGCAACTCGCCGTCGCCCAGCCGCTCCACGGGCATCGCGCCGAGCTCCCCCTGCTCGACCAGGGCCCGCACCACCCCGTCCGCGTGCCCCTCGGTGACCAGGCCCTCCACCGGCCCGACGCACCCCGCGCGGACCGCCGCGACCAGCGCCGCATGGCGCGTGCCGCACTCCCTGCTGGTCCGCCGCAGCACCGCCGCCAGGTTCTCGCAGCAGCCGCGCAGCCGCCCGTCCCTGGGCACCGCCGGTGCCCGCATCCGCTCCGGCCGCGGATCGCAGGGGAAGACCGAGCGCAGCGCGATGACCACCTGCTCGGCGGCGGCCAGCGCGAGCCGCTGCCCCTCCGTGGTGCCCGCGACCCGCAGCGGCAGCAGCGAGGTCGCCAGCCGGTCGTCGGGCAGCGGAGCGCGGGTCACCGCGACCGCTCCCGCCGTATGCCAGGCGGCCTGGACGCAGCGCCGCCCCGGGTCGCGCAGCGCCGTCTCCAGCAGCGTCTCCCCCGCCCCCGTCATCCGCTCGCCCACGATGCGCAGTTCGGGCTCGGCCTGTACGGCGACGTCGAGCCGCACCGGCCCGACCGGGCCGTCCACGGTGCAGCCGATGCGGAAGCCGCGCCGCCCCTGCCGGTCCGGCCGCGCCCGGCGCGGGATGTACGCGGCCGGGTCGCGGAACACCTCCGCGAGCCGGGCGCCGCCCGCCAGCCGCGCGAGCGCCGCGTACGCCTCCAGCACCCCGGACTTACCGCTGCCGCTCGGACCGGAGATCAGGGTCAGCGGACCCAGCGCGAAGGCGGCGCGGCGGTGGGTCTTGAAGGCCGACAGCCTCAACTCGGAGACGATGGGCCGCAGTTCGGTCCTGGCGGGCAGGAGCCCGGATGCGCTCATGCTCCGGAACATATCTCTGGCACATACCGCTGAACCGTTACGCCTTCCGTATCTTCCTACCATCGGGGGATAGCCGCTGTGGCTCATGATGACCGAGGGGCGGCGGATGGCCGGAGATCCGGGAGTTGTACGGGCGCCCTGACGAGCCGTACGGGGGCCTCGACGAGGCGCGGCGGACGGCTTGTCAGGAAGCGGACGGGGCGGGAGGCGGGGTGCCCACGGCGAGCCGCCATACACCCTAATTTTGTCAGCAACATGCCAGTTCGCACCGCTTCACGACCCGACCGCCAACCGGTACCGGAGACTCTTACGGTGGCCGTCGGCCCGGGCTCGAGAGGTGCCATCAGCACGGATGCTGATACGCGGGCCGCTCCCCTAAACCCTTTGGCGGAGGCGCTCTCAGCCCCCAGGTCGATTTCCACGGGGACCCATGGTGCGGCCTGAATAGCTGTCCTAGCGTGCCCCTTACTGGAACCTTAAATCCCTAAGGAGCGTCATGTTCGGGCGAATAGGACGGTTTTCCGTCCACCGTCCATGGCTGGTCGTCGCGATGTGGGTCATCGCGGCGGTCGGCCTGGCCATCCTGGCCCCACCGCTGAAGTCCAGCACCGACCAGGCCGACTTCCTGCCGTCGCGCTATGAGTCGGTGAAGGTCACCAAGCTCCAGGAGCATGCGTTCCCGCAGCAGGAGAGCGCGGCCGCCATCCTGGTCTACCAGCGGTCGGACGGCGGAAAGCTCTCCGAGGCCGACAAGGCCGCCGTCACCAAGGCGACCGCGGGGTTCCAGGACAAGAAGTACGAGACCTTCAAGTCCGTGGTGACCACGCCCGAGGCCGTCTCCAAGGACGGCAAGATGGCGCTGGCCAACATCTACTCGACCAAGAAGGACGTCTACGACGAGGACACCCAGCAGTCGATCAAGGACCTCCGCGAGGACCGCGACAAGCTGCTGAAGGGCACCTCACTCAAGGTCGACGTGACCGGTCCGGCGGCCTCGGGGCTCGATGCCACCGAGTCCTCGGGTGACACCGACGCCATGATCATGATGGCCACCCTGGTCCTGATCATCGTGCTGCTCGGCGCCATCTTCCGCAGTCCGCTCATCGCGCTGATGCCCGTGCTGATGATCCTGGTGATGTTCATCATGGCCCAGGGTCTGATCGCCACCGCCAGCGACTGGTTCGGGCTCGAGGCCGACAGCAGCGTGTCCGCGATCCTGATCGTGGTGCTGTTCGGCGTCGGCACGGACTACATGCTGTTCCTGCTGTTCCGCTACCGCGAACACCTCCGTAAGGGCCAGCAGCCCAAGGAGGCCCTGGTCGACGCGGTCACCCGGGTCGGCGAGACCATCGCCTCGGCGGCCGGTGCGGTCATCGTGGCCTTCCTCGCCCTGGTGCTGTCGACGATGGGCAGCCTGCGTGCCATGGGGCCCTCGCTGGCGATCTCCGTCGCGGTGACGCTCGTGGCGGCTCTCACCCTGGTCCCAGCGGTGTTCTCGCTGCTGGGAACGAAGGCGTTCTGGCCGTCCAAGGCGTGGAAGAAGGCCCCCCGCAACCGGCTCGCCAACGGCGCCGGCTCCCTGGTGTCGCGCCGTCCCGGGCTGATCGCCGCGGTGTCCGCCGGTGTGCTGGCGGTCCTCGCGGTGGGCGCGCTCGGCTTCAAGGCCCAGTTCGACACGGACAGTACGCTCCCCAAGGATCTGGAGTCCGTCCATGCCATGGCGGAGCTCCAGAAGAGCTTCTCGGCCGGCGAGTCCGACCCGAGCCTGGTGTACGTCCAGTCGAACGGCGGCAAGCTGGACGCCGCGGCGCTGACCGGGTTCCGGCAGAAGCTGACGGCGGTCGAGGGCGTCGGCGAGGTCTCCCCCGCCGTGCTCAACCCCAAGGGGGACGTGGCCCAGTTCAGCGTGGTGCTGAAGTACCGGCCCGCCTCCGACAAGGCCATCGAGCTGGTCTCCGGGAAGCTGCGGGACACCGCGCACGGCTCCGCGCCCGAGGGCTCCAAGGCCCTGGTCGGCGGGTCGACCGCGGTGCTGGCCGATATCGAGGACGCGGTCAACCACGACTACCGGCTGGTGTTCCCGGTCGCGGGCCTGGCCATCATGCTGATCCTCGGCCTGCTGCTGCGCAGCGTGGTGGCGCCGCTGTATCTGATGCTCGCCGTCGGCCTCGGCTTCGCCGCGACCCTGGGTTCCACGGTCTGGCTGTTCCAGAACGTCCGGGGCGAGGACGGCCTGCTCTTCATGCTGCCGATCATCGTCTATCTGTTCGTGGTGGCGATCGGCACGGACTACAACATCCTCATGGTGGCCCGGCTGCGGGAGGAGGTCGGAAAGGGCAAGACGCCGGCCGAGGCGGCCCGGCTCGCGGTGTCCCAGTCGGCGCCGACGATCGGTTCGGCCGCCATCATCCTGGCGGGCACCTTCGGTGTGCTGATGCTGGCCAGCAACACCATGCTCCAGCAGATGGGCTTCGCCGTGGCCTTCGGCATCCTGCTCACCGCGTTCATCATGGCGCTGCTGCTGGTGCCGACGGTGACCGCGATGCTCGGTTCCAAGGCGTGGTGGCCCAACCACCGCTTCGACTCCCCCCACGCGTCCGGTGGATCCGGTCCCGGGCGGGCCGAGGAGCCCGATGCGGCGGGCGAGACCGTACGGGTGTGACCTGACACGCCCGAACGACCCGGTGGCCCTTCGCGACATCGTCGCGGAGGGCCACCGGTGCGAGAGGCGGTCCCCGACCCCCGGCGCGACGCACCGAAGAAGCTGATCGCAGCGCACAGAAGGGCAGCCCGATGGACCGGTGGGACCGGATGGGGCGGCTGGCCGCGTACGGAAGCGCCGCCGCCATGGCACCGTATGCCGTGATCAAGGTGTCGTGGGTGGTCGGCTCGCTGCTCGGACTGGCGCCGGTCGGGGCCGGGTTCGGGCTCGTCGAGTGGGTGGTGCTCAACACCGTGACGGTCGGCATGGCGGCCGTCGGGATCACTCTCGGGCTGGCGCTGGCCCGGCCCTGGGGGCTGCGGCTGCCCGGGGTGCCGCTGGTGTTCTGCGCCTGGGTCGGCGCGGGCTTCCTGGTGTCGATGCTGCCGTACGCGCTGGCCGACTCGCTGCTGTCGGAGCCGGACACCTCCGGGTCCGGAAGCGACAGCGACCCGCGGATGCCCGGCTGGGAGGCGGCCCTGATCCAGTTCGGCTTCATCGGCATGGGCCTGGGCCTCACCCTCGCGCTCCCCGCCTATCTGCGCAGACGCTGGCCGGAGGCGTTCGCCGGCCGGGACGGCGGGCCCGCACCGCTCGGCCGGGCGGCCGTGGCGCTCGGAGCCGCAGTCGGCCTGATGTGGCTGTACTGGGCGGCGGGCGGCACCGCCGGGCTCGCCCACCCCGCCGAGGGCCGCGCCGCCTGGCGCCTGCTGTGCGGGATCTGCGGCATCTGGGCACTGGTCGCCGCGTTCGCCGTGGCCCGCCCTGGCCGCGAGGGCCAGGGCCGGCTCCCCCGCTGGCTGCCGTCGGTCCTCGGCTGGCTCGGCTCGGGCTCGCTGTTCGCGTGGAGCGGCTGGAAACTGCCCCTCACGCTGTACGTCGCGCTCGCGGCGCCCCCGGACGTCGCGCTCCCCGAGCAGTTGGGCCTCGCGATCACCCTGCACCTGTGCGCCGTCGTGGCGGGCGGCGCGATGATGTGGACGCTCACCCGGGGCCCGTCCCGGACCCGCCCGGAAGTGGCCGCCGTCCCGCCCGGCTGATGCCGCGCGGGCGCGCCGGGGCCGGGGCCGCCCGCCTCAGCGCCCCTCGCGTGTGGGCTCCAGCACCGCCACGCACTCCACATGGTGGGTGACCGGGAAGAGGTCGAAGGCGCGGGTGCGGCGCGGGGAGTAGCCCTCCTCGCGGAAGTACTTCAGGTCGCGGGCGAGTGCCGCCGGGTCGCAGGCGACGTAGGCGATGCGGCGGGCGTCCAGGGCCGCGAGGCGGGTCACCGTCTCCTTGCCGGCGCCCGCGCGGGGCGGGTCCAGGACGATGAGGTCGGCCTCGGTGATCCCGGTGCGGGGCAGCACCTGCTCGACCTTGCCGTGCTCGACGCGGACCCGCTCCAGGTCCTGGAGGTTGTGCCGGGCGTCCTCCACCGAGCGCTTGTTCGACTCGATGCCCAGCACCGCGCCGCGCTCCCCCACCCGCTCGGCGATCGCGCCCGCGAAGAGGCCGACCCCGCAGTACAGATCGAGGGCCGTCTCGCCCTGGCGGGGCATCAGGCCCTGCATGACGGCCTCGACCAGGACGTCCGCCGCCTTGGGGTGGACCTGCCAGAAACCGGCCTCGCCGACCCGCCAGGTGCGGCCCGCCGCGCGCTCGCGGACGAAGGGGCGGCCATGGACGCGGTGCACCAGACGGGTCCGCTCACGGCCGCGGGACTCGCTGACCCGCAGCACCGAGACCGGCCGGTCCAGCTCCACGATCGGCAGCCGGCCGCCGGGGCGCGGGGTGAGGACGACCTGGCGGTCGGAGGAACCGGTGGCGGCGATGGCCTCCACGGTGGCGATCTGGGGCCATTCGCGCTTCTCGACGCCGAGTTCGGTGACGCCGGGGGCGGCGATCAGGCAGTGGTCGACCGGCTCGACCTCATGCGAGCGGTGGCGGCGCAGTCCGGGCCGGCCCTGCTCGTCCACCGCGTACTGCACCCGGGTGCGCCAGGCCGGGACCTCGCCGCGGGCCACCTTGTCGCCGGGCGCGGGCTCGACCGTGCCGTCCCAGCCCGCCGCCTCGGGGGTGAGCCCCGCCAGCCGGGCGAACTGCTCGGTGATCACCTCGGCCTTCAGCCTGCGCTGGGCGCCGGGGGCCGCGTGCTGCCAGTCGCAGCCGCCGCATTTGCCGGGGCCGGCGAACGGGCACGGCGCCTCGACCCGGTCCTTGGAGGCGTCCAGCACCCGCACCGCGTCGGCGCGCAGGAAGCGCGCGCCCTCCTCGCCCTCGGTCACCCGGGCGACGACCCGCTCACCGGGCAGCGCGTGCCGGACGAAGAGCACCTGGCCCTCGCCGGTCCGGGCGATGCAGTGGCCGCCGTGCGCCACCGGGCCGACCTCGACCTCGTACTCCTCGCCGACCAGCGATGCCTTGGGTTCACTTTGCATGGCGGGTTCAGGCTCCAGAGGGGGTGAGGGGGCGCGGTGGGACAACAGCCCACCAGTCTACGTCGCGCCCGCCCGCATCCCGTCACGCCCTGATGCCCCGGGCACATGGGCCCATGGTCAGGGAACCTGCGAGGTGACGCCCGGCTTCTCGCCCCCCAGCCCCTTCTCGCCCTTCTCCCGCTTGGCCGGGATCACCGGGCCGCGCCGCACCGCCCCCGGGGCGTTCCACTCGGCCCTCTTGCGCGCCCGCTTCCGGGCCAGCTCGGAGGAATCGAGCTGCCACGGCACGGAGGTGACCATGACGCCCGGGGTGAACAGCAGCCGCCCCTTGAGCCGCAGCGCGCTCTGGTTGTGCAGCAGATGCTCGTACCAGTGGCCGACCACGTACTCGGGGATGAAGACGGAGACCACATCGCGCGGGCTCTCCCGGCGCAGGCTCTTGACGTACTCGATGACCGGCCGGGTGATCTCGCGGTAGGGCGAGTCGAGGATCTTCAGCGGCACATCGATGCCGCGTTCCTGCCACACCCGCTGGAGCGCCTTGGTCTCGGCGGGGTCCACATTGATGCTCAGCGCCTCCAGCCGGTGGGAGCGCATCAGCTTGGCGTAGGCCAGGGCGCGCAGCGTCGGCTTGTGGACCTTGGAGACCAGCACCAGGGAGTGCACCCGGGAGGGGCGCACCTCCTCCTCGTCGAGCTGTTCGGTGGCCGCCGCGAGCTCCTCGGAGACGCCGTCGTAATGGCGCCTGATGGCCGTCATGGTGACGTAGAAGATGACCATGCCGAGCAGGGCGACCCAGGCGCCGTGGGTGAACTTCGTCAGCAGCACCACGACCAGCACCAGGCCGGTGAAGAAGGCCCCGAAGGTGTTGATCGCGCGGGCGCGGACCATCCGGCGGCGGGCGTTCGGGTCCCGCTCGGTGGCCAGATGGCGGTTCCAGTGCCGCACCATGCCGGTCTGGCTGAGGGTGAAGGAGACGAAGACGCCGACGATGTAGAGCTGGATCAGCCGGGTGGAGTCGGCCCCGTAGAAGTAGACCAGGACCGCGGCGGCCGAGGCGAGCAGCACGATGCCGTTGGAGAAGGCGAGCCGGTCGCCGCGGGTGTGGAGCTGGCGGGGCAGATAACGGTCCTGGGCCAGGATCGAGCCGAGCAGCGGGAAGCCGTTGTACGCGGTGTTGGCGGCCAGGAACAGCACCAGCGCGGTGGCCCCGGCGAGCACCACGAAGAAGAACGAGCCGTCGCCGAAGACCGCGGCCGCGACCTGCGAGATCACCGGGTTCTGGGTGTAGTCGGCGCCGAGCGGGGTGCCGTTCTTCAGCAGGTCCCGCGCGGGGTTCTCGGCCATCTTGACGTTGGTCACCAGGGCCAGCGTGATGATGCCGACGAACATGGTCACGGCGAGGCCGCCCATCAGCGCCAGCGTCGTCGCCGCGTTACGGCTCTTGGGCTTGCGGAAGGCGGGCACGCCGTTGCTGATCGCCTCGACGCCGGTCAGGGCGGCGCAGCCGTCGGAGAACGCGCGCAGCAGCAGGAAGATCAGCGCGAAGCCGGCCAGCCCGGTCTGCTCGGCGTGGACCTCGTAGCCCGCGGTGGGGGCCTTCATGTCGTCCCCCAGGACCAGCCCGCGGTAGGCGCCCCACAGGATCATCACGAAGACGCCGCCGACGAAGACATAGGTGGGGATCGCGAAGAGCTTGCCCGACTCCCGTACGCCCCGCAGGTTCATGAGCGTCAGCAGCAGGATGATCCCGACCGCGCACAGCGTCTTGTTCTCGACGAAGAAGGGGACGGCCGAACCGAGGTTCTCCACACCGGAGGAGATCGACACCGCCACCGTCAGGACGTAGTCGACCAGCAGGGCGCTGGCGACCGTCAGACCGGCCTTGGGGCCGAGGTTGGTGGTGGCGACCTCGTAGTCACCGCCCCCGCTGGGGTACGCGTGCACGTTCTGGCGGTACGAGGCGACCACCGTGAACATCAGCACGATGATGGCGACCGTGATCCACGGGCTGAAGTGGTAGGCCGACGCACCCGCCACGGATAGAACGATCATCACCTGCCCCGGCGCATACGCGACGGAGGACAGGGGGTCGGAAGCGAAGACGGGGAGCGCGATGCGCTTGGGGAGGAGAGTCTCCCCCAGCTTGTCGCTGCGCAGGGCCCGCCCGATCAGGATCCGTTTCGGGAGGTCGGTCAGTTTGGACACGCAGAGGATCGTAAGGGGTAGCCGGGGCCCCCGCCCACCCGCCCACCCCCGGGAAAAGGGGCGGGCGGGAGCAGTGCGGCGGAGGCGATCAGGCCAGGCGCGCGGGGAGCGTGCGATGGCCGTTGGAGATGAAGGACTCCACCGGCTCCAGCGGCTCCGGCCCGGACGCGAGCGTGAGCCCGGGGAAGCGGTCGAAGAGCGCCGGGAGCGCGATCGTGGCCTCCAGCCGGCCCAACGGGGCGCCGACGCACAGATGGACGCCGTGGCCGAACGCCAGATGGCTCTTGAGCCGCCGGGTGACGTCGAAGCGGTCCGCGTCCTCGCCGTGCACCTCCGGGTCGCGTCCGGCGGCCGCGTAGGCGGCCAGGATCGCGTCGCCCTTGTGCAGCACCACGCCGCTCTCCAGCTCGATGTCCTCCACGGCGTAGCGCAGCGGCAGGTTGGCGACCGGGGAGGAGTGCCGCAGCGTCTCCTCGATCACGTCCTCCCAGGTGGCCCGGCCGGCCCGGACGTGCTCGAGCTGTTCGGGCCGGGTGAGCAGCGCGTGGATGGCGTTGTCCAGCAGGTTGACCGTGGTCTCATGACCGGCCGAGAGGAACAGGGCGAGGGTGTCGGTCAGCTCCTTCTCGCTGAGCTTGGAGCCGCTCTCCTCGTCCCGTACCGCGATCAGCCCGCTGGTGAGGTCGTCGCCGGGCCGCTCGCGCTTGGTGGCCACCAGCTCGCCGAGGACGGCGTACATCTCGTTGTAGGTGGCGGTGACCTCCTCCGGGGAGGCGGAGGTGTGGAAGATGCTGTCCACGACCCGGCGCATCCGCTCGCGCAGGTTCTCGTCGTCGAGCCCGAACAGCTCGGAGATCACCTGGATCGGCAGCGGGTACGCGTACGCCTCGCGCAGGTCGACCACCTCGCCCGGGGCGGCGGCCAGGTCGTCCAGGAGCGTGGCGCAGATCTCCTCGACGCGCGGCCGCAGAACGGCGGTGCGCCGGGCGGTGAACGCCTTGGAGACCAGGGTGCGCAGCCGCCGGTGGTCGGCGCCGTAGGCCGTGAACATGTTCTCGACGGCGACCCAGGTGATCAGCGGCCACTCCGGCGTGATCTCACCGTTGATCCACGCGGGCCAGTGCTGCCGTGGGTCCTTGGAGACGCGGGGGTCGGTCAGCAGCTCCTTGAGGGTGCGCTGGCGGGTTATTGCCCACGCCACCACGCCGTCAGGAAGCTCAACAAGCGTCGCCTCGCCGCCTGCGGCGACTCGGGCTGCCTCTCCGGCGATGTCGCGGCCGGCGGGGTCGAGGACGATGGGACGGGATTCCACTGGCTGCCTCCAGGGCGCTCGTCGAATGGGGCCGTCTTGGACATAGGAGCCGCGAACGGCTCGGCCGGAGCCGCCGCCTGGGCGGGGAAGCGCACCGGCAGGGCGGCCAGGGCGCGGGTGAAGGGCCCGGTCCGCCAGGTCAGCCGCTCGACGGGGACCGCCAGTTCCATGTCCGGGAGGCGGTCCAGGAGCCGCTCGATGGCCACGGAGGCGATCACCCGGGCGGGCCGCTCGGCGGGGCAGCGGTGGGCGCCCGCGCTCCAGGCCAGATGGGCCCGGTTACCGGACCGTCGGTCGGTGGCCAGGGCGGCCTCATGGTTGGCCGCGGCGTAGCTGATGAGCACCGGGTCGCCCTTGCGTAGTCGTACGCCCGCCACCTCGCAGTCGTACCGGGGGAACCGGGTGCCGAAGTTGGCCATCGGCGGATCGTTCCACAGCACCTCGTCCACGGCGTCCTGGACGGGCATGCTGCCGCCGGACAGCTCACCGGCGAAGCGGTCGTCCGACAGCAGCAGCCGCAGCGCGTTGGCGATCAGGTTCTGCTGGGGGTCGGTACCGGCCGTCATCATCAGGATGATCTGCTGAATCAGCTCGTCGTCGGCGAGCTGCGAGGGGTGTGCGATCAGCCAGGAGGTGACGTCGGCGGCGAGGTTCTGGCGCTTTTCCGCCAGCAGGCCGGAGATCCACTGGAGGAGCTGGTCGTTGGCCGCCGCCGCGTCCTCGCCGCTGTCGAAGAGCTTCATCACCGTCTCGACCAGCTTCGGCCCGTCCGCCAGGCGCGCGCCGAAGAGCTGGTTGAAGACCAGCAGCGGGAGCACCGACGCGTATTCGGTGATCAGCTCGGCCCGGCCCCGGGAGGCGAAGGCGTCGATCAGCGTCTCCGCGCTGCGCTCGACGTACTCGCTGAGGGCGTGCGGATCCACCCGGTCCAGGCTGTCGGTGATCGCACCGCGCAGCCGGACATGCTCCTCCCCGTCGTGAAACAGCGCGTTCGGCCGGTACATCAACATCGGGGCGACCGGGTTGTCCAGCCCCACGGTGCCGTCCTGCATCGCCCGCCAGCCGCGCGGATCCTTGGCGAACCGCTCGGTGTCGCGCAGGATCTCCAGGCCGAGCTGGTAGCTGGTGACCAGCGAGGCGTACACCCCCGGCGACAGCTCGACCGGTGCGATCGGCCCGTGGGTGGCGCGCATCCGCGCATAGACGCCGTGCGGGTCGGCGGCGAACTCGGGACCGTACATCGGTACGGCCCCGCTGTGCCCGGTGTCGCCCACGGCCTCGGCGGGGCCCGCGTGCGCGGGGCAGCCCGGTGGGGGAACGGGACCGGCGGCTGGACGGTTGGTCACACAATCTCCTGAGAACTATGGGTCTGCCGGGCCTGTAGATATTGGACGAGGGCGATCAGCGCGTGGGTGGAGGAGATCCGGTCCCGGGCGTCGCAGGTCACCAGCGGGGTTTCCGGAAGCAGATCGAGGGCCTCCCTGACCTCCGGCTCCGCGAAGCGGGGAGAGCCCTCGAACTGGTTGACGGCGACGGCGTACGGCAATCCGTGCTCCTCCAGGACGGCCATCACCGGGAAGGACTGTTCCAGCCGCCGGGTGTCGGCCAGGACGAGCGCGCCCAGTGCCCCGTTGGTCATGTCCCGCCACAGCCGGGTGAAGCGCCGCTGTCCCGGCGCGCCGAACAGATAGAGCACCAGGGACTCGTTGAGGGTCAGCCGGCCGAAGTCCATGGCGACGGTGGTGGTCGTCTTGTCCTCGGTGCCCCGCAGATCGTCGATGAGCGCACCGGCCTGCGTCATCGTCTCCTCGGTGCGCAGCGGCCGGATCTCGGACAGCGAGCCCACATAGGTCGTCTTTCCGACGGCGAAGTGTCCGACGACGAGGATCTTCGCCGCCACCCGCACCGTGTTGGCCAGATAGACCGCCTTGTCGTCAGAGGCGAGCGCGGAGTCCATCGAGCACCTCCTGGAGAAGCTGGGTGTCGGGGACCTCGGCGGCGGGGATCGGGGACCGGGTGGAGACATGGCCGCTGTCCACGAGGTCGCCGAGCAGGACCTTGGTGACGCTGACGGGCAGCTCCAGGTACCCGGAGACCTCGGCCACCGAGAGCGCACCGCCCAGGCACAGCTCCATGACCCGCCGCTTCTCGGGGCTGAGCCCGGTGAGCGGCCGGTCGGGGTGGGCCATGACCAGGGTCACCAGGTCGAAGGTGTTGCGAGTCGGGTAGGCACGGCCGTCGGTGACCACATACGGCCGTACCAACCCTCGTTCGCGCCGCCCCGGACTCATGCGTGGCTGCCGATCCCCTGCCGCGGGAGGCCCTGCCGCGGCGGGCTGGTGAGCTCCTTGCCGAGCCGGTCGACCAGCTTCTGCATCCGGTAGCTGACCGCCTCCATGTCCACGGCCTCGGTGGCCGAGACCGCCAGATACGCGCCGGGCCCGGCGGCGATCAGGAAGACGTACCCGCCGACGAACTCGACCAGCGTCTGCTGCCAGGGCGTCTCCTGCGGATCACAGAACTCGGAGGTGGAGCGGCTGATCGACTGAAGCCCGGAGAGTGCGGCGGCCTGGCGCTCGGCCTCGTCGCGGGCGATGCCCTCGGAGTACGCCCGCAGCATCCCGTCCGCGGAGAGCAGGATCGCGTGCCGTGCCTCCGGCATCTTGACGACCTCGTCGAGCATCCAGCCGAGCTCGTTGTTGAGATGGTCGTTCATGCCTGGCGATTCCCTTCGTCATGGTGAGGGGCGGAGTTCTGGGTGTCGGCACGGCCGGAGCGGGTGCCGCGCGCGAACGCGCCCAACCGCGAGGCGGTTTCCTCCGCCGAACGCGCGCGGTGCGCGCCGGTGTCGTCGGATTCGGCGGCGCCGGTCCGCCCGGCCCCCATGGACCAGTCGGCGGTCGGCGGGGTGGCGGCGGCCTGCCGGCGGCGGCGCTTGGGCAGTCCACCCTGCGTGGTGCCGTACACGCGGGTGGCCTCGTCGTCGCCCAGGGACGGCTGGGGCGCCGGGGCGGGTGCCGGTGCCGGGGCGGGCGTGGGGGCG
>NZ_JAHLEM010000056.1 GCF_018883605.1 Streptomyces niphimycinicus | reverse complement strand
CGGCCCCCGCCGAGCGGCTCGCCGCCGCCGAGCAGCGGGCCACCCGGCTGGCCGCCCGCAACCGGCTCGCCCGCGAGCTGCACGACTCGGTCGGCCATGCGCTGAGCGCGGTGACCCTCCAGGCGAGCGCGGCCCGTAAGGTCCTCGACACCGATCCGGACTTCGCCCGGGAGGCGCTGGCGGCCATCGAGGAGACCACCCGGAACGCGGTCGGTGAACTCGACAGCGTGCTGGGCCTGTTACGCGAAGGGGAGGACCGTCCGGCCCCCGCCCCCGCCCCCTCCCTCATGGATCTGGACGGGCTGCTGGCCCGCACCCGGGCCGCGGGCGTCGCCGTCGAGCTGACGGCCCCTGGCGCGCTGGACCGGCTGCCGCCCGTCGTCTCCCGCGAGGCGTATCGCATCGTCCAGGAGGGGCTCAGCAACGCGCTGCGCCACGCGGGCCGGGTGCCGGTGCGGCTCCGGATCGCCGAGGACCCGAAGAAGGTGGAGATCATGATGGAGAACCCGGTGAACGGAGCCACCCGGGCACGGCCCACCGGCGGCCGCGGGCTGCGCGGCATCGCCGAGCGGGCCACCCTGCTGCGCGGCACCTGTGCGTGGGACACCGTGGACGGCGTCTGGCGGCTGACGGTCCGGCTCCCGCTGGAGGCGTCCCGATGAGCACCTCGCCGTCCCCGGTGGGCGCCCCGCCGTCCCCGCTGCGCATCGTGCTGGTCGACGACGAGCGGATGGTGCGCACCGCGCTGCGCGCGATCCTCTCCAGCGAACCGGACCTGGCGGTCGTCGGCGAGGCCGGAAGCGGCGCCGAGGCCGTACCGGTGGTCCGTGAACTGCGCCCGGACGTCGTGCTGATGGACGTCCGGATGCCCGATGTCGACGGCATCCGCGCCACCGAGCGGATCCTGGGCACCATGGCGGACCCGCCGCGCGTCATCGTGGTGACGACGTTCGAGAACGACAGCTATGTGTATGACGCGCTGCGCGCCGGGGCCAGCGGCTTTCTGCTCAAGCGGGCCCGTGCGGAGGACCTGGTGCAGGCGGTGCGGCTGGTGGCGCGCAGCGACTCGCTGCTGTTCCCGGCCGCGGTGCGGGCGCTGGCCGCCGAGCACGCCGCCGCCCGCGGCCCGAACCGCGAGGCGAGCGCGCGGGCGCTGAGCGAGCGGCTCTCCGAGCGGGAGGCCGTGGTGCTGCGGCTGATGACCGACGGGCTGTCCAACTCCGAGATCGCGGCCCGGATGGCGGTGGGACCGGCCACGGTCAAGACGCATGTGGGGGCGGTGCTCACCAAGTTGGGGGTGCGGGACCGCACCCAGGCGGTGATCGCCGCGTACGAAAGCGGTTTCGTCACACCGGGCTGACGTCAGCGGCACTCCGGCCGATAACCGGCGGCACACCGGGCTGACATCCGGCGGCCGGGGTGGTCTGCTGTGACGGGTCGGCCGAACGGACGGATGGGCGGGAGGAGCAGACGCATGGAGTACGCACGACTGGGCGCGTCGGGCATCAAGGTGTCGCGGATCTGCCTCGGCATGATGAGCTACGGCAGCCCCGAACACCGGCCCTGGCAGTTGGACATCGACGACGCGCGGCCGATCGTGCGGCGCGCGGTCGAGGAGGGGGTGACCTTCTTCGACACCGCCGACATGTACTCGATGGGCCGGAGCGAGGAGATCACCGGCGAGCTGCTGCGGGAGCTGTTCCCCGGCCGCGACGACTATGTCCTCGCCACGAAGGTCTACTCCCCGATGGGCGAGGGCCCCAATGACCGCGGGCTGTCCCGTAAGCACATCCTGGCGGGCATCGACGCCTCGCTGCGGCGGCTGGGCACCGACCATGTGGATCTCTACCAGATCCATCGCTTCGACCCCGGGACGCCCATCGAGGAGACGATGGAGGCGCTCCACGATGTGGTGCGGGCCGGAAAGGCCCGGTACATCGGCGCCTCCTCCATGTTCGCCTGGCAGTTCGCCAAGGCGCAGCACACGGCCGAGGCGCACGGCTGGACCCGGTTCGTCTCCATGCAGAACCACTACAACCTGCTCTACCGGGAGGAGGAGCGGGAGATGAACCCGCTCTGCCTGGACCAGGGCGTCGGCGTCATCCCCTGGAGCCCGCTGGCGCGCGGGCTGCTGGCGGGCACCCGCGACCGGGACCGCACCGGGACCACGGTCCGGGCGGGCAACGATCCGCTGGTGGAGAAGTGGTACGCGGACGCGGAGTTCTCCATACTCGACGCCACCCGCGCGGTCGCCAAGAAGCGCGGGGTCTCCCCCGCCCGGGTCGCGCTGGCGTGGCTGCTCGGCAGGCCCGCGGTCACCGCGCCGATCGTCGGGGCCACGAAGATCGGGCATCTGGAGGACGCGGTCGCGGCGGTCGGGCTGACGCTCGACGAGGCGGAGGTGGCCCGTCTGGAGGACCCCTACCGCCCGCGCCCCATCATGGGCCATAGCTGACCGGGCGGGACGGCTTCCCCGGGGGAGCCCAGGGTCTCCCGGGGTTTCAGTTCATCGTCGAGCCGATCTCGGTGCGGTCCATGACGACGAGGAAGCTGGTGACCGGGAGGGAGCCGTCCTGCCGCCGGGGGCCGAGGGCCGTGGTGGGGTCGGTGGTGACCAGCGACGGGGTGGCCGGGCCGCCCGGCGTCCAGTTGTTGTCCCGGGAGGCGGCGAGGACTCCGGTGTCGGCGCCGCCGCGGCCGTTGGAGACCGCGAGGTTGCGGGTCAGGAGGGCGCGGGAGCCGGCGAAGGAGTAGCCCTTGTCCCAGTTGGCGAAGGCGGTGGTGCGCTGGAGGCGGAGGGCTCCGGTGTTGCCGCCCGCCTCGAAGCCGCTCTTGGTGTTGGCCCAGGCGGCGGAGGTCCGTACGACATGGGCGGGCGAGGGGGCGCCGCGGCGGTTGGCGCCGAGCTGGAAGCCGCTGCCGTCGCCCTTGAAGTAGGGGATGTGCCAGCGGTTCCGGCCGTTCTCGAAGGCCCAGGAGTGCTCGATGGTGACGGGGCTCCCCCACATCCACAGGTCGAGGCCGTCGTCGCTGTTGCGGAACAGCCGGGATCCGGTGACCACGTTGCCGGTGCCGGAGCCGTGGGTGAGGGCCATGCCGTCGGCTCTCTGGCCGCCGGTGGCGTCGTCGTGGTTGCCGTAGGAGTCCAGGTTCCGGATGACATTGCCGTTGGTGTCATCGCCGCGGAGGGTGAGTCCGGTGTCGCCGTTGCCGTGGGTGCTGAGGTTCTGGAAGACGTTTCGCGCGCAGGAGGTGCAGACCAGGCCGCCGCCCGGGGCGTTGCGCAGCTCGATTCCGGAGACCGTCCAGTAGTCGGCGCTGAGGGAGACCAGGGAGGCGCCCTCGCCGAGCCGGGAGCCGTCGAGCCGGACCTTCTCCGCGCCGTAGGGCCGCAGTTGGACGCGCTCGCGGGGGGTGCCGCTGACGGAGCTGCGCAGCGTCCTGGCGGGGTAGTACGTGCCCCCGCGCACCTCGATGGTGGTGCCCGCCTTGGCGGCCGATATCGCCTTCTCGAGGCTGCGGTAGGGGGACTTGAGGGTGCCGCTGTCGCCGTCGCTGCCGTTGGTGGCCACATAGACGGTGGTGGGCACGGCGCTCGCGCCGTCCGGCGAAGCCGTCAGATACACCCCGGCCACGGCCGACGCCACGATCACCGCGCTGCCCAACGGCAGCGTGCGGTCCTTGCGGCGACGGTGGCGGCCCCGCTTACGCCTCAGCCCCATGGCAACTCCTGTTCCGCGTCGGGAGAACGGGCCGGAGGATCCGGACCGGCCCGTCCCATGTCGTAGTTGCCGCCAGTCCAGATTAGGTTGCCGGGCACCCGAGGATTCTTAGATTACGAAATTCCGATCCCCTCGCGATAGCTTGCGACAAGTCTTGATCGTTTTGTGGCCGAGGATGTTCGGAAACGGAAGGTCCTGTTGGCCTGTTGGCTCATGGACGATAGACCTTGCCCGGTTCCGGGGTGGCCGGGGCCAGGAGCTGGGAGACCGTCACCACCGTATAGCCATCCTTCTTCAGCTTCGCCAGGATCCCCGGCACCGCCGGCACCGTGCCCTTGTAGATGTCGTGCAGCAGGATGATCCCGTCGCGCTTCGTCTGCTCCATCACCCGCTTCTCGATCAGCGCGGAGTCGGTCGTCTGGTAGTCCTTCGCCGTCACGCTCCACAGCACCTGCGCCACGCCCAGCTTCTTGCAGATCTTGGAGACCCGCTCGTCGGTACGCCCCTGCGGCGGCCGCATCAGCAGCGGCGTACGGCCGGTGAGCTTCTTGACGGCGCTCTGGACCCGGTTGATCTCCGAGCGGACCCCGTCGTCGTCGGTCTTGGTCAGGATCTTGTGCGACCAGGTGTGGTTGGCCAGCTCATGCCCCTCGTCCGCGATGCGGCGCACCAGGTCGGGGTGTTTCTCGATGTGCTTCTTGCCGAGCATGAAGAAGGTCGCGTGGGCCTTCTCCCGCTTGAGGATCTTCAGCAGCCGGGGCGTGTTCTCGCTGGGGCCCGCGTCGAAGGTGAGGGCGACGCATTTGGCGCGGGAGCAGTCGACCGAGCCGTTCGTCCCGTCGCCCTTCTTCGGCACGTCCGGCTTCGAGGCGGCCGGTGTCGCGTGCCCGGCGTCCTTCACCGCGTGCTCCCGGGCACTGCGCGGCGAGGTGGTGTCGTAGGACGCGCCACAGCCGGTGATGCCCAGTGTCAGACAGACGGCACTCACGAGCAGTCCGGATATTCGACCTTTTCGCCCCATTGATATCCCCGCAGTCCTTTTGTTGCCATGAGTGATCGCAATGCGGTCAACAGGCACGGAAATATGTACTGTTGGCCGCATACTGCGAGCACTATACACCTGACGTATACACGGGGTTCATAGAGACCCGCGGGCCCGAGGCCCGAGGGCCCGTGGAGCGATGTGGTGATCGAGCGCGGCTAACGCTGGTGCTTCTTCCAGTCCGCCTGTGCCGCGTTGAGCTCGTCCGCGACCTTGTCGCAGAACGCCTTGGCGGTCATCCGGCCGAGCAGCACCTTCTGGAAGCCGGGCTCGTTGTCGGCCTTGCTGATGTTGTTCCAGTCCGGGAGGTAGTACGGCAGTTGGACGACCTTGGTCCGCGGATCGTTGAGCGACTCCAGCGCGGCCTTGGTCGGCGGGGCCTCGGCGATACGGGCATGGCGGGCGGCCTCGACGGCGGTGGCCGCGTCATGGCCGACGCCGACGAGCTGCGCAGCAGGGCGCGGTAGGCGGTGCGGTCCACGGCGCCGTCGGCGTCGTACGGAGTCACCGGGATCGCCACGACATCCGCGAGCGCCGTCCTCAGCGGTGAGTAGTCCATACGAACCCTTTCTCTCGATGTTCGGCATCGGGACGAGCTGTTCGGATGGTGCTGGGTGCTGGGGTCGGCGACCGGAACCGCCGGGTGCTACTCCCGGTCCGGGAAGGCGCGCCGGACGAAGGAGGCGATGTGGTCGTGCAGGGCGCGGCCCGCCCCGTCGGCGTCGCCGTCGAGCGCGCGGGCCAGGATCTCCCGGTGCTCAACGGCCTCCTGTTCCCAGGAGGGCACCGCCTGCCAGGCGACGGCGGACACCAGCGCGGCCTGGTCCCGCAGTTCGTCGAGCATCCGGGTCAGCAGGGGGTTGCCGCAGGGCAGATAGAGCGCCCGGTGGAAGTCGCGGTTGGCCGGCGACCGCCCGGCGGGATCGTCGGCCGCGTCCGACCGCTCCAGCGCGGCCCCGGCGGCCTCCAGCCCGGCCCGCGCGGCGACGGTCCGGCGCAGCGCCTCGGGCTCCAGGAGCAGCCGCACATCGTAGACGGCATGCGCCATCGCGGTGTCCACGGTCCGGACGGTGGCCCCCTTGTACTCGCTCATCACCACGAGCCCCCGCCCCGCGAGAGTCTTGAGCGCCTCCCGTACGGGCGTCTTGGACACCCCGAACTGCGCCGCCAACTCGGCCTCCACCAGCGCCTGCCCGGGGCGCAGCCGCCCGGTGAGGATCGCGTGCTTGACCGCCTCCAGCACGTACTGGGTACGGGAGGGGATCGGGCTCGGGGCGATGTCCATGGCTGCTCTCAGATCTCACATATCGCGTCTCATATATGACGTATGAAGTACGACGCGATGAAGACTCGCCCTCGACGCCGCTAGCGTGGCGCGGATGAGGGTGGGTTCCGCGACGACGCGGCTGATCGTGCTGCGCGGCAACTCCGCGTCCGGCAAGTCCTCCGTCGCCGCCGGGCTGCGCGCCCGCTACGGACGCGGTCTCGCACTGGTGGGCCAGGACAATCTGCGCCGGGTCGTACTGCGGGAGCGGGACACCCCGGACGCGGCGAACATCGGCCTCATCGACACCGTGGCCCGCTACGCCCTCGACCACGGCTTCCACGTCGTCGTCGAGGGCATCCTCCACTCCGCGCACTACGGCGGGATGCTGGACGCCCTGTGCCGCGACCACCTGGGCCGCAGCCACGCCTACTACCTCGATGTCCCGTTCGCCGAGACGCTGCGGCGGCACGCGACGAAGCCGCAGGCGGACGAGTACGGCGAGCCGGAGATGCGCGACTGGTACCGGCCGCTGGACCTGCTGCCGGGCGGGGTGGAGACCGTGATCCCAGCGGCGAGCGCGCTGGCGGAGACGGTGGAGCGGGTGATGCGGGACGCGGGGTGGGCGGCGCCGCCCGGGACCGACGGCGCCGAGACCCACGGCCGGTCTGCCGCCCCTACGCCCCCCGCTCGGGTACCTCGGCTTCCGCCGGGTGGGGGTGACCGGTGAGGGCGGTGCGCAGGGGCGTGTCCGCTCGGCCCGGGCTGAGCTTGGCGAGGCCCGGTTCGGCCCGGGACCCGGCTCGGCCCAGCCTGGGCCCAGCTCGGCCCGGGGGCCCAGGCCAGGTCCAGCCCAGGGCCCAAGCTCAGCCCAGCGCCAGGGCCCAGCCCAGGGCTCAGCCCAGCTCCAGCCCCAGCTCGCCCCAAGCCCAGCTCAGCCCAGTTCGGCGAGGGCCGTGCGGACGGCCGCCAGGTCCTGGTCCGAGGCCAGACCCGCGTGGTACAGGCGGAGTTCGTCCGCGCCCAGCTCCACCGCGTGGGCCGCGTCCTCGGCCAGTGTCGCCGGGCTGCCGCCCATCCCCGTCACCACCGTGAAGTTGGCGGCGAGCACGGTCCGCTCGGTCCGGTGCGGGACGAACGGCGGCAGGATCGCGGAGCGCGCTGCCTCGCCCCCTGTGCAGGGCAGCACGACCCCGTCGGCCTGGGCCAGCACATCGGCCGGGTCCACGCCGACGTTGGCGCCGAGCCGGTGCGGGGCCGGGTCGGCGTGCAGCAGAACCCGGAAGTCCGCTTCCGCCGCGCTCCTTACGGCGGCCACGGCCTCACCCCGCAGACTGCCGGCGACCCGGTCGCGCCAGGCCGCGAAGACGGCGGCGTGGTCGGCGCCGAGCAGCTTCTCGACCTCGGCCCACTCCCCCGCGCGGTCACCGCCGTTCGCGGTCGTCCCACCCGTCCACACCGGCCGCAGGGCGCGCACGACCGCTTGGCGCAGCTCCTCGGCGTCGGCCCCGAGTTCCGCATAGCCCGCGCCGCAGCTCTCGCAGAAGCACAGCGACATCAGATACTGGCCGGCGCCGCCCAGCGGCACCCCGCCGATCTTGTCGTGGGCGTGCAGATGGGCGAGCCCGTACCAGCCGCAGGACTCCAGCTCGGTGCCGCGGGTGCCGGGCCGTACGGCCGCCTCGGCGGCCAGGTCCACCACATAGGCGCGCACCTCGGGGCGGGCGATGCACGGCGCCCACGGGTAGCGGTCGCCATAGGCGTTGCGCACGGAGATCCGCGGATGTTCCTCGCCCAGCCGGGTGTTGTGCGCGAGCACCACCCAGGCGTGGACCTCGAGACCGGCGTCGGCCAGGGCGGCCGCCGCCTCGCCGTACGGGTCGTCGCCGGGCACCCACGACTGCTCGTACGGGCGCAGCTCGCGCCCCTGCCAGCGCTCCGCGTCCGGCGGGTAGAGCACGGCCGCGTGGCGGGCGGTGACGATGCGGTGGCCGGGGTGACGCGGGGTCAGGGCCCGGGTGGAGTGGTAGGCGGAGGCCAGCGTCACCTGCTGGACGCCGAGATCGGCGATGCGGCGCGCGGCGTCCGGGTCTCCGACGACGTCCCAGGGGTAGACGAAGGCGGAAGCCCTCACCGCCCCGCCCCGTCCCCATCTCCGTCCCCGACCAGCGCCATACCGCGCTCGATCAGCTCGGCCAGCTCCTTGATGTGTGCGGGGCTGGCCTCACTCAGCGGCGGCCGCACCTCGCCGACGTCCAGCCCGCGCAGCCGCACGCCCGCCTTGACCAGCGACACCGCATAGCCGCGGCCCTGGTTGCGGAGCTCGACCAGCGGCCGGTAGAAGCCGTCGAGCAGCTTGTTGACGGTCTCGTCGTCGCCCGTCATGAACGCCTTGTGGAAGGCGAGGGCGATCTCGGGAACGAAGCAGAAGACGGCGGAGGAGTAGAGCGTCACGCCGATGCCGCGGTAGGCGAGGCCGGTCAGCTCGGCCGTCGGCAGCCCGTTGAAGTAGCGGAAGTCCTCGTCGGGGGCGCCCGCCCGCACCGCGCTGACGATGCGCTGCATCAGGTCGAGGTCGCCGAGGCCGTCCTTGAGGCCGATGATGCCGGGCACCTTGGCGAGCCGGGCCACCGACTCCGGGTCCAGGACGGCGTTGTCCCGCTGATAGACGATGATGTCGAGGTCGGTCGCGCCCGCGAGGGCGCTGTAGTGCCGGATCAGCCCCTCCTGATCGGCCACGACCAGATACGGCGGCATGGCGAGCAGCCCGTCCGCACCGGCCCGCTCGGCCAGCTTGGCGTACTGGATAGCCAGCGCGGTCCCGTATCCGGCGCCCGCGACCACCGGGACCCGCCCGGCGGACTCCTCCACGGCGGCCACCACGCAGTCGTGGAACTCCTCGGGCGTCAGGGCGTGGAACTCGCCCGTGCCGCAGCACGCGAAGACGGCGCCCGCCCCCGCTTCGATCCCGGCGCGGACATGCGCGCGGTAGATCTCCAGGTCCAGGGCGCCATCGGGACCGTAGGCGGTCACGGGGAAGAACAGCAGTCCGTCAAGGCGCTCGGCGAGTGAAGCTGAGGTCACGGGCTTCTCCCTGTCGTGTACACCGACTCGCCGTCACCCACCGACGCAGCGTGCACGTTTCTGATCGTCATCTACATTCGTGAACACGCTCACCGTAAGGCAGCCATCGGTCACCGGTCAAGGGTGCCCACGGGGTGACGCCCCTCACCCGGCGGTGAATTCCGCGGCACCGTGCCACCCTTGACGGCTCCTGCGCCGGTCCTTACGGTGGCCATGAATCCGAATCGCATACATGAATAAAAACCACATATAAAAACCCCATACGTGATTCCCCCACGGAGGAGATCCGCCCATGCCCGCTCCCCGCACCGTCCTCCTCACCGGCGCCGCAGGCGGCATGGGCACGTTGATGCGCGAGCTGCTGCCGCCGTACGGATACCAGTTGCGGCTGCTCGACCAGCTCCCCATCGAGGGCGAGCCGGACGCGATCACCGCGGATCTGTCCGACCGGGACGCCCTGCGCGAGGCCGCGCGGGGCGTCGACGCGATCATCCATCTCGCGGGCATCTCCCTGGAAGCCCCATTCGAGAAGATCCTGCGGGCCAATATCGAGGGCACGTACAACATGTACGAGGCGGCCCGCGAGGCGGGCGTCCGCCGTGTCGTCTTCGCCTCCAGCAACCATGCCGTGGGCTTCACCCCGCGTCCGGTCGGGGACGATCCGCTCATCCCGCTCGACACCCCGCGCCGCCCCGACACCTTCTACGGGCTGTCGAAGTCGTTCGGCGAGGACCTTGCCTCGTTCTACTGGGACAAGTACGGCATCGAAACGGTCGCGATCCGCATCGGCTCCTGCTTCCCCGAGCCGACGAACGTCCGCATGCTGTCGATCTGGATGAGCCCGGCGGACGGCGCCCGGCTGCTCCACGCCGCCCTCACGGCGGAGAACGTGGGCTACACCGCGGTCTACGGCAGCTCGGCCAACACCCGCCTGTGGTGGGACCTCTCCTCGGCCCGCGCCCTGGGCTACGAGCCGCAGGACGACTCCGAGGCGTACGCGGCGAAGCTGATCGCCGAACAGGGCGAGCTGGAACCGGGCAACCCCGACCACGAGAACCTCGGCGGCGCGTTCTGCACCAACCCGCCCATCTGGCCGCGTTGAGGTTTTCGGGCGGACTCGTGTGCGTAGGGGTGCCGCTTACCGAGGCGAGGTGGCTTTTGAGCATGGATCCGGAGGTGGGGGGCGGGCGCCGCCGCAGGCCGTCGGGCCGGTGGGGTGTTGGGGGTCGTGGCGGCTCGGCGACATGGGAGGGGCGGCTCTCTGTCCGGAGTGCGGACCGGTGAGCCCCGGGGCGGCCCCTCCGGGTACCCCTT
>NZ_JAHLEM010000559.1 GCF_018883605.1 Streptomyces niphimycinicus | reverse complement strand
CCGGTCCGCCGGGAGCCGCGGACCGGCCGGAGGCCGACTCGCGGGAGCCCGTAGACCCGGCTGAGCCCGCCCGTCCGTTGGGGACCGTCGCGCCGGAGCCCACGGTTCCACCCGGGCCGCCGGGCCCGCTGATCCGCTTGGCCATATCCGCTCACCCGCACGTGTCACCCGGGATGCGGCCCCGCCGGGGAAGGCGGGAGATGGGGGCATGGCCAGAAGCGCCGTGTCGGCCCTGCTGATCCTGCTCGGCTGCCTGCTCGTACCGGTGTCCGTGCTGACGGTGTGGGTCCACGACATCGTCCTGGACACCGACCGCTACGTGGCGACGGTCGCCCCGCTGGCGAAGGACCCGGCGATCCAGGACACCGCCGTGGACCAGGTCAGTCAGGCCGTCGACATCCGGCACAACAGCCGGGAGGTCACCGCCGACATCGCCTCCTGGCTGCGCGCCCACGGCCTCCCGGAACGGGCCGCCGACACCATCGAGGGGCTGGCCCCGCAACTGGACTCGGCCCTGGACCAGGCGGTGCGGAAGGTGGCGGCCCATATCGTGCGCAGTGAGCAGTTCCCCGCCGTGTGGACCGGCGCCAACCGGGCCGCCCACACCGCCGTCGTGGGTGCCCTCACCGGTCAGGGCGGCGGGCCGGTCGGCGTCGAGGGCCACACCGTCACCCTCAACGTCGGCGCCGCCGTGGAGCGGGTCAGACAGCAGCTCGTGGACGCCGGGCTCCCCGCGGTGACCGGCATCCCCGACATCCACCAGCGGCTCGTCCTCTTCCACTCCGACCGGCTCGACACCATCCGACGGTCGGCGCGCTTCCTCGACCTGGCGGGCAACTGGCTGCCCGCGCTGACGGTGACCCTCGGCGGCACCGGAGTGCTGCTCGCCCACCGGCGCCGCCGGGCACTCGCCCGCGCGGCCCTGGGCACCGCGCTCGCCTCCCTCGCCCTGGCGCTGGCCCTGGCGGTGGGCCGTAGCTACTACCTCGACCATGTGCCGGTGAGCGTGCTGTCCAGGGAGGCCGCCTCGGTCCTGTTCGACACGGTGGTGCGCTTTCTGCGGGTCACCGTGCTCACCGTGCTGGTGCTCGGCGTCGTGGTCGCGCTCGGCGCCTATCTGGTCGGCCCGGGGCGGCTGCCGAGCACGGTACGCGGCACCGCCGAGGTCTTCGCCGACAGCGCGGCCCGCTGGGGCGCCGCCCACGGGATGCGTACCGGCCGGGCCGGTACCTGGACCGCGGACCACCGGCGGGGGCTGACGACGGCGGCCCTGCTGGTGCCGGTCGCGGTGTTCGCCCTGTGGAACCACCCCACCGTGCTGACGGTGCTCTTCCTGGTGCTGATCCTGCTGGCCGCCCTGGCGGTGATCGCCCTCCTGGCCGCCACGGGCCGCACGGGGGCGCACGGCAGAGGCCGTTAGGGGCCCCACCGGCCGTCAGGGGGGCCAGCGGGCCAGGAGGCAGCGGGCCAGGGGGCAGCGGGGCAGGGGCCAGACCGTCAGGGGGTCAGGATGAGCACGATGAAGAGCAGGCATGCGGCGACATTGACCACCCAGCTATGCGTGGTGAGCCACTCCCGCAGCCGCGGCATCGCGCGCTGCGCCCGGTCGCCGAGGAGGAGGTAGACCAGCAGCGGCAGCGCCGCGATCAGTACGGTGGCGGCGATGAACGGCAGCGCCGCCGCCAACCCCGCCCGGTGCTGCTCCAGATTCGCCCCTACGGTCAGCATCACCACGATGTCGGACGGCATGAGCAGGATGATCAGGAAGCCGGTCGTGAGCGCCTTACGGGGACCGGCTTCCATCAGCGTGCCCAGCCACTTCGGCGGCTCGACCGTCCGCCGCCGTACCACGTTCTTGACACCGACCAGTGCCAACAGCCCCACCAGCACCAGTTGGACGACCGTCGCGGCCGATCCCCGGTGGTCCGGGCTGCCCGGCGAGACCACCTGCCCCAGCAGCCCGCACAGCCACCGGGTGAGAGCGACCCCCGCCGTGGTCGCGACCGCCACCCCGAGCAGAAACGCCAGGGACACCCGCACCGGCCGCGCGGTGGTCACCAGGATGACCGCGGCCACGATCTGAGGACCGGCCATCATGGTGACGGCCAGGGGGAGAATCTGGAGATCCACGGCCGCCTGCCCTTCCAGCCCGCGTCGCCCGGTCACCCTCCCGACTCCCATTTCTACGCATGGCCCGCCGCCACGGCATCCGGCGCTGCGCCGACCGTGGCGCCGTAAGCTGGAGACGTGGGGCCCGGCGGAGCGCTCACGGCCGCGCCGGGCGTGGCCGACGGGAGGCTGACGATGACCTACCCACTGCTGAATGTTTTCCTGACCACGATGTGGGTCTTTCTCTGGATCCTCTGGCTGGCGCTGCTGTTCCGTGTCTTCGCCGACCTGTTCCGTGATGACTCGCTGAGCGGCTGGGCCAAGGCGGGCTGGACCGTCTTCACCCTCCTGCTGCCCTTCCTCGGGGTCTTCGTGTACCTGGTGGCACGGGGGCGGGGGATGGGCATGCGCGAGATGAAGCGTGCCGAAAAGGCGGAGAAGGACTTCCGGGAGTACGTGCGCACGAGCGCCACCACCGGCCGGGCGGAGGAGCTCGAGCACCTCGTGGAGCTCAAGAACCACGGCGACCTCACGCCCGAGGAGTACGAGCGGGCCAAGGCCAAGGTCCTGGCCGCTTGAACGAACCACCGGCACCGCGGTGATCAGTACCGCACCGCGGTGCCCACCTGTGCCGTGATGCGGCCGGTGAGCTTGCGATGGCTGCGGGCGGTGGCCTTGGTGGGCCGGTGCGGGGGCACCTTGGACAGATGCAGGACGACGGCGTCGACCAAGTCCCCGCCCGCGTTGCGGAAGTTGACCTCAATGGCGTAGTCGGCCGTGCGCTTGCCCCGGTTGGTCACGGTCAGCGGAGCCACGGACCGTCCCGCGCTGTCGCGGGTCACCTGGCCGGCCTTCACCTCGTGCTTGGCCTGGGAGCCGCCCTTGATCTTGTCCAGCTCGGCCTGGGCCGACGCCCGCGCGGAGGCGACCGCGGCGGAGGCCCGGGACACTTGGGACGACGGGGTGCCCCCGCCGTCCGAACAGCCGACGGCGGCCGGCGCCAGCACGGCCATGAGGCTCACCGCGCAGATCGTCCGCGTTCGGCGCCCGCTCATCGCGTCTCCCTCGTTCCGCCGGCCGGGGTCCCGGGCCCTCCGCATCCACCCTCGGGGCGGTGGGGGGCCGGGGCAACCGGAGCGGGGCCGTCCAGGCGTTCGGGGGAAACGCGTCGTTCGGGGAAGGGCTCAGCGATGCGGGAAGGCGGGCCGTTCGGGGACGGCCGGTCAGGGCGTGGACGTCGCGGGCGGGGGCAGTTCGCCCGAGCCGCGCGGGATCAGCCGCGTCGGCAGGACGACCCGCTGGGGGTCCCCGCCCGCGCCGTCGAGGCGGCGGAAGAGCAGATCGGCGGCGGTGCGGCCGAGCTGGGCCGAGTCCTGGGCTATGACGGTGATCCCGGGGGAGAGCAGATCGGCGAGCTCGAAGTCGTCGAAGCCGACGAGAGCCACCGGCGCGGCGGGCTCGGGGCGCTCGGCCAGGACCCGTACGACCGTGACGGTGACCCGGTTGTTGCCCGCGAAGAGCGCGGTGACCGGCTCGGCGGCGTTCAGCATCGCGGTGGCCGCGGCCCGGACCCGCTCCGGATCGGTGGGGCCGAGCGAGACCCAGGCGTCATGGACCGGCAGCCCGGCGTCGCTCATCGCCGCGTGATAGCCGCGCAGCCGCTCGGTGGCGGTGTGGATGCCCGGCAGGTCGCCGACGAAGCCGATCCGGCGGTGGCCGTGCGCGATCAGATGGGCGATGGCGTCGCGGGAACCGCCGAAGCTGTCGGAGAGGACGGCGTCGGCGTCGACACGGCCCGCGGGCCGGTCGACGAAGACGGTGGCGACCCCGGCCGCCATCTCGGGGGCCAGATAGCGGTGGTCATGACCGGCCGGGATGATGACGAGGCCGTCGACCCGGCGCGCGCACAGGGCGAGCACCAGCTCCTGCTCGCGCTCGGGGTCCTCCGCGCTGGAGCCGTTGATCAGCAACGCCCCATGGGCCCGGGCGATCTCCTCGACGGCGCGGCTCAGCGGACCGTAGAAGGGGTCGGCCAGATCCTCCAGGACCAGTCCAATGCTCGCCGTACGGCCCTTGCGCAGAATGCGGGCGCTGTCGTTGCGGCGGAAGCCGAGTGCGGTGATGGCCTCCTGGACGCGGCGCTCGGTGTCGGGGGTGACGCCCGGTTCGCCGTTGACCACTCTGGAGACGGTTTTGAGGCCGACCCCGGCCCGTGCGGCGACATCCTTCATAGTGGGCCGGGTGCCGTAACGGCGTGTTGCGGTGCTCGGGGCGGTGTCGGTCACAGTGCGCTCGTCCCGTCGCTGGTCGTCGTGGGGGAGGGAGTGACGAGCATAGCCCCTGGACAACGTTGTCAGCGCCGGGAAGACTGTTGTCGCACAGCGAACACGTCCATGCCCACCAGCATGCCCACCAGGAGAGTCGACACCTATGCCACGTGACCTCATCGCCGCACTGGACATCGGCGGGACCAAGATCGCGGGCGCTCTGGTGGACGGGAGCGGAAAGCTGGTCGTACGGGCCCGCCGCGCCACCCGTGCCCAGGAGGCCGGCGCGACGGTGATGCGGCAGGTCACCGCCGTGCTCAAGGAGCTCGCGGCCACCGCGCACTGGTCGCGGGTGGCCGCCGTCGGCATCGGCAGCGCGGGCCCGGTGGACGCCTCCGTGGGCACCGTCAGCCCCGTCAACATCCCCGGCTGGCGCGATTTCCCGCTGGTCGCCGGGGTCCGGGAGACCACCGGCGCACTGCCGCTGTCACTGGTCGGCGACGGGCCCGCGATGACGGCCGCCGAGCACTGGCAGGGCGCGGCGCGCGGCCGTAAGAGCGCGCTGTGCATGGTGGTCTCCACCGGCGTGGGCGGCGGACTGGTCCTGGGCGGCCGGCTGCACCCGGGCCCGACCGGCAACGCCGGGCACATCGGCCACATCAGTGTGGAGCTGAACGGCGACCTGTGCCCCTGTGGCGGACGCGGCTGCGTGGAGCGGATCGCCAGCGGCCCCAACATCGCCCGCCGCGCCCTGGACGGGGGCTGGCGCCCGGGCCCGGACGGCGACACCAGCGCGCAGGCCGTCGCCGCCTCGGCACGGGACGGCGACCCGGTCGCGCGGGCCTCCTTCGAACGGGCCGCCCAGGCCCTGGCCGCCGGAATCGCCGCGACCGCCGCGCTCGTCGAGATCGAGGTGGCGGTCATCGGCGGCGGAGTGGCGGGCGCCGGGGACGTGCTCTTCACGCCCCTGCGGCGCGCCCTGCGCGACTACGCGACCCTGTCGTTCGTCCAGGGGCTGGAGGTCGTTCCGGCACAGATGGGCACCGACGCGGGGCTGGTGGGCGCTGCCGCCGCGGCGGCGCAGGAGGCGCGGCTGGAGGGGTTCGGCCCGGTGGCGGGCACGCATCCGACCGGTGATTGAGCCCCGCTGTCACCGTCTCCCCCTAAGCTGTTCGCCCGCAGCCCGCAGCCCGCAGCCCGCAGCCCTGAAGCCCGGCAGCGGCCAGGCGGGGCCGAGGAGAGCGCGAGGGGGAGCGGAGCGGTGGCACCGGTGGACATGGGCGGCGATCTGTCCGGCAGGCTCCGGGCGGGCGGCACGGGGTGACGGGCCGGCTCGGCCGGGGCGGCATGGGCGTGGTCCGCCACGTCAAGGGCGGCAATAACGACGAGCCCCTTCCCGGGCTGCCCGAGTGCTGAGCCCGGGCGGCCGCGGGAAGGGGCGGATCTCCGTGTGCTGGAGAGGTTTCAGCGTGGGGTGGAAAGGTCTCAGCAGGTGAAGGAGGCGTCGGCCCAGTCGCCGTGGTCGCTGGTGATCCCGTCCCCGCCGTCGGTGACGACGAGCCGGACCGTGTTCGCCTGGCCGATGGCGGCGTCAAGGGCGGCGGCCGGATCGGCGTTGGTCAGTGTCCTGGACGACGCCACCTTGGTGTCGTCCGCCCAGACCTCGAAGGCGACCGATCCCTCGGTGCCCTTCTCGTCGTCCACGCCGACCTGCGCGGTGAAGCGCGAGCACCGGCCCCCGGTGTAGTACGTGACCTCGCTGGGCGCGTGCACGCCCAGGCCCTTGTCGTACGTGGTGCCCCCGATGGTGAGCGGATGGCCGTCACCCGCCCCGCTCTCGCCGACGCTGGTGTTCTTCTCCACCGGACCCCAGCCGTTGAGCGCGCTCAGCCAGGGCAGATCGCTCGCGTACGAGCTGCCGGAGGGCGGTGCGACCACCACATGGACCGCCGAGACCAGCCGCGCGTCGGCCTTGGCGCCCTTCGGTGAGCGGTAGTCGGCGGCGACCGTCAGATCGTACGCACCGGGGGCCGCCCCGGTGGGCGCGGTGACCTGCCAGCGCGTGGCCAGCTTCGAGCCGGTGGGCAGCGAGGCGGCCCGGGTCGGGGAGGTGGCCTTGATCCGCCAGCCGTCGGGGCCGGTGAGGCGGACCGAGACCTGATGGGCCGGGGTGCGGCCGAGGTCGGTGAGGGTGGTGACGACCTGGGCGGTGTCCCCGGCCTCGGTCAGCGCGGTGCCGCCGATGCCGAGTTCGGCGAGGGGCGGGTAGGAGGCCCAGCGCGTGTCGGCCGAGGCCCGGTAGAGCACGGTGCCATGGGCCGGGACGGTGGCCGAAATGGCTCCGGCGGTGTTGTAGTCCTTGTGCGACCACAGGTCGCGCAGCCGGTACGCGGTCGACTTCGGCAGCCCGACCCCGGTCGCCGTGGTGGCGATGTGCTGCGGCCGGTCGGTCTCGTTGAACAGCGCGACGGCGCGGCTGCCGTCCGCCATCTCCTTGGCGATGACCCAGCGCCCGCCCGCGGAGGAGACCACGGTGCCCTGCTTACCGAGCGGGTCCTGGTCGACGCCGATGACCTCGCGATTGCCGAGGATCTCATAGGTCTCGTCGGTGGCCTTGCGCAGATCGGTGCCGATCAGCAGCGGTGCGGCCATGATCGACCACAGCGAGAAGTGGCTGCGGTACTCGGTGTCCGTCATGCCGCCGTTGCCGACCTCCAGCATGTCGGGGTCGTTCCAGTGGCCGGGTCCGGCGTACTGCGAGAGCGGCAGATTCTGCTTGGCGATCGACAGCATGCTGCCCCAGCTATCGCTGATGTCGCCCGTGGTCCGCCACAGTTGGCCGACTTCACCGGCCCACTCCCATGGCTTGTTCTCGCCCCATTCGCAGATGCTGTAGACGATGGGGTGGCCGGCGGACTCGGACGCGGCCTTCAGCGCGTCGCGCATGGCGCGGTAGCGCTGCTTGGCGTCGACACCCTGGTTATTGCAGTTGTCGTACTTGAGGTAGTCGATGCCCCAGTCGGCGAACTGCTGGGCGTCGGACTTCTCATGGCCGAGCGCCCCGGGGAAGCCCGCGGTGTTGCAGGTCTTGGTGCCCGCGCTGGTGTAGATGCCGATCTTCAGTCCCTTGGAGTGGACATAGTCGGCGACGGCCTTGATGCCGTTCGGAAAGCGGACCGGGTCGGGGACCAGCTTGCCGTCCGCGTCGCGCTTCGGCAGCGCCCAGCAGTCGTCGAGGTTGACGTACTGGTATCCGGCGTCCTTCAGCCCCTTCGCCACGAAGATATCGGCGATGCCCTTGACCATCGCCTCGTTGAACTCGGCGCGGCAATGGGTGGAGTTCCAGTTGTTGAAGCCCATCGGAGGGGTGAGGGCGAGCCCGTCACCGGGCGCGGCGCCCGGTGCGGAGGCCGGTGTGGTGACCTCGGCGGGGTGCGACGGCTGGGCGACGGCCGGGAGGGCCAGGCCGGCCGTCGCCAGCAGGCCGGCGCTCAATGCTCCGATGACTCTTCGCTTCGAGGGGCGAAAACAGCGGTGGCGCACGATGCGGGTCCTCCGTTCTCGACGGGGGTGACGCAGTGTCATGGCTGCATCACATGCGAGCGTTTACGGTAGACCCTGTTGGAGTCTGTTGGAAGAGATGCGATAACGGTTGTTCGATAACTCGTCAAAACCCTTGACGGTTCGCCTGGGTGCCGGGTGAGATCCCCTCACCTGCGTTCGGTTGTGTTTGATTGGACCTCTGTGGAGGGGCACATGGCACCGTCATTGTCAGGACATCGGATCTCCCGCCGTGCGCTACTACGAGGTACCGCGGCCGGAGCCGGCGCGGTCGCCCTCCCGACGCTGCTGACCGCCTGCGGTGGTCCGGGCAACGAAGTGAAGATCGGCTCCAACGCCTCCGACGCCGTGCCCCGGAAGGCGTTCGCCGAGGTGTTCAACGCGTATGAGAAGAAGTCGGACAAGAAGGTCAAGGTCAACACCGTCAACCACGAAGCCTTTCAGGAAGGCATCAACCGCTATCTGAAGGGCACCCCCGACGACGTCTTCATGTGGTTCGCCGGGTACCGCATGCAGTTCTTCGCCGAACAGGGGCAGCTTGCCGAGATCAGCGATCTGTGGAAGGGCTTCGACGGCTTCTCCGACGCGCTCAAGGCGCAGTCCACCGGCAAGGACGGCAAGCAGTACCTCGTGCCGTACTACTACTACCCCTGGGCGGTCTTCTACCGGAAGAGCGTCTTCGCCCAGCGCGGCTATGAGATCCCGAAAACCTTCGACGAGTTCCGGGCCCTCGCCAAGCGCATGGACAAGGACGGCCTCGACGCCATCGCCTTCGGCGACAAGGACGGCTGGCCCGCCATGGGGACCTTCGACTATCTCAATATGCGGGCCAACGGCTACGACTTCCATATCTCCCTGATGGGCGGCAAGGAGTCCTGGACCGATCCCCGGGTCAAAAAGGTCTTCGACCTGTGGCGCGGGCTGATGCCGTACCACCAGAAGGGCGGCAACGGGCGGACCTGGCAGGAGGCCGCCCAGAGCCTGGCGCAGAAGAAGTCCGGTATGGCGGTCTTCGGACTGCCCCACCCCGGCCAGCAGTTCTCCGCCGCCGACCGCGACGATCTGGACTTCTTCGCCTTCCCCGAGATCGACTCCGCCTATGGCCAGGACGCGGTCGAGGCGCCGATCGACGGCTTTCTGCTGGCGAAGAAGTCCAAGCGGCAGAAGGAGGGCAAGGAGCTGCTGAAGTACCTCGCCACACCCGCCGCCGAGGAGATCTACCTGAAGCGGGACCCGAACAACATCGCGGTCAACGACGGCGCGTCCACCTCCTCGTACAACGCGCTCCAGAAGAAGGCCGCCGAACTCGTCTCGAATGCCAAGCAGATATCCCAGTTCATGGACCGCGACACCCGGCCGGACTTCGCGTCCCAGGTGATGATCCGGGCCATTCAGCAGTTCATCAACAAGCCGGACGACATCGACTCCCTGACCAAGGACATCGAGTCCCAGAAGAAGACCATCTTCGCCGGCAACTAGGAGACTCGCGCCGTGCCGCTCATCAACGCGCGGCGTGCCAAACGGCGGGGTCCCCGGAGGTTCACCTCCCGTGACCTCGCCGTCATCGGCGTGCTGCTGGGCATACCCATCCTGCTCGACCTCGCCCTGATCTGGGGCCCGACCCTCGCCTCCATCGGCCTGTCCTTCACCAACTGGGACGGGATCGGCGATATCCACTGGGTCGGCATCGACAACTACAAGACCCTCTTCACCGACTATCCGCCGTTCTGGCCCGCCGTCCGCAACAATCTGCTCTGGGTGGCCTTCCTCGGCCTTGTCGCGACCCCCTTCGGACTGCTGCTGGCCGTACTGCTGGACAAGGGCGTCCGGTTCAGCCGGTTCTACCAGTCCACCCTCTATATGCCGGTGGTGCTCTCCCTCGCCATCGTCGGCTTCATCGCGCAGTTGATCTTCTCCCGTGACCAGGGCGCGCTGAACGCGATTCTGGCCGACAAGGACAACCCGGTGGACTGGCTGGGAGACCCGGAACTCAATATCTGGATGGTGCTGCTGGCGGCCGCCTGGCGGCACACCGGGTATGTGATGATCCTCTATCTGGCCGGGCTGAAATCCGTCGATCCCTCGCTCAAGGAAGCGGCCGCGATCGACGGTGCCAGTGAGACCCAGACCTTCTTCCGGGTCGTGCTGCCCACGCTGCGGCCGGTCAATGTCATCGTCGGTGTCATCACCGTGATCGAGGCATTGCGCGCGTTCGACATCGTCTACGCCATCAACCATGGCCGTAACGGGCTCGAACTGCTCTCGGTGCTGGTCACCGACAACATCATCGGCGAGGCCAGCCGGATCGGCTTCGGCTCCGCGATCGCCGTCGTCCTGCTGGCCGTGTCCATGGGATTCATCGTGACCTATCTGGTGCAGGAACTGCGAGGGGGGAAGAAGGGATGACCATCACCCGGACCGCCCCCGTACGGACCGTGACGCCGGTGACCGGCACCGGAAAGCGCCGGGTGACCCGTGGCAGGCTCGGGCTGCACGCGTTCTTGATGACCGTGTCGCTCGCCTTTCTCGCCCCGCTGCTGCTCGCCGTCTACGCCTCGCTGCGGCCCTACGAGGAGACCGCCAAATACGGCTATTTCTCGCTGCCGCGCCATCTGTCGTTCGACTACTACGCGCAGGCGTTCAACGACTCCGGAATGGGCAAGTACTTCATCAACTCGCTCATCATCGCGGTGCCCGGAGTGCTGTTGACGCTGTTTCTCGCCTCGTTCGTCGCCTTCTGCGTGACCCGGCTGAGAATGCGCGGCGGGCTCGTGCTGCTGATGGTGTTCACGGCGGGCAATCTGCTGCCGCAGCAGGTCATCGTCACCCCGCTCTATGTGCTCTTCACCAAGATCGATCTGCCCTATTGGATGTCGGACTCGATGACGATGTACGACTCCTACTGGGCCGTGCTCTCCGTCCAGATCGCCTTCCAGGTGGGCTTCTGCGTCTTTGTCCTCGCCAACTTCATGCGCACCCTTCCCGAGGAGATCACGGAGGCGGCACGGGTGGATGGCGCGGGGGTGTGGACTCAGTACTGGAACATCACGCTTCCGCTGTGCCGGCCGGCGCTCGCCGCACTCGCCACATTGCAATTCACCTGGATGTACAACGACTTCCTATGGGCGCTCGTCTTCATCTCCGACGGTGACAAGCTGCCCATCACCTCCGCGCTCAACAATCTGCGCGGCCAGTTCTTCACCGACTACAACCTGCTGGCGGCGGGCTCGGTGATCGTGGCGCTGCCCACGGTGCTGGTCTTCCTGCTGTTGCAGCGCCACTTCATCGCCGGACTCACCCTCGGCGCCAGCAAGGGCTGATACGACGTGGGGTCACCGTGGTCCATGTGGCCGCGGTGACCCCTGTGGCACAAGGGCCCCACGACCCCCGACCGCGCCCCACCGCACCGCCCCGCGTCATGCGCCCAAACGGTCCGGAGCGGCGCGATCCGTCACTCGGTCGTCTTCGGGCGTTTCCGTGGCAGGGTGATGCGGGCAACTGTCAGGAGGCGATGGATTAGGGGGAAATGTGATCGTCTGGCTGAACGGTGCGTTCGGTGCGGGTAAAACCGCCACGGCCCGTGAATTGGTGGACTTCATGCCCGGCAGCACGTTCTACGACCCGGAGCTGGTCGGTAACGGTCTGCGGATGATGCTGCCGCGTAAACGTCTTGAACAGGTGTCCGACTACCAGGATCTGCCCTCCTGGCGCCGGCTGGTCGTGGACACCGGAGCGGCGCTGATCGCGGAGGTCGGCGGTCCGCTCGTGGTGGCGATGACGGTCCTCAGACAGGAGTACCGGGATGAGATCTTCGGTGGTTTCGCGGCCCGTCGCATCCCCGTGCGGCATGTTCTGCTCCACACCGATGAAACGATCCTTCGCGAGCGGATAGCCGGGCGCGGGGAGATACCCGGGGACCCGGACGCGAACGAGTCCGTACGCCAGTGGTGCCTGGCCCAGCTCGCTCCCTACCGGGCCGCCCTGCCCTGGCTGACCGCCGATGCCCATGTCGTGGACACCACCGGCATCACCCCGCGCCAGACCGCCCAGCTCATCGCCGACGCCGTCCGCGAGGGCGCCGGGAGCTGCGACATCGTGCAGACCCCGGAGCCGACGGCGGAGACGCTGGCCGCCGGGGTGCTGCTCTTCGACGAGGAGGACCGGGTGCTGCTCGTCGACCCCACCTACAAACCCGGCTGGGAGTTCCCCGGCGGCGTCGTCGAACCGGGCGAACCCCCGATGTGCGCCGGGGTGCGCGAGGTCACCGAGGAGCTGGGCGTACGGCTGGACGAGCCCCTGCGGCTGCTGGTCGCCGACTGGGAACGCCCCCAGCCGCCCGGCTACGGGGGCCTGCGGCTGCTCTTCGACGGCGGCAAGCTCTCCAGCGCCGCCGCCCGGGACGTGCTGCTGCCCGGCTCCGAACTGCGCGGCTGGCGCTTCGTCACCGAGAGCGAGGCCGCCGCGCTGCTGCCACCGGTGCGGCTGAGCCGGCTGCGCTGGGCGCTGCGCGCCCGCGAGCAGGGCCGCCCGCTCTACCTCGAAGCGGGCGTCCCGACCGGCTGACCCACCGGCCCGCTCGTACCTCGTCCGCCCCGCCCATGCCCCACCGGCCTGCCACCTCCCCTGGCGGGACGGGGCCCTCGCCCCACGGTCCGGAACCGGCCGCGGGGCGACGGCAGGGAGGGGCAGCTCAGCCCTTGCCCGCCGCGTACATCCCCAGGAACAGCGCCTCGGTCAGCGAGAGCTTCTCCAACTCCTGCGGCGAGACGCTCTCGTTGACCGCGTGGATCTGCGCCTCCGGCTCGCTCAGCCCGATCAGCAGGATCTCCGCCTCCGGGTAGAGCGAGGCCAGCGTGTTGCACAGCGGGATCGAGCCGCCCTGCCCGGCGATGGCCATCTCCTGGCCGTCGTACGCCAGGCGCATCGCCTCCCGCATCGCCGCGTACGCCGGGCTCGTGGTGTCCGCGCGGAACGGCTGGCCCTGGCCGACCTGCTCCACCGAGAGCCGCGCACCCCACGGCACCGAGGATCGGAGGTGCTCGGCGAGCAGCCGGTTGGCCTCGGCCGCGTCCATGCCCGGCGGCACCCGCAGGCTGACCAGCGCCCGCGCGCTCGCCTGGACGGACGGGGTGGCGCCGACCACCGGCGGGCAGTCGATGCCGAGCACGGTGACCGCGGGGCGCGCCCAGATGCGGTCGGCGACCGTACCGGAGCCGACCAGCCCGACCCCGTCGAGCACCTTGGCGTCCTTGCGGAACGCCTCCTGCGGATACTCCAGCCCGTCCCACTCCGCGTCCGCCTCGAGGCCCTTGACGGTGGTCGAGCCGTCCTCGGCGCGCAGCGAGTCCAGGACGCGGATCAGCGCCGCGAGCGCGTCCGGGGCCGCCCCGCCGAACTGGCCCGAGTGCAGATTGCCCTCCAGGGTCTCCACCGAGACCCGCAGCAGCGTCATACCGCGCAGCGTGGCCGTGACCGTCGGCAGCCCGACCCGGAAGTTGCCCGCGTCGCCGATCACGATCGTATCGGCGGTCAGCAGCTCCGGATGGGCCTCGGCATAGCGCTCCAGGCCACCCGTGCCCTGCTCCTCCGAACCCTCCACGATCATCTTGACGTTGACCGGGACCCCGCCCTGCTCCTTGAGCGCCCGCAGGGCGGTGAGATGCATGATCACGCCACCCTTGCAGTCCGCGGCGCCCCGCCCGTACCAGCGGCCGTCGCGCTCGGTCAGCTCGAAGGGCGGGGTGTGCCAGGCGTCCTCGTCCAGCGGGGGCTGCACATCGTAGTGCGCGTAGAGCAGCACGGTCGGGGCACCGGCCGGACCGGGCAGAAAGCCGTAGACGGACTGGGTGCCGTCGGGGGTGTCCAGCAGCGCCACATCCTCGAACCCCTCGGCGCGCAGGGCGTCGGCGACCCACCGGGCGGCCGCCTCGCACTCGTCGCGCGGGAACTGCGCCGGGTCCGCGACCGACTTGAAGGCCACCAGCTCGGCCAGCTCGGCCCTGGCGCGCGGCTGAAGGGCGGCTACGGTGGCGGCGAGAGGCGCCTTCTCCATGGGGGTCACTCCTTGGGATGCGACGGGCGAGCGGCGGGATGCGCCGCGATGGGCACGTATGTACGGCTTGATACCGCGTGGCCGATCATCCCACAGCGGGGTCATCCGTCGGGGAGCCGTAGGATGCCGGGAAGGCGCATCAGGTCGGTCGATTGGGAGCGGATCCACACGTGAGCAGCGACAACGCAGCCCCGGACAATGAGACGGTATGGGACGTCGTCGTGGTGGGCGCGGGCCCCGCGGGTGCCTCCGCGGCCCATGCCGCCGCCTGCGCCGGACGCCGGGTGCTGTTGTTGGAGAAGGCCGAACTACCGCGCTACAAGACGTGCGGCGGCGGCATCATCGGTCCCTCGCGCGACGCGCTCCCGCCGGGCTTCGAACTGCCGCTGCGGGAGCGGGTGCACGCGGTGACCTTCTCGCTCAACGGCAAGCTGGCCCGCACCCGCCGCTCCAAGCACGCGCTCTTCGGGCTGATCAACCGGCCGGAGTTCGACGCGGCCCTGGTCGAGGCCGCCAAGGACGCGGGAGCCGAGGTCCGTACGGGCGTCGCGGTCACCCGCGTCGAACAGCACGGCCCGGCCGTGCCCGACCGGCGCACGGTCGCCGTGGTGCTCGCCGACGGTGCGACGGTGCTGGCACGGGCCGTGGTCGGTGCGGACGGCAGCGCGAGCCGCATAGGCGCGCATGTCGGCGTGAAGCTGGACCAGGTGGACCTCGGCCTGGAGGCGGAGATCCCCGTTCCGGAGACCGTCGCCGAGGACTGGGCGGGCCGGGTGCTCATCGACTGGGGCCCGATGCCGGGGAGTTACGGCTGGGTCTTCCCCAAGGGCGACACCCTGACCGTCGGCGTCATCTCGGCCCGCGGCGAGGGCGCCGGGACCAAGCGCTATCTGGAGGACTTCATCGCCCGGCTCGGCCTCGCCGGATTCGAGCCGAGCATCTCCTCCGGCCATCTGACCCGCTGCCGTGCCGACGACTCGCCGCTGTCGCGCGGCCGGGTCCTGGTGTGCGGGGACGCGGCCGGGCTGCTGGAGCCGTGGACGCGCGAGGGCATCTCCTACGCGCTGCGCTCGGGCCGGCTCGCGGGGGAGTGGGCGGTGCGCGTCGCCGAGGCACATGACGCGGTGGACGCCCGCCGGCAGGCCCTGAACTACGCCTTCGCGATCAAGGCGGGGCTCGGTGTGGAGATGGGTGTCGGCCGCCGTCTGTACACGATCTTCGCCCGCCGCCCCGGGATGTTCCACGCGGCGCTCACCGGCTTCCGCCCGGCGTGGCGCACCTTCACGAAGATCACCCGCGGCACCACCACCCTGGGCGACCTGATCCGCACCCACCCGGCCGCCCGCCGGGCCCTGGCGGCGATGGACCGGAGCTAGCTGTGCTAGCCGCTTTCGCTCGGGCGCCGCGCGGCCGTGACGCGCCGGGCGGCGGTGGCGTCGCGCGGCGGTGATGCGCCGGG
>NZ_JAHLEM010000558.1 GCF_018883605.1 Streptomyces niphimycinicus | reverse complement strand
GGGGTGCGCCGGGCCGAGGCGGCGGCCGCGGCGCTGCCCCACCACGACACGGCGTTCACCGCGCCCTCCGCGCGCTGCCGCGGTACCGCCCAGGCCCTGGGGCTCGACGCCGTCGTGGCGGCTGAGCTGGGCGATCTCGATGTGGGCCGCTGGCGGGGCCGTTCGCTGGACGAGGTCGGGCAGGAGGCGCCGGAGGAGGTCGCCGCATGGCTGTCCGATCCGGCCGCGGCGCCGCACGGTGGCGAGTCGCTGCTGGAGCTGGTGGAGCGGATCGGGGCGTGGCTGGAGGCGCACCGGGAGAGCCCGTCACCGGCCGCACCGCCCGCCTCCGCCCGCGAGGGGCGGCTGCTCGCCGTCGTGGAACCGGCCGTGGTCCGGGCCGCGCTCGTCCACGCCCTCGGCCTTCCCACGCCCGCGTTCTGGCGGCTGGACGTCGCCCCGCTGACGGCGACGGAACTCAGCGGCCGGGCCGGCCGGTGGAATCTGCGCTGCGGATACCCGCTGGCGGGGAGCGCGTCGTAACGGGGTGTCCGCGCAAACCGGGGGGCGCCGTCATGGCGCCGCGCCCTGACGGTGTGCGTGCCGCAGCGAAATGATCTCTCCGATGGCGTGGCTCCACGGGATGCGCTGTCGTGGCCTGATGGCATCCCCCACCACCAGGCCCCGCCCCGCCCCGGACGGCAAGGACGAGGCCGTACTGGCCTGAGGACCGGACCCGCTCTTCGCGCTCTACGGGGAGAAGCCGCAACGGTTCTGGGTGACCGATGGCACCCGCCACAAGGTGGTGTTCACCAGCGCGCCGTACGAGAAGGGCGCCTCCTGAGCCGCGGTGCGCCACCGCCCTCGTGTCCGTGGCCCTCTTCGCCGGGCCCGGCCGACGCCCTACTGTGGGCGTCAGTCGGCTGGTGAGGGGGTGGCGGATGGGGACGACCGGGGGAACATCCGGGGGTGATCGGCACGAGCACGGCTCCGAGGGGGGATCGCCCCACGGGAGCGTGCTCGGCGGCCGGTACGAGTTACGCGGGCGTCTGGGCGCGGGCGGTATGAGCCTGGTCTGGGACGCCTACGACATGGCGCTCGGCCGCCCCGTCGTCGTCAAGGAGCTGCGCCCGGTCGGCGATCCGGACCCGGAGGCGTACCGGCGCTGGCGCGAACGGCTGCGCCGTGAGGTCCGTGTCCTCGCCGCGACCGTGCATCCGCATCTGGCCGCCATCCATGACCTTGGCGAGAGGGACGGCCGGGTCTGGATCGTCATGGAGCGCCTCGACCCGCGTTCGCTGGCGGACCGGATGCGCGAGTGGGACGGACAGCCGTATGTGCCCCGGATCGCCCGGATCGCCGGGATCGGTCTGGAGGTGCTGCGCGCGTTACGGGCGATGTACGCGGCGGGGGTCGCCCACCGCGACGTCAAACCGCGCAATATTCTCTTCCGCCCGGACGGCCCCGCGGTACTGGTGGACCATCTCGGCCTGACCTTCGTGGACGAGGACACGGTGGTCGGAACGCCCCCCTACATGGCACCGGAGCGCTTCACGCTCTCGCCCTATCCGGCGACCGCGGAAGCGATGCTCAAGGCCGATCTGTGGTCACTGGGCGTGACTCTGTACGAGGCCGTCGAAGGCGTTGTGCCGTTCCGGGGGGAGAGCGTGGGAGAGCTGATGAGCGCGGTGCTCAACGACCCGCCGCCACCCATGAGACACGCGGGTCCACTGCGGCCGCTGATCGAGGGCCTGCTGGTCAAGGACCCGGAACGGCGGCTGACGGCCGAGCGGGCCGAGGCGCTGCTGCGCCCCCTGGCCCAGGATCAGCCCAGGTCGGCCCTGGCAACCGGGGCCGCGGCCCAGGCGAGGGCCGCCCCGGCCTCCGTGGGCGCCATGCGGTCGGCCGCCCGTCCGAGCGGTGCGGGCGCCGGAGCCCTCGTCTCGATCGCCGCCGTACTGGCGGTCGTGCTCGCCGTATCGGGGTCGGTGGCCCTGCCCTCGCTGCGCCCCGGCTCCCTGGACGACATTCCCGGATGGGTGGGGGCTGTGCTTCTCGGTCTGCTGTGGCTGGCGCTCGCGGCGCGCGGCTTCACGTCGGCCAGACAGCGGGACCGCCAGGCCCGGTGGCTCGACGCCCTGCGCCCGGATGCCGGGGAGGCGGCCCACCGGCCCGCCGGACCGTGGCAGGCGCTGCGCGAGGGATATCTGGCGTCCCTGGCGATCCCTCAGCCCCCATCGCGGCGGGCACGACGTCCGGTGGAGCGAGAGATGGAGCGGGACATGGCCGACTTCCTCACCGCGCTCGGTCCGCCTCCGCCTCCGCCTCCGCCACGGTCCGCGGCCCCGGATCCCCCATCCCGTCCGGACCGTCCGGACCGTCCGGGGGAGGCTCCGTGACCGAGAACGCGAGTGAGAACCCCGCCCCGGGCGGCCCCCCGGAGACGGCGGTGCCCTGGGGCGACCGGCTGCCGGTGGAACAGGCCAAGGAGTGGGAGGCGGTCAGGCCCGGCACGGTGGAGTGGATGCTCACCGAACTCCAGCGGGAACGCGAGCACCGCCGCCGCATGGACTGGGTGCACACGGGGTTGCAGGCATTCGGCTCGCTGCTCGGCGCGGGCACGGTCGTGGCGTACATCTGGGTGGCCACGTATTTCCTCGCCCATGACGCCGCCACCCAGGGCGCGGCCATCCTCGGCGGCGGCACGGCCGCGCTGGTCGGGGGGTTCCTCGGCAAGCGCTACGGCGACCGGCGCTGATCCCCGGTTCCCACGGCCGGCGGCGAGCCGTGGCCGCCGCTGCGTCCGGGGAGTGAGCAGGACGCCGATTCCTTACGTACGAGGGGGAGGGCCTTCGCCGTCCGAGGCCCCGGCTGGATCGACGTAAGGAGACAGGGTGGTGAAGCACATGCGGCGAGGCGTGCGCCGGGTCGTGCGGTTCGCGGCTGTCGGGGCGCTGGTCTGTGGCGGGGTGATGGTCTCGCAGGCCGTGCCGGGCGGATCGGCCCACGGGACGACCGGAAGCGACGGTTCGCGAGCCCTGACCGCGCGCCAGACGGACGATGTGGGCGGACGGCTGGTGTCCGCGCTCGGCACCTCCCGTACGGCGGGCAACTGGATCGGTGCCGATGGCCGTCCGGTGGTCGCGGTGACCGACGATACGGCGGCGGGCGAGGTCAGCCGGGCCGGGGCCACCGCCAAACGGGTGCGGTACAGCATGGAGCAACTGGCTTCCGCGACCGAGAAGCTGCGCTCGGCGCCCCGGGTGGCGGGCACCGCGTGGATGGTGGACCCCAAGTCCAACCAGGTCGTGCTGGTCGGCGACAGCACCGTCTCCACCGCCCGCTGGTCGAGGATGAAGGACCTCGCGGCGGAGGTGGGCGACGAGGTGCGCACACAGCGGACGACGGACTCCTTCACCACCAGAACCGCGGGCGCCTCCCCGATGTTCACCAACGGCAGCCGCTGCTCGGCCGGTTTCAATGTCACCAACGGCCAGACCGGTTTCATCCTGACGGCGGGGCACTGCGGTCCCCCCGGCACCCCCTGGTTCACCGACGCCACCGGCCGCACCAAGATCGGCACCACGGTCCAGACCAGCTTCCCCGGCAATGACTTCTCGCTGGTGCGGTACGACAACACCTCGCTGGACCGGAGCAGTGTGCTGAACGTCGGTGGCGGCCAAGTGGTGCGGGTCACCGGCGTGGCCGACCCCGTCGTGGGCCAGGAGGTGTTCCGCAGCGGCAGCACCACCGGGCTGCGCTCGGGCAAGGTGACCGGGCTCAACGCGACGGTCAACTACCCCGAGGGCACCGTCACCGGGCTGGTCCAGGCCACCGTGTGCGCGGAGCCCGGCGACAGCGGCGGGCCGCTCTTCGCCCAGGGCGTGGCGCTCGGCGTCACCTCCGGCGGCAGCGGCGACTGCACCAAGGGCGGGGTGACCTTCTTCCAGCCCGTGACCAAGGCGCTGACCGCGCTCGGGGTGAGCATCCCGGGCGCCAAGGCCCAGAGCGCCAACCCGTCCATCGCGTCCGGCGGCCAGACGGGCGCCGCGCCCGGCACCTCCGGCGTGGACGACGGGGTCTCGACGCTCGACGACGTCGTGGCGTACGCCCAGAGCTTCGGACCCGGCCTGGTGGTCATCGTGGTGGGGTTCGCCGGGCTGCTGTCCACGCTGGCCATCCGGCCCCGGAGCCGCCGCTACCGCCGCTACCCCGCCGGCTGGGGATGAGCCGGTGAGGTGGCGGCCGTCACCGGGCCTCGAAGGCGACGATGCGCTGGGCGCCGTCGGCCGCGCCCGGATGACGGCTGGTGAGGTCCAGCCGGAGCCGGGAAGTGCGTCCCGCAGGGCGCTCAACGCCGACCCCCGCCCGGGCAGTCGTACGACGACGAGGTGGCCCCCGCCGTGGGCGGGGGCCACCTCGTCGAAAGGGGGCTGACCGGCACTCAGTAGTGGTGGTGCCGGTGGTGGTCGGACTCCTCGACCACGGGCGGCGCCACGGCGGTCGGTTCCACGACACGCCGGCGCTTGTACACACTCACATACGCCGATGTGCCGATGATGCCGACGGCCATCAGGATCAGGCCGACCAATTGGACGTTGAAGCCGCTGGCGCTCCAGTCGGTGGCGAAGGTGAGAATCCCTCCCACCGCGATCATCAATATGCAACCGCCGAGGCCCATCAGTTCTGCCTCCGTACATGAGTTCGCTTTTGTGGGCTGGTCTTCGCCCGGGTACCCAGGCCCGCCGGGGCCAATCTCACGCCCCGCGCTCCTCCCGCTCCACGGCCGCCACCGTCTCGTCGAGCGCCTGGCGGTCCTCGCGCGCCTTCGCCCGGTCCCTGGTCGAGGCGTCGGTGACATCGAGAAAGATCTGGTCGGCATGCGGCCAGATCTCCGCCATCGCCGTCTTGACGCGTACCAGGACCTCCTCGACCTCCTCGCTGTCCAGACCGGGGAAGAGATCGACCCGGGCCGCCACCAGCGTCGAATCGTTGCCCAGACGCATCGTCAGCAGACCGGTCACGGTGTCGATCTCCGGCTGCCCCTCGAGGAACCGGCGGAACTCCCGGCGCTGGACCGGGTCGATCGCCTCACCGATGAGCTGTGCGCGCGACTCCCTGGCCAGCCGGTAGGCCACATAGACCAGCAGCGCCCCGATCAGGAAGGAGGCCGTGGCCTCGTAGGCCACCTCGCCGGTGACCATGTGCAGCCACATGCCGAGCAGGGCGAACACCACACCGAGACAGGCGGTGGAGTCCTCGGCCAGGACGGTGCGCAGCGTGGGGTCGTCGCCCATGCGCAGTTCGGCCGCCATGCCACGGCCCGCCTCCCGGGCGTGCCCGCGGACCTGGAACAGCGCCCGGACCAGCGAGGAGCCCTCGGCGATGAGCGCCAGGCCCAGGACCGCGAGGCCCACCAGATAGCCGCTGTGGTCCTCGGAGCTGCCCGCGCTCAGCGCCTCGGCGCCCTGGAAGAAGGAGAAGCAGCCGCCCATGACGAAGATGCCGACGGCGGCCAGCAGCGCCCAGAAATAGCGCTCCTTGCCATAGCCGAAGGGGTGCTGGTCGTCGGGCGCCCGCTTGCTGCGTTTGAGGGAGGCGAGCAGAAACACCTCGTTGAGGCTGTCCGCGACCGAGTGGGCCGCCTCGGACAGCAGCGCGGGGGAACCGGCGAAGACCCCGCCGATGGCCTTGGCCAGCGCGATGACCAGGTTGGCCCCGAGCGCGACGAAGACGGTGACGGCGGTCCGGGCGTCCTGGCCCCCCTGTGCGTCGGGCCCGTCCGGCTCAGGTCGGCT
>NZ_JAHLEM010000557.1 GCF_018883605.1 Streptomyces niphimycinicus | reverse complement strand
GATGGCCTTGGCCAGCGCGATGACCAGGTTGGCCCCGAGCGCGACGAAGACGGTGACGGCGGTCCGGGCGTCCTGGCCCCCCTGTGCGTCGGGCCCGTCCGGCTCAGGTCGGCTGTCCGGTGCGTCCGGTGCGTCCGGTGCGTCCGGTGCGTCCGGTGCGTCCGGTGCGTGCGAGGGCTCCGGTGGGTCCGGCGTATGCGGTGTGCGCGGTGTCCCGTGCCGGTCGGAGGGGGACGTCGAGGAACGGCTCATCGGCGGGAAACTCCGTAGGCGGAAGTCCGTGCCGTCCTGGTGGCGCTCTCCGCCGGGGGCGGCCGGACGGCCTGTCCCTCTCGCGGGTGTCCCGATGCCGGGACCTCAATCGTGACGTGCGCACCGTGGCATGCCCCGACGTGCGCATCATGACCCGCCCCGACGACGGAGCGCGCCCCGCGTGAGCCATCCGGACCACGGGGCGCGCTCGGATCGGGGCAGCCGGCCCGACGGGTCCGATCAGCCGGCCGGAGTGTTCGGGGAGGCGGGCACCTTCGGCAGCTCGCTGAAGATGTCGAGCCCCATGGCGGCGGCGATCAGCAGACCGATCACGCCGAGCGCCACCGCTCCCCAGGCCACCGCGGACACCCAGGGTGCCCCGGTCGTGACGGGCCGCCGCTGGCGCAGCAGCACCACAGCGGCGATCACCACGGCGGCCAGCGCGAAGAGCCCGTTGACGAGGGCCGTGGTGTGCCACGGAGTGCCGTACACCGTGGCGATCTGATCGGCGGCCGACCCGGACTGGGCCTTGATCTGGCCGGTGAGCTGCTTGCGCTCCTGGAGCATGGTGCCGAGCCAGGTGCCGGAGAGCGAGGCGAGCCCGAGGCCGGCGGCGACGACCGAGGCGGCGCCGGGGAGGACGCTCGGCATGGTGGCCGGGGCGGGAGCTCCGATGTCGTCGGACGTTTCCTCGAGCTCCGGTGCTTCCTGCGGGTCCGAGGTTTCCTGCGGGTCCGAGGTTTCCTGCGGGTCCGGAACAGCGTTCGGGGCACCCTCCGCCGTGGCTTCTTCCTCGCCTTCCGCGGGCCGCACGGCGGTGTCGGTCGGTTGGTCGGTCTTGGTGGTGTCCATGTGCCGCAACCGTACGGACCGAAGATGAAAACCCACTGAGAAAGCGATGTCCTTCGGCCGGCGGCACCGGCCGGGTGGTGGCCGGCCGGCCCGCATACGCTGACCGAAGGGTCTCACCGATGGCCTGGGACCTGTTCGCCGTACGACGGGAGTACCCCGTGGTCTCGTCCACCTCTGGCGGCGGCGCCTCCGATGGCGGGGCACGGCACAGGTTGCGCGGATGGCTGCTGGCGGGCCTGACCGATATCGCCAAGCGCCAGCCCGGCCCGTACGCCGAGCAGGAAAGCGCACACGACGGCCGGCCGTGGTGGCGGGTCATGTGCCTGACCGGTCTGGACTACTTCTCCACCCTCGGCTACCAGCCCGGTATCGCCGCCCTGGCGGCCGGGCTGCTCTCCCCGCTGGCCACCGTGGTGCTGGTGGTGGTGACCCTGGTGGGCGCGCTCCCGGTGTACCGCAGAGTGGCCGAGGAGAGCCCGCACGGCCAGGGCTCGATCGCGATGCTGGAGCGGCTGCTGACTTTCTGGAAGGGCAAGCTGTTCGTCCTCACCCTGCTCGGCTTCGCGGCCACCGACTTCCTCATCACCATCACCCTCTCCGCCGCCGACGCCACCGCCCACCTGGTGGAGAATCCGCATTTCACCTCGACCCTGCACGGTCATGAGGTGGCCGTCACCCTGGTCCTGGTGGGATTGCTCGGCGCGGTGTTCCTCAAGGGGTTCACCGAGGCCATCGGGATCGCGGTGGTGCTGGTCGCGGTCTATCTGCTGCTCAACGCCGTCGTGGTGGCGGTCGGGCTGTGGCATGTCTGCACCGCGCCGCATGTGATCCCGGACTGGTCGCACGCGCTGGTCGCCGAGCGCGGCAGTCCTCTGGTGATGATCGGCGTGGCGCTGGTGATCTTCCCGAAGCTGGCCCTCGGCCTGTCCGGGTTCGAGACCGGAGTGGCCGTCATGCCGCATATCGAGGGCAAACCGGGCGACACCCCAAAGCGTCCCGCCGGGCGTATCCAGGGCGCCAGGAAGCTGCTGACCACCGCCGCGGTGATCATGAGCATCTTCCTCATCACCTCCAGCTTCATCACGACCCTGCTGATCCCGCAGCAGGAGTTCGAACCGGGCGGCGCGGCCAATGGGCGCGCCCTGGCCTATCTCGCCCATGAGTATCTGGGCTCGGCGTTCGGCAGCGTCTATGACGCCTCCACCATCGCCATCCTGTGGTTCGCGGGCGCCTCGGCCATGGCCGGACTGCTCAACCTGATGCCCCGCTATCTGCCGCGCTACGGCATGGCACCCCACTGGGCGCGCGCGGTCCGCCCGATGGTGCTGGTGTTCATCGCCGTCGCGTTCCTGGTGACCTGGCTCTTCAAGGCGGATGTGGACGCCCAGGGCGGCGCCTACGCCACCGGTGTGCTCGTGCTCATCACCTCCGCCGCCATCGCCGTGACCATCGCCGCCCGGCGCGCCCGGCAGCGCGGCTGGAGCATCGGCTTCGGCGTCATCGCGGTGATCTTCCTGTACACCACCGCGGTCAATGTCATCGAACGGCCCGACGGCGTGAAGATCGGCACCTGCTTCATCGCGGGCATCCTGGCCGTATCGCTGCTGTCCCGGGTCGCCAGGGCGTTCGAGCTGCGGGTCACCAGCGTGACGTTCGACCCGCTGGCCGAGCGGTTCATGCGCGATACCGCGCACCGCAGGATCCGCTTCATCGCCAATAAGCCGGAACGCCGCGACCTGGCCGAATACCGGGAGAAGCAGCACCAGATCCGCGCGGACAACGACATCCCGCCCGAGGACGACATCATCTTCGTCGAGGTCACCGTCGCCGACCCGTCCGAGTTCGAAAGCGAGCTCCAGGTGTGCGGAGAGGTGGTGCACGGCCGCTACCGGGTGCTGACCCTACAGAGCGCCACCATCCCCAACGCGCTGGCGGCGCTGCTGCTGTGGGTGCGGGACGCCACCGGGCAGCGCCCGCACATCTACTTCGAGTGGACGGAGGGCCATCCGCTGGCCCACTTCCTGCGCTTCTTCCTCTTCGGCCAGGGAGAGCTCGCCCCCGTCACCCGTGAGGTCCTCCGCGAGGCGGAACCCGACCGTGGCCGTCGCCCCCATGTCCACGTCGGCTGACGAGGGGCCCTGGGGCGGCCGTTGACGTCAGGGCGCCACCGGCTCCTGCTCCGGCTCCGCGGCGGGCAGGCTGTCCATGAACGAGCTCACCGAGAACACCGCCCGCCCCGGCCCGGGCGGGCCGTACCCCGGTGGCGAGGCCAGCCCGAAGTCCTCCAGCGTCGCCCGGTAGGTCTCCAGCAGCCGGATGTGGTACTCCAGCGGGGCGCCTTGCGGATTGGCCTTGCCCAGCGGTGTCGTCGGCTCGGGACACCAGGTGGTGAACCGGGGCACGACACCGTGCGACATGAAGAACCGCAGCCCCTCGGCGGTGGAGTCGATCGCCTCGGCCACGGAGGAGAAGCCGAACGGCTCGGCCATCTCCACACCCGCGACGAAGTTGGGAATCACATTCCGCGCGCCGAACACCTCGGTCGAGTCCAGGATCCGGCGGTGCCACTCGTCGCGGCCGATGTAGCGCTCCTTGCCCGGGCAGTACAGCTCGAACAGCCGCCGGTCCCACACCTCGAAGTTGGGGTGGTAGATCCGCACCCCGTAGTCGTGGAACCGCTGGACGTCGGCCTTGGGCAGCGCCTGCGCCACCACCTTGCCGATCCACCGGCCCGGGAAGCGCTCCTCGATGGCCTTCGCGTACTGGCCGTAGAAGTCGGCCTCGTCCCGGCCGCCGATATGCGAGGTGATCGCGCCGCCGGTGAGGGTGTACGCCTGGGAGGTGCGGGCGGTGTCATGGCGGTCGATGATCTCCAGCGCCTCCAGCACCTCCTCGACCGGCTTCACCCCGGTGTACGGGCGGCCCGCCGCCTTGTGCTGGCGCCAGTTGTGGTTGATGTCGCAGTACTGGCACTCCTCCTTGGCGCCGAAGTACTGGCACACCCGGAAGACCGTCAGATAGACCAGATAGCCCCACTGGATGGTGGGCGCGACCTCCATCACCGACTTGCCGTTCGACAGGGTGTGGCGGTAGTAGTCCGGCATCGGGGGCAGCCCCACATCGGCGATCCGCGCACCGTCCAGATACAGGCCCAGCGCACCGTCCTCCCCGGCCCGGACCACATATGGCGAGGTGGGGTTGACGCGGACGGACACCACGGTGCGGCGCAGGTCGTACGGCCCGCCGGTGAGCACGATCTCCTCGGGCGGCCGGTTGAGGGCCGCGGCGCCCAGCTCCGGCAGGGTGCGGTGGTCGAACGAGAAGATGAAATACGACTTCGGCTTGACGTCGCCGCCCTCGTTGCCGCTGAGCGCGGACTCGTCGAAGGCCATGCCGCCGCGCAGCAGGTCCTCCTTGATCACCGCTTCCCGGGGCACCTGGGGGAAGCTCGCCATCAGGCCCTCGACCAACTCGGTTCGTCTCTGGCTCGCCATCTGCTGCACCATCCCTGGCTCCCTGTGGACGCGGTGTGGTTCCCCCGCGGGCCATCTGCCGATCAACACCATAGATCAGCGTGATTGTTCAGCTCCAGGGTGTCCCCCCTCGCCACGACCGGCCGGACGGCCATGCGGTGTGCCGGCCTGGCGGGCGCCTCGGGGCCGGCCGATCTACGGTGGAAGGGCCATGGCTGTCAACCGGCTCGGCATGGTCGTCCACCAGGCCCGCCCCACCGCTGTCGCGGCGGCGCACACCGCCCGCGCCTGGGCCGCTGCCCATGACATCTCCTGCTTCGAACTGGACGTCTGGCGCGGCGACCAGCCCCGGCGCAGCGCCAAGGAGGAGGCCGCGGCCGCGGGCCACCCCGACCTGATCGTCACCTTCGGCGGCGACGGCACCTTTCTGCGCGGCGCCCGGCTCGCCGCCGTGAACGGGGCCGCGGCGCTGGGGGTGAACGTGGGGCGGGTCGGTTTCCTCACCGAGATCACCGTCGATCAGGTGGAGGACGCGCTGGACGCCGTCCACGACGGCCGTGTCACGATCGAGGAGCGGATGCTGCTCACCCTGCGGGCGTCCCGGCCGCTGGAGATGCCCGAGGGCATGGAGGCGCTGCTGCGTTACGGGCGGGGCCCCGTGCCGCCCCCGCCGAAGGTCCGCCCCGGCCGCGGGCCCGAGGAGGTCGGCTGGGGCATTCCGCTGGATGTCGTCGCCGTCAACGACGTGGTCTTCGAAAAGCTCGCCCGCGACCGCCAGGCGGGGCTCGGGGTGTATGTGTCCGGGCAGTTGCTCGCCTCGTACTCGGCCGACGCGATCATCGTGGCCACCCCGACCGGCTCCACCGCCTACAGCTTCGCCGCCGGCGGACCGGTGGTCTCCCCGCATATGGACGCGGTGGTCTTCACCCCGGTCGCCCCGCATATCGCCTTCGACCGCACCGTGGTGGCCGCGGTGGACGAGGCCGTCGCCGTGCGGGTCCTGCCGACCTCGGGGCGGGTGGCGGTCAGCCTCGACGGGCAGTTGCGCGGGGTGCTGGATCCGGGCGACTGGGTGGCCGCCTACCGGGCACCGAACCGGCTGCGGCTGGTGCGGCTCGAGCCGACGCGCTTCTACCACCGGCTGCGGGACCGCTTCCGGCTGGCCGACTCGCCCGCCGCCGACGCCGCCCCGCCGTTCTACCACCCCAGCTCCCCGATCCCCCCGGACCTGGCGCATCTGCGGCTGGTCTTCGACCCCCTGCCCCCGGAGGCGGAACACGGGGAGTGACGCCGAAGATGCGGGGCGCCCACCCCGATGCCAGGCTGAGTGATGTGACAGCTCACGCGTTTCACAGCGATCTCACGCTGCGTATCAACGGTGCTGACCGCCCCCTCACCCTCGACCACCGGGTGACCCTGCTGGACGCCCTGCGCGAACACCTGGCGCTGACCGGGGTCAAGAAGGGGTGCGACCACGGGCAGTGCGGGGCCTGCACCGTCCTGATCGACGGGGAGCGGGTCAACAGTTGCCTGGTGTTCGCCGTGGCCGCCCAGGGCCGCGACATCACCACCATCGAGGGCGTGGCGGGGCTCGCCGCCCCGGAGGAACTCCATCCGCTCCAGCGGGCGTTCCTGGAACACGACGGCTTCCAGTGCGGCTACTGCACACCGGGGCAGATCTGTTCCGCGATCGGCGCGCTCACCGAGGCCGCGCGCGGCTGGCCCAGCCATGTCACCGAGGACGTGGCGGCCGGAGTCGGCGCGTCGGGCGACCTGGACGCCGATGAGATCCGGGAGCGGATGAGCGGCAACCTGTGCCGCTGCGGGGCCTACCCCGGCATCGTGGCCGCCATCCGGGAGGTCGCCGGGGCCGACGGCGGCGGTGCCCCGGCCCGCGCCGGCGCGGCAGGAGGGGCGCGATGAAGCCGTTCGCCTACGAGCGCGCCACCGACCCCGGGGCCGCCGCCACTCTCGTGGCCGACTCCACCGAGACGGTGTACCTGGCCGGGGGCACCAACCTGGTGGACCTGATGAAGCTCGGGGTGACCGAGCCCGCCATGCTCGTCGACATCACCCGGCTCCCGTACGACACCATCGAGCACCGCCCGGACGGCGGTGTGCTCATCGGCGCGCTGGTCTCGGGCAGCCGGCTCGCCGGAGACCCCGGCGTCCGCGAGCGCTTCCCGGCACTGGCCGAATCGCTGCTGTCCGGGGCCTCCGGGCAACTGCGGACAGTGGCCACCACCGGCGGCAACCTGTTGCAGCGCACCCGCTGCGTGTACTTCCAGGACGTCACCAAACCCTGCAACAAGCGGCGGCCGGAAACCGGCTGTTCGGCCATCCAGGGACTCCACCGCGACCTGGCCGTGCTCGGCACCTCCGACTTCTGCGTGGCGAGCCACCCCTCGGACATGGCGGTGGCGATGGCCGCGCTCGACGCGGTCGTCCATCTGCGGCGGGTCAACGGCAGCCCCCGCGCGGTGCCGCTGAACGACTTCTACCTGCTGCCCGGCGACACCCCGGACCGCGAGACGGTGCTGCAACCGGGCGATCTGATCACCGGTGTCGAGCTGCCACCGCCCCCCGAGGGCGCCGCCATGTCCTACCGCAAGGTCCGCGACCGCTGGTCCTACGCGTTCGCCGTGGTGTCGGTGGCCGCCGTGGCCGCCACGGACCCCGACGGCGCACTGCGGGAGATCCGGCTGGGGCTCGGCGGCGTGGGCACCCGCCCCTGGCGGGCCCGCGAGACCGAGCGGCTGCTCCTCGGCCGGCAGCCGACCGAGGAGACCCTGCGGCAGGCGGCACGGGCCGAGTTCGCCTCGGCGCGCCCGCTGCCACAGAACGCGTTCAAGATCGATCTCGCGGTGGATGTCATCACCTCGGCCGTACGCGACCTCGTGGGAGGGCAGCGTCGATGACCACGCTCCAGCGGACCGTGGGCGCGGAGGTGACCCGTGTCGAAGGACGCGAGAAGGTCACCGGCACGGCGCTCTACGCCTATGAGTACCCGGTGCCGGACGCCCTGTACGGGTGGGCGGTGCAGTCCACCATCCCGCGCGGCAGGGTGCGCGCCGTCGACGCCGCGGCGGCCCGGACCCTCCCCGGCGTGATCGCCGTGCTCGACAGCGGCAACGCGCCCCGGCTGCACCCGACCGACGATCCCGAACTCGCCGTGCTGCAATCCGCCGACGTCGCCTACCGGGGGCAGATCGTGGCGGCCGTGGTGGCGGACACCTTCGAGACGGCCCGTCAGGCCGCGGCGGCGGTGCGGATCGAGTACGACGTGGACGACCACGACTGCGAGCTGACGGACGGCGATCCGCGTATCGTCGTCCCCGACACGGTCAACGGCGGCTATCCGGGGCACACCGAGAACGGCGATGTGGAGGCCGCCCTCGCCGCGGCGCCGGTCGTCCTCGACGCCACGTACACCACGCCCCCGGAGCACACCTGCGCGATGGAACCGCACGCCACCCTCGCGGTCTGGGACGGCGACTCGCTCACGCTCTACAACGGCGACCAGGGCCCCTGGATGACGGCCGCCAAACTGGCCGGGCTGTTCGGCCTGCCCGAGGGCGCGGTACGGGTCGTGGCCGACCACACGGGGGGTGGTTTCGGCTCCAAGGCGGTGCCCCGCCCGCCCGCGGTGCTCGCCGCGCTGGCCGCCCGCGCGGTGGGCAGTCCGGTCAAGGTGGCCGCCACCCGGCAGCAGATGTTCACCATGGTCTCGTACCGCACCCCCACCTTGCAGCGCGTCCGGCTCGGCGCCGAACGGGACGGCCGGCTCACCGCCGTGTGGCATGACGCACTTCAGCAGAGCTCCACCCTCGCCCCGTACTGCGAGCAGACGGCCACCCCCGCCCGCACCATGTACGCCGCGCCCCACCGCCGCACCACCCATCGCCTGGCGCGGCTGGATGTGCCCACCCCGTCGTGGATGCGGGCCCCCGGCGAAGCGCCCGGGATGTTCGGGCTGGAGAGCGCGATGGACGAACTGGCCGTGCGGCTGGGCATGGACCCCATCGAGCTGAGGCTGGTCAACGAGCCGTCCGTGGACCCCGAGTCCGGCCATCCGTTCAGCAGCCGCAACCTGGTGGCATGTCTGCGGGAGGGCGCGGCGCGCTTCGGCTGGGCGGGCCGCGACCCGGCCCCGGGGCGCCGCCGGGAGGGGCGATGGCTGGTCGGCACCGGAGTGGCGGCGTCCATCTTCCCCGCCATCACCTGGCCCGCCACCGCGACCGCCCGGGTCGAGCCCGACGGCGCGTTCACGGTACGGATCGCCGCGGCCGACATCGGCACCGGGGCCCGTACCGCGCTGACCCAGGTGGCGGCGGACGAACTCGGTGTGGGAATCGACCGGGTCACCCTCGACATCGGCCGCAGCGCCTACGGCCAGGCGCCGTTCGCGGGCGGCTCGATGGGCACCAGCTCCTGGGGATGGGCGGTGTCCAAGGCGTGCCGGGCGCTGGCCAAGCGGCTGGAGGAGTCCGCCGGTGCGATCCCGCCCGGCGGCCTGGAGGAACGGGCGGACACCGCCGAGGACGTCGCGGCGCGCCGGGAGTTCTCGCGCCACGCCTACGGCGCCGAGTTCGCGGAGGTGCGGGTGGACGCCGTCACCGGTCAGGTGCGGGTCGACCGGCTGCTGGGGATGTTCGCCGCCGGACGCATCATCAACCCCCGGACGGCAGGGGCGCAGTTGCGCGGCGCCATGTGCATGGGGCTTTCGACGGCGCTGCACGAAGGGCTCGAAGTTGATCCGCGGTTCGGCGACTTCGCCAACCACGACCTGGCCTCGTACCACATCGCCGCCCACGCCGATGTGCGGGACATCCAGGCGCACTGGATCGATGAGCACGATGACGAGCTGAACCCGATGGGCAGCAAGGGCGTCGGGGAGCTGGGCATCGTCGGCACGGCGGCGGCCATCGCCAACGCGGTGTACCACGCCACGGGGGTGCGGGTCCGCGATCTGCCGATCACGCTCGAGCGGGTGCGCGCGGGGCTGCCCACCCCCTGAGCGGCCGCGCGGCCAGTGGCTCCGGGGGCGGCGGCCGCTCGTCGCTCCTGGGGCTGTCCGTGCGGGCGGGGCTTCCGGGGTCGCCCGGCAGTGGCTCCGGGGGCCGTCCTGCG